>CAZVDC010000001.1:0-54318 GCA_964625995.1 uncultured Candidatus Saccharibacteria bacterium
AAGAAATAAGAAATAAGATACAAACAATGTCTAATGTCTAATGTCTAATTGACCTAATCAAATCCTAATGTCTAATGACTAATGTGTAACGAGGAAAGACCTCGTTACATTATCCAACAATCAAGGAACAATAACCAAAATGTAACGAGGAATGTTTTTTGTTAGAAGTCTTCGTTTGTTAGAAAAAATAATTAATAAAAGCCCGCGAGGGTAATTTTCATTGGAGCGGGCAGAGAGGATTAAAGTAATATTTTGAATATTAGATTTTTTTAATCTTTGGGCCTTTATTTGTATCCTCAACCCAATAACCAAGTTTTTTAATCTTTTCTCGAAGGTTATCAGCTTTTGCCCAGTTTTTCTCTTTTCGGTATTTTTCCCGTTGATTAACTAAAGACAAAATCTTTTGGGGTATTGTTTCTGGTCCGAGATCAAATACTTCAAAAATCTCATTAATTTCTTTTAGCAATTGATAAGTTTTTTTACCGCCAATATTTTTTTTGTAGCATTGTTTAACAAAAGAAAAGATAACCCCCCATGCTTTAACAGTGTCAAAGTTATCATCCATAGCAGAAATAAATTCTTTCTTGGTTTTTTTAATTAATTTTAAATCATCTTTTTTGCCGTTTTTAACTTCTTTGATAAAATTATTTAGTCGTTCCAGGCTATTTTTTGTTTTTTCGATTGCCATTTCATTATAATCAAGGGGAGAAGAATAGTGAGCACTGGTCATAAAAAAACGAATTTCCTCAGGTTTATATTTTTTTAAGAGTTGAGGAATTTCAATATAATTTTTTAAAGATTTTGACATTTTTTGTCCGTTAACTGTTAAAAGGCCCGAGTGGAGCCAGTAACGAACAAATGGTTTTTTTTCAGTAGCTGCCTCTGATTGGGCAATTTCATTTTCATGATGCGGGAAAATTAGATCTTTAGCTCCGCCATGAATATCAAATTGTTTTCCTAAATATTTTTGGGACATTACTGAACACTCAATGTGCCAACCAGGCCTTCCTTCACCCCAAGGACTTTTCCAAGATGGCTCATTGTCTTTTTTGAATTTCCAGAGAGCAAAATCACTAACATCTTCTTTTTCATATTTATCAGTTTGTACTCTAGTGCCAGTTATTTCTTTTTTTAATTTTATTCCAGACAATTTTCCATAATCTTTAAATTTAGACACATCAAAATAAACGCCATCCTCTGTTACATAGCCGTAACCTTTTTTAACCAGAATGTCTATCATTTTAATTATGTCTCCTATGTGTTCGGTAACCCGAGGATATTTGAAGGCTTTTTTTATTTTTAAAGAATCAAGGTCTTTTAAAAATAGTTTTGTAAACTTATCTGCTAATCTTTTTATTGTAGTTTTTTGTTTATTTGCTTCTTTTATAATGTCATCATGGATATCGGTGATGTTCATAATGAACTTGACCTTATATCCTCGATATTCTAAGTATCTTCTAATTACATCAAATAAAATATAGGTCCTGGCATGACCAATATGACTAGGACCATAAACCGTGGGACCGCAAACATACATCCCAATTTTTTTATCCTTAAAGGGTTTAAAAATTTCTTTTTTTCGGGTTAGCGTGTTATAAACTTTTATCATATTTTTTAGTATAGCATAATTTAAATATCATAACAAAAAGCTTAATGTAACGAGGAAAGACCTCGTTACATTTTGGTTTTAGAGCTTTACTCTTGACATCGTATTTTAGGGTGATTATAATAAAATTAGCAGTCAAGACAATAGAGTGCTAATAATAGCAATATAAATATGACTGAGAGACAACAACAAATTTTAAAGGCAATTATTCAGAAGTATATAAATACAGCTCAGGCAGTAAGCTCTGAAGCTGTGGTTTCGCATTATGGTTTAAATATTAGTCCGGCTACTGCAAGAAATGAAATGAAAGAGTTAGAAGAAAAAGGGTATCTATATCAACCTCATACCTCTGCTGGACGAATTCCTACAGAGAAAGCTTACCATTTTTATATTAAAAATCTCCAGGAGATTAATAGAAATCTTGCGGGCAGAAAAAGGAGGAAAAATTTAACAGAAATCATTTCTTCCTTGGAAGATAAAGATCTTTCGGATGCCCTGAGAGAAATAACCCATTTTTTAGCTGAAGAGTCAGAGAATTTAGCGTTTGGAGGAATAAAAGAGTTGAGAGAATTTCATTGTGCTGGTCTTTCTAATTTATTAAAAGAACCCGAATTTAGAGATACAGAGATTTTAACGAGTGTAGTAAGGTTAGTGGAACAGGTAGATAGATATATGGAAAAAATATTCAGTGCAATTCCTTTTCAAGAAACAAGGATTTTTATTGGTAAACAAAATCCTTTAGCAAAATTTAAGCAGACAAGTTTAATAGTAACAGCTTGTCGGTTGCCCCGAAAAAAGCATGGGCTTTTAGCTATTTTAGGACCAACCAGAATGCGTTATGAGTTGAATGTAGGTCTTCTTAATCAAGTAAAAGATTATATAGAAGAATTATGGTAGCAGATAAAAATAAAGAAAAAAAACAAAAAGAAATAGAATATATTAAAGAAGAGAACGAAGAACGGGGTGATTTAATGAAAAAAATTAAAAGACTCAAGGAAAAACTCAAGCTTTGTCAAAAAGAAAAAAACGAGTATTTAGAAGGATGGCAAAGAGCTAAAGCGGATTTAATAAATTTTAAAAAAGAGCAAGAGAGACGAATAGCAGATTATTACAAATTTGCCAATGAAAATTTGATTTTAGAAATTTTACCAGTTTTAGATAGTTTTGAAGAGGCTTTAAAACACAGTAAGGACGAAGGGCTTTTTCAAATTTATAATCAACTAAAAAGTATTTTAAAAACCAATGGTTTGGAAGAAATTAAGGCATTAGGAGAACGATTTAATCCAGAGTTTCACGAAGCTGTTGGAGAAGTTAAGTCAAACAAGGCAGAAGGAACAATAATAGAAGAAATTCAAAAAGGTTATAAGTTTCATGGTAAAGTAATCCGTCCAAGCCGTGTTAAAGTAGCTAAATAATTGGTTTTAATATTCTTTATTTTTGACTCAACGGGTTTTATAAAACAGTAATTTTTCAATAATAAATAATTAACAAACAAAATCCCAGATTCCAAGTACCAAATATAGTTTGGGATTTGGTGCTTGGTGACTGGGATTTGTAAAAATCATATGGCTTTAATAAAATGGACTCCTTTTGAAGAGCTTGACAGATTTTTTGAGGATGAATTTGTTCCAATGATTCCCACAATGAAAATGAGAGAATTTCGACCAGAGGTAGATATCTATCAAGATAAAGATAATGTTGTGGTGGAAATGCCCTTGGCAGGGGTAGACCCTAAAAAAATAGACATTTCTGTGGAAGACAATGTTTTAACTGTCAAGGGGTCTGTGGATGAAAAGAAAGAAGTAAAAGAAAAAGACTTTTATCGAAAAGAGATTCGTCGAGGAACATTCGAAAGAAGTTTAACCCTGCCAGTTGAGGTTAAGGGAGAAAAAGCTCAGGCAGAGTTTGAAGGAGGAATGTTAAAGATTGTTCTTCCTAAAAAAGCAGTGGTTAAAAAGAAAAAGGTAACTGTCAAGGTCAAGAATAAAAAAGCGAAATAAGTGTAGCATTAATGAATAGCGAATTCATTACGAATTTACGAATATACGAATATATATTCGTATATTCGTGTTAAATTCGTAATTTGTAGAAATTATGAAGATTTTAGGAATTGATTTAGGAACAACTAACTCAGCTATGGCTATAGTTGAGGGAGGAGAACCTCGTATTATTGAAAACAAAGAAGGGAACAGAACCACTCCTTCGGTTGTTGCTATTACCAAAACAGGTGAACGGTTAGTGGGTCTTTTAGCAAAGCGTCAATCAATCACTAATCCCAAGAATACAATTTTTTCTGTTAAACGACTTATTGGTCGGAGATTTTCTGACCCAGAAGTTCAGAAAGATATAAAACTTCTTCCTTATGAGATAAGAGAAGCAAAGGATGGAGGGGTAGAGATAAAAATGGGGGACAAGTGGTATAGGCCCGCAGAAATATCAGCCATGATTCTTCAAAAACTTAAACAGGATGCCGAAGATAGACTAGGAGAGAAAATTGAAGAGGCAGTAATTACTGTTCCAGCTTATTTTGACGATTCTCAAAGAAAAGCAACTAAGGATGCGGGCGAAATAGCAGGATTAAAGGTAAAAAGAATTATTAATGAGCCCACTGCTGCAGCTTTGGCTTATGGATTTAATAAGAAAAAAGACGAACAAATTGTAGTGTTTGATTTTGGTGGAGGAACTTTTGATATATCTGTTTTAGAAGTTTCGGAAGACACAATAGAAGTAAAGGCAACTGGAGGAGACACTCATTTAGGTGGAGATGATTTTGACCAGAAAATAATTGATTGGTTAGTTGAGGAGTTTAAAAAAGAGCAAGGAATTGACTTGACAAAAGACCAGTTGGCACTTCAAAGATTAAAAGATGCAGCTGAGAAAGCTAAACATGAGCTTTCTTCTACTCTAGAAACCGAAATTAATATTCCTTTTATTACATCTGATGCGAATGGTCCTAAACATTTAAGCATAAAATTAACAAGGGCTAAACTAGAAAATTTGGTAAAAGAATATATTGATAAGTCAATTGAGATTACTAAACAAATTGTAAAAGAATCTGGATTTAAAATCTCTGACATTGATGAAATAATTTTAGTTGGTGGGCAAACCAGAATGCCAGCAATCCAGGAAGCTGTTAAAAATTTATTTGGTAAAGAACCTCATAAGGATATTAATCCTGATGAGGTAGTAGCTATTGGGGCAGCGGTTCAGGCAGGTATATTTCAAGGAGATGTAAAAGATGTTTTGTTGCTGGATGTTACTCCTTTGTCTTTAGGGATTGAAACTTTAGGGGGAGTAATGACTAAAATAATAGAAAAAAATACCACAATACCTGTTTCAAGGTCTCAAATTTTTTCTACAGCAGCCGATAATCAAACATCAGTTGAAATTCATGTTTTACAAGGAGAACGTCCTATGGCTGCTGATAACAAAACTTTAGGAAGGTTTATACTAGAGGGTATTCCACCTGCTCCTCGGGGCGTTCCCCAAATTGAAGTTACTTTTGACATAGATGCTAATGGAATTTTAAAGGTTTCAGCCAAAGATAAAGCAACTGGAAAAGAACAGTCAATAAGGATAGAAGGTTCTTCGGGTTTAACAAAGGAAGAGATTGAAAGAATGAAAAAAGAAGCGGAGCTTCATGCTGAAGAAGATAGAAAAAAGAAAGAACTTGTTGATGTTAAAAATACAGCTGATACACTTTTATACAGCGCTGAAAAAGCTCTTCGTGACTTTGGAGATAAAATAAGTCCTGAGATAAAAAGAGAGATTGAAGATAAAATTGAAAAGTTAAAAAAAGCCAAAGACAGAGAGGATATAGAAGAAATCAAACAAGCAACAGGAGATCTTTCTCAGACAATTCAAAAAGTAGGAACTGAATTTTATCAGGCCCAACAAAAAACTCAGCAACAGGATGAGAAATTTAAGGATATAGAAACTCCTGAAGAAACAGACCAAGAAAATATTGAAGAGGGCGAGATAGAGGAAGATGATAAAAATAAAAATGGTGAAGAGAAGGATTAGTAAATTATCAATCATTTAATTTAAAAAGAGTCATCTTATACAAGATGACTCTTGGTTTATTAAATTAAAAAATATGCCAGAGATAGAGGTTTAAAGAAGAGAGCAGAACCCCTATTCCGATAGTTAAATTTTTAATCCTTTTGTAGCGCCTTCTTGTTTTAGGTTTTTTTGAAAAAACTTCTTTTTTCTTGCTCCAAAATATTAAAGAGACGTCAGCTAGTAGAATCAGCCAAACAATAAAGATATTAGACAAGAAATGGTCTCTATTAAGAATTCCAACATTTTTTTGATTAATTACCCGAAAAGAATAAAGTTGTATAGTTTTTAAGTTGAAAGAATTTGTAAAAATACCTCCCATAAGAAGTATAAAATCACCAAATAAGGCAAGTCCTATAATCAGCACAATAAAAAGAGAATAAGGTTTGCCAATAAATAAATTTTCTAAATATCTTTTTTCTCTTTTTCTTATCATTTTACCCCCTTATTATTTATTAGATGTTTTTATTTTTTCAATTTTTAAGGTACAATTACTTTAGAGAGGATAGCATAATGCTTGAAGAAAAGCAAGAACCAAACACCGAAAACCAAACAAACAATGTTTAATTATTCTAATTTCTAATTAACCTAATCAATTCTTAATGTCTAATGTCTAATGTCTAATGACTAATTATAATTTTTAATTTTTAAACAATTCTTTAATTCTTTTAATTCTCTAATTCTTTAATAATCTCAATAACTAATTGTGACGAGGTCTTTTCACCCTACGGGTGGTCATCATAGTGACCACCCTACGGGTGACCACCCGAAGGGTGGCCTCGTCACATCCTTGTCACATTGAAAATCTGTAGATTTAGACATTTCGTTTATTTCATTGTGTTTATATAGTTAGAGACGTTAAATTGTTAAACTATTTTAAATCTAAAACACTAAAATGACCAGAGAACAAAAACAGTATATTTTAGGGGCCAAGCTTGTTGCTTATGGTTTATTAAGTTGGGCTTTCTTGTATTTAACTTTGTATAAAAATAAAGGATTGTTGTTTATTGTTTTAACCGCTGCAAGTTTATTAATATGGGGAATACTTGTTGCTTTAAATTCTTTTTTAGTTGAGAAAAAATCTATATTATACTCTAGTTTTGCTTTGAGTTTATTAGGTTTTTTTATTTTTTTCCGAGGAACAGAAATAGGATTAGGAGAAATTAGATTGGGCTTTTATTATTTTATTGTTATCTTAGCAATCTTTTTTGCTTTAATATTATACCGAAGAGGAGTGATTTATGAAAAAGAAACAAAAACAAAAATAAACTTTTTCTGGTGTTTTAAAAAAAGATTAGCCTTAGTTTTTACCTTGATTTGTTTTCTTATTGCTTTAGCTTATTATTTTTCTCCATTTCTTTTAACAAACAATACCCATACAGAAATAAAGTTGCCTCAAAAAATGTTTAATATATTACTCAAACCTTTGACCGGCTTAATAGAGAGTCGATTACCTTTATATAGACCAGAGATGACAGTTGATGAAATGCTAACAATGTTTTCTTTGTCTGAGACAGGATTATTAACACCAGAGGAATCGCCAGAGATTTATAGAATAATTCAATCAAAAGGACTTTCTGTTACAACTGCTGATCTGGATAAATTATTAGAAGATCCAGAAATAAACAACTTAATTTATGAAGAAATAAAAGAGCGGACCAAAAAACTTAGCCAGACAGAGCGGTTAAAGCAGAGAAAAGAGTATTCAGAGAAATTAGGTATTGACATAGAAGGAAATGAAACCTTGAATGTTTTGTTGTACAAATTAGCAAATTCTCAACTTAATAATATTAGTACTAAGTATAAAAGATATATTCCCATTACTTTAGCAGTAGGTTTGTTTTTTGTTTTACGACTTCTGAGTCTTTTCTTAGTTCCATTAATTGCTTTAATAAGCTGGCTAATAATTAAAGCTTTGATTCTAGTTAAATTTGTAAGAGTTTCTGTAAAGAAGATAGATATGGAATGTATTGAATTGTAAAAAAAGACCCTTATTAAGGGTCTTTAGAGGGATAGTTTAATAATTGAATATCTACGCCCGTTAGAAATGTTCTAGTGGAATAGTAATCTGCTTCTTGAATAACTTTTTCAAAAGGGGTGAATGCTCGGCCGGGGAGGGGACCAAAAGTTCCCATGTGCCATTTTATCCCGTTTAAAATTTGAAACTTATCTTCTTTGGCAAGTTTTTTACAAGAAGGTAGTTGAGATAAGAGATTAGCAGCTAATTCACCATGATTATAACAAGACTTATCTCCCCATTTTATTTTTCTGTTATCACCTCTTATACATATATCGTGAAGCAAGGCCGCAGACAAGGCCCTGTCTAGCCAAATGGGTTTAGGTACAATAAAAGGAGGTTTGTCTAACTTTTTTCTCAATTGGATGTATCGTCGCAGTCCTTCTATTACATAATAGGCGCAGACTATGATATGGTTAATTATTCCTCCTGGTTCAATTAGATCAAAAGCTGTGTGATATTTTCTATTTTCTATACCGAATTTTTTTGCTCTTATTGAGGAAGGAGAAGTCCAAAATTCATCAGGAGCTTTTTCTAAACCTTCCTTGGTAAATTCTTTAATAGAAGGAGATTGAATTTTTTCCAAAATTAATTTAATGGGTGAAATAGAAGTTTTTTGTTTTAAAATCTCCTCGGCATTTAAATAGATTCCTGGTTTCATTAACCAACCCTCCTTATTATTAAGTTTTTAAAGTACAAATAGTTTGGATAGTAAAGATAGCATAATTTAAATTATATGTCAAAAGATTATTATAAAATTTTAGGCGTTTCTCGTAATGCCTCAAAAGAAGAGATAAAAAAGGCTTATCGTCGATTAGCTCATAAATATCATCCAGATAAGGGCGGAGACGAGCAGAAGTTTAAAGAAATTAATGAGGCTTATTCAGTTTTGTCTGATGATAAAAAAAGAGCCCAATATGATCAATTTGGGACAACTTTTGATAAATTTGGTTTTTCTGAGGATTACAGTTCTGGCAGAGAATGGACGGGTTTTACTAGTTTTGAGGATATTTTGAGAAATTTTCAGGGATTTAAAGATAAAAAAACAGAATGGGATTTTGGAGATATATTTGGAGATTTGTTTGAGAATTTTTTTGGACAGAGAAAAACAGGATATCGCTATAAAAAAAGGAAGGCTCCAGATATTATTATAGACTTAGAGTTAACTTTAGAAGAAATTTTTAAAGGTTTAAAAAAAGAAGTTAAAATAAGAAAAACAATTAAGTGTCCTGAATGTAAGGGCACAGGAAGAGCAAAGGACAGCAGGATGAAAAAATGTCCATTTTGTGGAGGAACAGGAGAGCTTCACCAAACCCAAAGAACGTTTTTTGGTTCTTTTAGTAGAATAGTAGTTTGTCCAGAGTGCCAAGGAGAAGGAGAGATTCCAGAAAGACCTTGTAAGAAGTGCCGAGGCACAGGTCGAATTAAAGGCCTTGAGACGATTAGTATAAATATTCCATCAGGGGTTGATGACGGACAAATTATTAAGATAGAGGGTCAGGGTGAAGAGGGCAAAAAAGGAGAGCTTCCCGGAGATTTGTATATCAGGATTCATCTTAAAAAACATAAATATTTTACCAAAAAAGGAGATGATATATATTATAAACTTCCAATAACCTTTTCTCAGGCTGTATTAGGTGACAAGGTAGAGGTGCCTACCCTAGAAGGAAAAGTTAAACTTAAAATTCCTGCTGGTATAGAATCAGGAAAGTTAATAAGAATAAAGGGGAAGGGAATGTTTAAACCCAATGGACAACGTGGTGACCAATATGTTAAAGTTGAAATAATAACGCCTAAGAAAGTTTCTAAAAGAGCTAAGGAGCTGTTAGAAAAACTAAAAGAAGAAGGATTATAATAACATGGAAGAAAGAAGTATAAATACACTTAAGCTTGAAGAGCAAAAAAACAAACCTTCAAAAAAAGGGATTTTTTTAGTTGTGGCTATAAGTATTATTTTTATTTTAGTTTTTCTTTTCTTTCTGAAAACCGGTTTTACTTTTAGTAAAATCGTAACTATTAAAAATATTGCTTGGGAAAAAATTTTTGGAGAACTGCCTCCTTCAGAGTATTTACCTTTAAAGGATGAGGATAGAATAAATTTTTTACTTTTAGGAATAAGAGGGGTTAATGATAAAAACGGAGGCTTACTTACCGATAGTATAATGATTGTTAGTTTTAAAAAAAGCACCAAGCAAATAGCTTTGATTTCTATACCAAGAGATTTGTATGTTCAGATGCCCGGCGAAAGTTTTTTTGAGAAAATTAATGCTGCTTATGCTTTAGGTTTAAAAAAATATCAAAACGGGTTAGATTATACCAAAAAAACAATTGGGTATGTAACAGGAATATATATTGACCATGCTGCTGTAGTCGATTTTGAGGGGTTTAGAAAAATGGTAGATGCTTTAGGGGGAGTAACAATATATTTAGACAAACCCTTTGTGGAAGATAAACAGTGGTGGTGCGATGAAAATGGAGAAAATTGTCGCCCTTTTGTTATCAAAGCCGGAAAACAAACTTTAGATGGAGAAACTGCTTTATTATACATAAGATCTAGGTTTTCAAGCAGTGATTTTGATAGGATAAGAAGACAACAACAAGTTTTATTGGCTATAAAAGATAAAGTTCTTAGTTTAGGGGTTTTAGCTAATCCAGTAAAAATAAATGAGTTGTTTAATATTATAGCAGATCATATTGAAACAGATGTAAAACCTTGGGAAATCCCTGGTTTAATAACTTTAGCTAATAATGTTGATACAGAACATATAATTAAGCAAGTTTTTGATACAAGCCCAGAAGGTTTATTGCAAGAATCTATAAAAGACGGCATTTATATTCTTGTTCCTAGAGATGGGAATTTTGATAGTATAAGGAAAACCTGTCAACAAATTTTTGACTAAGAATATTTATAATTGTACAGAAGCAAACACTGGTTTGTTTAAATTTTTGAGCATCCAGTGTTCAAATCTGTACTATCCAGCTAGAATTATGGATTTGTCCATAATAATTACCCATTATCAGACTCCAGAACTTTTAGATCTTTGTCTAGATTCTATTATTAAGGCAACCAAGGATATTAAGAAAGAAATAATAGTAGTAGATAGCGAATCTCGGGAAGATACAAGACATTTAATAAAAGAAAAATATAAACAAGTCAGAATTCTTCCTTTTAGAAAAAATGTTGGATATGCCAAGTTAGTCAATGCTGGCCTTCGTAAGGTTAAGGGAGAGTTTATTCTAATCTTAAATGCCGATATCATTGTCACAGAAAACTCTATTGATAAAATGTTAGATTTTTTAAGAAGGCATCCAGAGGTTGGGATAATTGGACCAAGATTAATGGATTTTACAGGCAAAATTCAAATTTCTTGTTTTGCTAATCCTACTCTTGGAGCACTTTTAGCCCGGAGAACTATTTTAGGAAAGACAAGATGGGGAAGAAAAAAGTTGAGCGAATTCGTGCTTAATGAAGCCTGTAAAAAAGTTAATAGACCCTTAGAAGTTGATTGGCTTCAAGGTTCTGCTATAATGATTAAAAGATGTTTGTTAGATAAAATAGGATATTTAGACGAAAACTTTTTTATATACTTTGAAGATGCTGACTGGTGTAGAAGATGTTGGCAAGCAGGTAAAAAAGTGATATATTTCCCTTCGGCAAAAATGTTTCATTATTATCACAGGGCGAGTAAAAAATGGGGCGGGTTTCTAGATTTAATTTTAAACAAATATACAAGAATTCACTTAATTAGTGCCTTAAAATATTTTTGGAAATACCGATATAAAGTTAAAAAATAAAGATAAGAAATGAAACACACATTTATGTTGATTAAAAAGACAAAAAAATACTACTTTATTTTCATAACAATTATTTTAATTGCTACTGCTTTTATTACTGGTTTTTACTTTGGCAAATTTCAGCAACCGAGAATAACTCCTTCTGATACTATTATTATAAACAGAGAATTAGGGCAGCCAGAAACAGTAGACTTTAGTCTTTTTTGGCAGGTTCTTAAATCTCTTGAAGAAAATTATGTAGATAAAGACAAAATAGATTATAAAGAGGTTCTATATGGAGCAATTTCGGGCATGACAGAATCTTTAGAAGACCCTTATACTGTTTTTATGAAGCCCGAAAAAACAGAATCTTTTCTTGAAAGCGTAGAAACTGGAGGAAGTTTTGAGGGGGTGGGAATGGAGATAGGAATTAAAAAAGGAAAACTTACTGTGATTGCTCCTTTAGAAAATACCCCAGCAGAAAGAGCTGGAATAAAGGCAGGAGATAAAATTCTTAAAATAGATGATATCTCAACCGAGGATATTCTTTTAGAGGAGGCAGTAAATTTAATAAGAGGTAAGAAAGGAACAAAGGTAGTGCTTACTATATCTAGAGAAGGTCTATCCGAACCAAAAGAAATTACTATTATAAGAGATGTAATTCAAATTCCAGTAATAAAATGGGAAGAATTAGACAACAAAATAGCATATATAAAAATTTATCATTTTACAGGAAATCTTCCAGAAAAATTTAAAAATGTAGTTTCTGAAATTTTAAGTCACAAAAGCGAAAAAATTATTTTAGATTTGAGAAATAATCCTGGCGGATATCTAGAAACAGCGGTTGATATAGCAAGTTGGTTTATTCCTCGAGGCGAGCTTGTTGCTATTGAGGAATTTAGGGATCAACAACAGGATTTTTATAGAAGCAAGGGATACAAAGGCATAGCCCATCTTCCCCTAGTTGTGTTGATAAATAAGGGCTCTGCTTCGGCTTCTGAAATCGTAGCCGGCGCCCTGAGGGATACCAGAAACATAACACTAATAGGAGAGAAAAGTTTTGGCAAAGGGTCTGTTCAAACTTTAAAAAAGTTTCAAGATGGTTCTTCTTTAAAAGTTACGGTGGCTAAATGGCTTACTCCTTCAGGTGTTTCTATAAACGAGGAAGGATTGACACCGGACATAGAAGTAGAATTAACTGATGAAGATTTTAACAATGATTTGGATCCTCAACTGGAAAAAGCTATTGAGTTTTTAAATTCTAATTTTTAATTTAATTGATTTCTTGAAAAGGTGTGGTAAAATATAATCAAAAGAATTTTAAATAGTTGATAAATCAAACGTATGAAAGTAATTCTTCTTCAAGATGTTGAAAAATTGGGTAAAAAGGGAGATGTAAAAGAGGTAGCAGATGGATACGCTCGAAACTTTTTGTTACCAAAAAAATTAGCAAAGATAGCTACCAAAAAAGCACTTGCTATCCTTGAGAAAGAAAAAGAATTAATGGCCAAAAAAGCAGAAGAAGAGTTGAAAAAGATTCAAGAGATGGTTTCTAAAATAGATGGAGAAGAAATAGAGATTCCTGTTAAGGTTAAACCAGGAAAGAAAGAATTATACGCTAAGGTTTCTACCCAGAAAATCGCCCAAGAGTTATTAAAAAAAGGCATCAAAGTTAAAAAGGAACAGATAAGATTGGATGCCCCTATTAAAGAATTAGGCGAATATAAGGCGGTTGTAACATTTGAACACGGATTAGAGGCAGAGATAAACATATTAATAACAGAAGAAAAGTAAACATTGACCACTGGTCAATGTTTTTTTCTTTTATGACAAGATATATTTTTGTAACGGGCGGTGTGATGTCAGGAATAGGGAAGGGGATAGCTACTTCTTCTATGGGGGCTATTCTCCAAGGATATGGTTTTAATGTTACTGCAATTAAAATAGATCCATATATTAATGTTGACGCTGGAACAATGAATCCAGTAGAGCATGGCGAAGTGTTTGTTACCGAGGATGGGGTAGAGTGTGATCAAGATATTGGCAATTACGAGAGATTTTTGGACAAGAATATTTATTCTGATAATTATATGACCACAGGCAGAGTGTATCAAGCTGTAATTTCTCGGGAGCGTAATCTAGGATATCATGGTCGTTGTGTTGAGGTAATCCCTCATATTCCAGACGAAGTTATTGGGAGAATTAAAAAGGCAGCCAAAAAAACTAAGGCTGATTTTGTTTTAATTGAGATCGGAGGAACAGTTGGCGAATATCAAAACCTTTTATTTTTAGAAGCAGGAAGGATGATGCGGTTAAAGCATCCTAAAGAAGTTTTGTTCGTATTGGTAAGTTATCTGCCCGTTCCAGATATAATTGGAGAAATGAAAACAAAACCAACTCAGCATGCGGTTAGGATGTTGAATTCAGCAGGAATTCAGCCGGATATAATAATTGCTAGAAGCAAGTATCCATTAGACGAGCCAAGAAAAAGAAAAATTTCTTTATTCTGCAATATTGAAAAGGAAGATGTTATTTCTGCTCCTGATATAGAATCAATTTATGAAGTTCCCTTAAATTTTGAACGAGATAATTTAGGTAGGCGAATTTTAAAAAAGCTGAATTTGAGAAGTAGGAAAAAAGGAAAGGGTATGAAGCCATGGATTGACTTAATAGAAAAAATTCACAATCCAGAAGGAAAAGTTAAAATAGGAATTGTTGGAAAGTATTTTGATACAGGAAATTTCACCTTAGCTGATTCTTATATATCTGTTATTGAGGCAATAAAACATGCTTGTTGGTTTTTTAAAAAAGAACCGGAATTATATTGGCTTAGTTCTGAAAAATATGAGAAGAATTTTAAAAGTCTAAACGAATTAAAAAAACTGAATGGAATAATTGTTCCTGGTGGGTTTGGCAGTAGGGGGGTGGAAGGAAAGATAAAAACAATTGAGTTTGTTAGAAAAAACAAAATTCCTTTTCTTGGACTATGTTATGGAATGCAATTAGCAGTAATTGAATTTGCTAGAAATGTTTGTGGTCTTAAGGGAGCTCATACCACTGAGATAGATAGGAACACAAAATATCCTGTAATTGATGTTTTGCCTGAACAAAAAATCAATATCCGAAAAAAGAATTATGGAGCCACTATGAGACTAGGAGCTTATTCTTGTAAGTTATTTAAAGATACAAAAAGTTATGAAGCTTACAAGAAGATTAATATATCTGAAAGACACCGTCATCGCTATGAGCTTAATAATGACTTTAGAGAAATACTTGAAAAAAATGGACTAGTAACAGCAGGAATAAACCCTGAACGGAATCTTGTAGAAATTGTAGAGCTTAAGAATCATCCATTTTTTGTTGGAACCCAATTTCATCCAGAGTTCAAATCAAGGCCTCTCAATCCTCATCCATTGTTTAAGGCCTTTGTAAAAGCTTGTATAAAAAAATAAAACTGCTATTTATAGCAGTTTTATTTTAATTAAGTATTTATGAAAAGAATTATTCAGATATTGGTACTACATTTACGATCTTTGCTTTTCTTGAACTTCCATCAAATCTCTTTTTAGCTTTTGTTTGAAATTGAACAATTCCTTCTTTTACAGCGTAAAGAGTATCATCTTTTCCTCTTCTTACATTTAAACCAGGAAGAAACTTTGTTCCTCTTTGGCGGACAATAATACTGCCTGGTTTAGCTTTTTGGCCATTAAATAATTTAACCCCAAGATATTTCGGGCGAGAATCCCTACCTAATTTAGTTGTACCTGCAGATTTTGTTTTAGCCATATTTTTTTATTTAATTTATTAATCTTATCTTAATACAATTTTTAAAATTTAGCAAGTCCAATGTAACGAGGAAAGACCTCGTTACATAAAATAACCAATAACCAAGAAACAAGATACAAACAATAACCAATAACCAAGAAATAAGAAACAAACAATGTCTAATGACTAATGTCTAATTTCTAATTTTGAATTTTGAAATAATTCTTTAATTCTTTAATTTTGAAACATCTTAATATAACGAGGCCACCCTGCGGGGTGGTCATCCGCAGGGTGGAAAGACCTCGTTACAATCTCGTTACAATCGGAGCGGAAAGGTAAAAGTCGAAAGTTTGAACCTGAAACTGTCTTATAATCGTTTTATAATTGACTTTTTAAAAAAAATACGCTATAATTAAGTTGAAAATTGTTCTTTGACAAATTAAATAAAGCAAGGGGGGTAAAAATGAAAAACCTACCTTTTTTATTTCTATTATCAATTCTTCTTTTATTTTTACCGCTTAGAGGAGAAACCGAATTAAACCTGTCGCTCACTACTTTAAATCCTTTATATGCTGATATAAACTCAACTCCTGTCGGGGGATATATTAGATTGTTTTTGAAGCGCAATTTAGATTATCTTGATATTCGTGGTAGTTATACAAGAGGCTCTTCTGATATTAAGAGTCAGAGCAAGATGGAGTTTAGTATACAAGTTGAGCGAGTTTTATGGCGGAAACTGGTAGTAAACTGGAATTATTCTCAATGGAGAGAGGCAGAAAACTTGTTTGTATACTATGTGTTTAATAAAACAAGAAGTGAAATCCTTTCTAAAAAATGGAAGGAAGCAATAGTTGGCTTAGGTCTAGGAGTAAGACTAGGCGAATATAGAAAATCTTTTTTCAGTGCAGTTGGGAATTTTGGGTATACTTGGGTTAATAAGATAACCGATCTAAAGCTGTTGGATAAGAGATTCAAAAATAATCTTATAGGAACTCCAGTGCTAGGCATGAACTTAAAGACTAGACTAGAGCTAAAAACTTTTTGGTTTGATTTTGAGGGAGATTATAATTATCTCTTAAAAGATAAAGAATCTAAAGCAGAATTTATCTTTGGAGTTGGGGCAAGGATTGTAAAACGGATAGGAATAAAAGGAAATGTGTTGGAAAGTTACATAGGTAACAGAAAAGGATTAAGGTATACAGGCGTTGCTGTTGGTGTAGTAGTTTTTCTCGGGGAGGTGTAAAATGAGGAAAAAATATTTTTTTATTTTATTTATTCTATTGTTTAGTTGTCGGGTTATAGCTAATGCCGATGAAGAAGTTGTTCAGTCTTTTGATGTTATAGCTCATTATTGTGCTTGGTATCAAGTTCCTTGGTATCTTTTTCCTTACACAATGCCGCTTAGAGGATATTATAACTCTTGGGATCCCTTAGTGGCTGCTGAACAGAATGAAGAAAAGAATGCTTATGGTATTAATATAGATATGATTTCTTGGCCGGGTCCTGTAGAGGGAAGGCAACAAGAGATGATGTTAACTGGATATTTTGGCGCTTGGAATCTTCATACTCGGAAGTTTGCCATCTTGTATGAGATAATTCCCTTGTTGGGAAATAGAGAGGTTTATGATTTCAACGACCCTTTATTAAAAGAAAAGTTTATTGCTGATATAGATTATCTAGTAGATACGCTTTTTACTTGGTATTCTGATGTTGTTTATAGAATTAACAATCGGCCGGTTGTATATATCTGGACTGGAAAGTTTAAGAATTTTAAACAAGTTAGTGCAGAAGTTAGGGAGAAAGTATATTTAGTAGGACCAGAGTTTATTTTATTCCCTCCAGAAGACCGGGAGAAAGAAAGAATAGAGAATCTGAAAAATTTTGATGCCATAACTTCATACGGGATAGACCCTGTTTATTTGGCTCAAAAATACGGAAGTTTAAATACTGAAGCTGTAGCAGAATATGTTGAAGCAGTTATAAAATGGGATAGAGTACTAAAGAAATATACACCTAATACAGATTTATGGTTGCCAATTTCTTTTGGGTATCACGACAACAGAGGAGATTTTGATGAATATGGCAGAGCTAGAGTGTTAACTAGCACGCCAACGCAAGCTGAAACATTTGCTAGAGTAGTAAAGGCTCTTGCTGATAAGTTGAATAGAAAAAGAATTTTCGTAGTATCTTATAACGAGCACTACGAAGGTACCAGTGTGGAGCCTAGTGAGGAATATGGGTATCTGTGGATTTCTCTCCTTAAAAAGTATTTTGGAAGTAGAGAGGAGAATCAGAATTTTTTAAATAAAAAAATAAAAACAAAATGGCGCCGAGATTAAATCTCGCGCCATTTTTTTGAAATATTCATATGTAACGAGGTTCATATGTAACGAGGTCTTTCCTCGTTACATTATTGGATTTCGGTTTCGTTTTTATTTTGTACCTTATTTTTACTAACCTTGAGGATTGAATATTCCTTTTCTATTTTTTTAGTTTTTTCAATTTGGTTTTGTATTTTTTTAGGTAATAATTTCAATAATTTTTTTAACTTTTCTTGGTCAATAGTTATAACTTCCTCCCATTTTCCTAACGGTTCTAAAATTTCTTTTATTTTGTTTAAATCATAGCCATATCGAATTGAGGGTAGGCGAGTAATATAGCCTGATTCGCTAAATACTCTTTCTAGTCCTTGTTGGTCTAGATATTTATTTATTAATTCTTTTAATTCTTTTATTCTTTGATTATTTTTTTGATTTTGTTCCTTTAAGTTTAAAAATTCTTCTATTGCTTGTTTTACTTCCTGGTCTTCAACTTTAGGTTCGCTATATTTATGTTTCCACATCGGACATATGTTTTTATATCCGCACCAGTCACAAAGTACAGAAGGGGTAGGTCTAAAGTCGCTTTTTTCAATCTCAGAAATTCTTTGCCAAACTTCTTCTTCTACTTCTTTTAATTGTTCTTGTGTTCTTTGGGTGGTTAGGATTTCATTATGTTTTAGATAGTGAAAGCTTAATTTTATATTTTCTGGTTTTTCTTCTTTTAATTTTGGCCAGCGTCTTAAAACTGCTAGACAATAGAGTGAAAATTGAAGATTTTTATCTGCTTCTGTTTGAGAAGGAAGTCTTTTTGTTGTTTTGTAATCAACTACCCTAATAGAACCATCACTCAATTTATCAATTCTATCTATAATACCTACTAGAGTACATTTTTGACCTGTTTCTGGGTTTTCTATTGGGATTTCAAAACGGGATTCAGTGTCTAAAACTACAAACTTATCTTTTTCTTTTAAAAAATGCTGATAATAGTTTTTTAACATCTTCACGCCTTCGCTAAAATAGATTAAATCCTCTTGTTCATCAAATGGTTCTGAATTCCAGATTTCTTTGTAATAATTTAACAAATCATCGAGAGTAGGGGAAATAGGGGAAGTTGAATGGAAATATTTTAGAGCCTCATGAATGGTGTTTCCAAAAACTGCTTCTTTTAATTTAGGAACCTTTATTTTGTCAATTACTTTAAATTTATATTTTTGAGGACATTGTCTAAATAACTCTAATGCAGAGTAAGAAGTTTTTGTGACTTTAATTTTTTCTTGTTCTTGAGTCATATTAGTACAGAGCATTTTTTCAATTCAATTTTATCACGAACCCTAAATCGTTTCAAACAAACTTGTATCATGGTTATAGGCTATTCTTTTAATCTTCTTCCGCTGTGAAATTTACGATGAATATCACGAAGACGCTTATTAGTAAGATGGGTATAAATTTGAGTAGTGGCAATATTTTGATGTCCCAAAAGCTCTTGGACAATTCTTATATCAACCCCTTGGTTTAAAAGGTCAGTAGCGTATGAATGTCTTAAAGTGTGAGGCGTTGCCTGAATGGGGAGACCGGCAATTTTAGAGTATTTTTCTAAAATTCTTTCTACAGACCGGGGCGTAATCCTTCTTGAAGTAGGGGAGTGTTCTTTGTTTCTACTACCCGGTTTGTAACTAATAAATAGCGCTTCATCTGTATCAGTTCGAGTTTCAAGATATTTTCTTAACCACTTTACTGCTCTTTCTGAAAAATAAACTGTTCTAATTTTTCCTCCTTTTCCTGTAATTGACAACTCTAGGTCTTTTGTATCCGGTTTTATTTTTAACTGGTCTCTATTAAGAGTTACCAATTCAGAAACTCTGAGCCCAGTAGAAAAGAGCGTTTCTAAAATAGCTCGGTCGCGCAGTCCAATATTGTGCGACGTATCTGGAGCAAGCAGAAGTTTTTCCACTTGGTCTAGAGTAAGAAATTTAATATCTTGAACTGATTTGTCTTTTGCTAATTTTACCTTATCGGCAGGAAGGGATTGAATATCTCTATCAGCAAAAAAAGTAAGAAGGTTTCTTAGGGCAATTAGGTAATAATTCTGAGTTTTTTTCTTTAGTGTTTTCTTGGTTTTTTCTGAAATAGGAGAGCGGGATAAAAAAACACGGTATTTCCAAATATGTTCTGATGTTAATTGATGAGGTTTTAAATCCTCATTATGAGTCATTTTTAGCCATTTTATAAACTTATTGAGGTATCTACTATAATTTTCTTGGGTTTTATTAGCAGCCCCTTTTTCAATTTCTAGATACTCAAGAAAGTCGGGGATATGTTTTATTATTGGTTTATTAGATTTTTGCATAATTTTAAAATTATTTTAACTCATTTTATTTTATTTATTTTTTGTTTTGTTTTTTTTGCTCTTTTAAATAACCAAAACTTTAATATTTAGAAAGAAGGGGGAGAGGTGTATAAATGTCCCTTGATAGAAAAGTGAGTAAAATTCAATATATTTTATGTCGCTTTACCTACATTGTGCGACCTTTTATATCTTTATTTTATTTCTTTAGAGAATAATATGTCAAGTAGTTTTCTGGGGATAAACACTCCTCCCCTATTTTAAAAGTGATACTAAAAACTAAAATATCTAATTAACCTAATTAACCTAATTAACCTAATTGACCTAATTATTCTAATTAACCCAATCAAATTTTTACAAATAATTTAATGGATTTATTGTTGCTCCAATTGGTAACTTTCCACAATATTTGCTTTGCTTTAAAGTAAAGGTATTAGAAGCATAAACACCAAAATGTAAATGACTTCCTGTAGAATATCCAGAACTTCCTTCATAGCCAATTATTTCGCCTCTTTGAACCTTGTCCCCTACCCGGAATCTTCCAAAGGCTGAGAGATGAGCATAAAGAGTCGTTAGATTATTATCATGTTCAATAGCAATCCATTTCCCATATGCGCCTCCTGGACAATATAAGTCTGTGTTGCCCATTGCTATTATTGTCCCCTCTCTTGCTGCTCTGATAGGATTTCCATATCCGCTAGCAATATCAATTCCATTATGAAATCCGCTTTTATATAATCTTTTACTATAAGGAGTATATCCATAACCCTGAGTTAAAAGGCCTTCGTTTGGCCAAGAAAGTATACCTGAACGCGGTTTAGGAATACTTTCTGGGTCTAGGGTTAATCTCAGCTTTTCTTCTAATTCAAAAATCTCTTCTTGAATTTTCTGTTCTTTTTCTTTTATTTCTGCTAGAATTTGTTGATATCTTTGTTCCTCTCCCCTGGTTTGCCTTAAAAGATAAACTTTTTGACTTCTTTGCTGGTCTTGTAATTGTTTTTGAGTGTAAAGTTGAGCATTGTAGGTTTCTAAATCTCTTTTTTTGTTTTCCAGTTCTGTTTTCTGTTCTTCTAAGACTATTTTAAGATTTTTAAGCGAAGTAAGGTCATTTTGAATATTTTTTTGAAGTTGATTTATATATTCTAACTGGTTTAGAAACTCAGAAAGTTTTTTAGTTTCTAACATTAATTCTAAGGTAGTTTTTGTATCATACTCATAAATAGTTCGTATTATCCCGCCAATACTTTTTTTATAATTTTCTATTTTTTTAGTTTTTTCATAGATTTCTAAATTCAATTCTTCAATCTGGAGATTTAGACTTGATATTTTAGCCGAAGTAACTTGAATATCTGTTTTAAGTTTTCTAATCCTGGTTTCGATGATATAAAGCTGGTTTTGAAGAGTGGCTTTTTTCTGTCGGGTTTCCTGAAGTTCTTGTTGGTATTTTTTAGCCTCTTCTTCTAATTGTTTAATCTCCTCCTCTTTTTCTTTTATTTGTTGTTTTAAGTCGTCAAGCAAAGATGCCCGGGTTAATACCGGATAAATTGATAGTGCCAACAAGGAAACAATTATTAGTGAAACTATAATTTTATTCATTATTTTTTTATTTATTTTCCAATTAAAAGTATAGCATATTAAAAATAATTATCATATATACCCTACTCTGTTTGTTTGATACCATTAAAACCTTGACAAGGTTTTTATATTATTGTAAAATTTCGTTGGTCTATGAAAAGTACCTTGAAAATATAAAAGGAGGAAGAAATGAAAAAAATAAAGAAGCTTTTTATAGTTTCTTTATTGGTATTATTATTTTTGCCGCATTTAAACTTTCTTGTTGGGATGACGTCATCTTCTAAGGAGGTCATAAGTAACGAAGAAAAAAACCAACCAAGCAAAAATTATTGGAAAGCAGTTGCTGAATGTTTTTCTCTTAATATAGGTGTGTGGGCTTATGATTGGTATGTAAAAAAAGCAGAATGGGCAAATATTTCTCTTTATTCCATTAAAAAGAATATCAAAATGGGCTATATCTGGGATGATAATAGCTTTATGGCGAATCAAGGAGATCATCCATTTCATGGAGCAATGTATTGGGCTGCAGCTAGGACGAATGGGCTGAGTTTCTGGGAAAGTGTTATTTTTCCTTTTTGGGGCAGTTTTTTCTGGGAAGTTGTTTTAGAAACAAATCGGCCTTCTACTAATGATAGTATATCGACTACCTTAGGAGGGATTTTTTTAGGAGAAACTCTTTTTAGATTAGCCAATTTAATAATTGATGAACAAGCTAGAGGTATTGAAAGAATAGGGCGTGAATGTTTTGCTTTTCTAGTTAATCCCATGGTTGGAATAGACCGGTTAATTTCTGGAAAGAGCTGGAAAAGGCAAGCAAGAAATGGTATAAAACATTTCTATGATTTTCAGGTACCAATAAGGTTATTGGGGCAGAAAGATTCAATAGGTATTAGTTTGACTTACAAAAACGCCTGGGCTTATCCATCGGGTTCTTGGATAGAACCATATGATTATTTTGATTTTGATATCAGGCTGACATTAAACCGAAAGAAGAGACCGAAAATAGAAAGACTTCTGTCTGAAGGTCTGTTGTTTGGCAAAAAAGATAGTTTCAGCAAAAACTGCTTTGTTCTTTGGGGGATTTTTGGAAACTTTGATTATTTCATGATGCCGGCTAATCGAATTTCATCTATTGGTTTAGGACCAGGACTGTTAAGCGAGTTGAAACTTAACCACGGTTGGTTTTTAAACAACACATTAACTATGTCAGGCATTTTCGGAGGCTCCACATCTTCTTTTGTTCTTCGATTCGGAGAAAATATTTTTAAACAATACAATGAAACTCACCAGTTTGGTTCTAAAGAAGATCCTTATTATCTTGGGCCAGGATTTTTAGGAAAGTTAGGCCTAGAAATCGGAAATGAGAAAATCGGATCAATCGAATCAAATATTTATTGTCATTGGGTTAAATCTATCTTTGGAACCAGTGCGAAAGAGCAAGTGGCAATAGTTAATTTTCTGGCAAAAGTTAAGATATCCAGATGGTGTTATTTAGGAATAGAAAGAGAATATCTGATTAGAAAAGGTTTCTATCGTCACTATGATCCTTTGGTAAATACTAATAAAAATTTCTCTTTTTATTTAAGTTTAAACTTTTAAAAAACCCTCTTTTTGAAGAGGGTTTTAATTTTTCTAGCTTATTTATAAATATTGACACTAATCAGAAAATATGTTATTTTATTATCCTCAGTTCTTTAAAAAAGGAGGATCAAATGAGAAAGAGTTTAATTATTGGTTTAGTTGTCTTGATGGGGGGCTTGCTTCTTTTGGGTTCTTTTGGGTATGCGGATGAGTTAGAAAACCGACAGTTATATTTTTCTATTGGTTGCGAAGCATTTGATCCATTTAATTGGCCCGAGGATATTACAGCAGAAGATTTTGTTGGAGAGTTACTACCATCTCCCAACTATTTAAAAATTTGTTATATTACAAAGAATACAAGATTCTTGATAGAATCTACTATCGCGCTTGACGAAAGCTGTTCATCATCGCTTGAAGCCGATTTTATGTTTTTACGGTATGGAGAGTCTTGCGATGTTGGGAATCTTTTTCAAACTATTGGTTTAGTTGGTCTTTATTGCGGTGGAAGATTTTATGACGGTAGAGTCACAAAAAATCCCGAATTTGATAAATTGTTTATTCCTCATGTGGGCCTTAAAATTATGGGGATAGTATATTTTGACTTAAAACTACATCTGAACTGGAATGGTCGACATTATTTAATAATGAGCATGGGGTTAATTTTTTAGGAGTTAGTTTTTCTCTTTAAACCTTAGAAAAAACCCTCTCTTTTTGAAGAGGGTTTTATTTTTTCTAGCTTATTTTATTTATAAATATTAACACTAATCAGAAAATATGTTATTTTATTATCCTCAAGTTCTTTAAAATTTTAAAGGAAGGCTAATCGGACTGATTTTTTATTTAATATGACGAGGAAAGATCTCGTCATATTTTTTTATTTTACTATGTATCTAAATTCCACAATATGTGCGTGGACAGTACTTTTTTATTGTCAAAATTAAATAAAAAATATTATCATACAAAAAAAATACTTCCTAAGCTAAGCTTTTATATCAAAAAAATTATCCCTATAAAAATTCAAAAACAATTCTCTAAAATACAAAATCTATCCCTACCCTAAAAATCCAAAAATACCTCCTACAAAATATAAAACAAAATATAAAATATAAAATAAAAATATAAAATAAAAATATAAATATATATGTTTAAATTATAATTATATATGTTTATAATTAAATTATATATGTTTATAAAAATAAAACATAAACTTATCCTCACTTTTAGTCGATCGTCTAAAAATGGGGAACAAAATAAAAACTTAAACAAAATCAAATAATAATTAAATAATTAAATAATTATTAACAAATAAAAGCTAAGGATAAATTAAAAATATGAAAATTAAACTCCCTTTTACAGAAAAATTTCTTTGGGACTTATATAAGTTTATAGATAAAACCGAAGGATTCTTAAGCTTTTTTATAGATGCGGACAAACCCTATAATTTTCCCGGAATAGAAAATTTAACTCCGGCTCAGTTTAGAATTTTTAAAAAGAATTGGGAATATAATTATAAAAAAAGATCTAAAGATTTTGCTAGACTTGTTTATAGATTGAAGGAAAGAGGCTATCTCAAAACACTAAGAGTTAAGGAAGGGGCCTCAGTAATAATTACCCCTAAAGGACTAGAAAAAGTTTTTAAAATAAAAATGAAATTAGTAGAAAAGAAAAAACGGAAAGATAAAAAATGGCAAATGGTGCTCTTTGATATTCCTGAAACAAAAAGAAAGCAACGAAATTGGTTTCGAAAAGGACTACAATATCTCGGTTATCAAAAACTACAAAGAAGTATCTGGGTCTGCCCTTACGACGTCTTAAAAGAAACTAAAGATTTAATTAAAAGATATAAGCTAGAACCTTATGTAGAACTGCTTTTAGTTAAGAAAATCGGTCTCAGTTAACAAGCCTTAAAAACCAAAATAACAAAAAATAAAATTATTCCCCATTTTTAGTCGATCGTTCAAAAATGGGGAATGATATGAGTTAAACAAGGGTGGTATAAATATATTATAAATATATAATATATTATAAATATATGGAGTTGACAGAAGGTGGTAAATAGAGGGAGAATAAGAGGAATAATGTGGAATAGATAAGAAGTGGTAAATAGGAAATAATATGGATGGGCGTATTTGGAAAATGCTCAAAGTTTGATTTAGGGCCTATTTATTATTTTTTGGGCCTGTTCTATTCTTTGTATTGTTTTTTTCTTTCCCAATATCTCGGCTATTTCAAAGGGTGGCGGAGAGGCTTTTTTTCCAGTTAAAGCAACTCTTAAGGGCCAAAGCAGTTTTCCCCTATCCCCTAATTTTTCAGCTTCAGTCATTAAAATATTTTTAAGTTTTTCAGTTCTAAAATCTTTTTCTTTGATCTCGTTTAATAATTTTTTTAATTTATTCAGAACATTCTTTAATTCTTCTTTTTTCATATTCTTCCACTTTAGCAAATCTGGATTATATTTTAGTTTATCTTTAAAGAAAAATTCTGCTAATTCCCCTATTTCATCTAATCGTTTCAATCTTTCTTGTTCTAAGGCAATAATTTTTTTTAAGGTTTCCGTTGTTATTTTTTCTTTTGTTTCAGTAATAAAATATTCTTCTTTCAGAGAGTATGCACCATAAGCAGGAGGATATTGTTCTGTTTTAAATTTTGGCTTTATTAAGCCATTTTTTATTAAATAAGGAATGCATAATTCTGTTAGTTTAGCTATAGGTTTTTGGCGAATATAATATCCATTTAACCAATCAAGTTTTTTAATGTTAAAAACAGCACCGCTTTTTTGAACTTTTTCTAATGAGAATTCTTTAATTAAATCTTTTAAGGAAAAAATTTCTCTCTCATCTCCCGGATTCCAACCAAGCAAGGCCATAAAGTTTATTAACGCTTCTGGAAGATAGCCTTGATTTCTATATTCTCTTATTGAAGTTGCTCCGTGTCGTTTGCTTAATTTTGTTCTATCAGGCCCTAAAATTAAAGGAAGATGAGCAAATTTAGGTATTGGCAATCCCAAGGCTTCGTATAAGAGAATTTGTTTAGGCGTGTTAGAAATATGGTCTTCCCCTCTTATAACATGGGAGATTTTCATTTCATAATCGTCTATCACTACAGCAAAATTATAAAGAGGAGTATTGAGGTCTTTAGCTATTGAGAAATCGCCGAGCAGTTCGGAATCAAATTCTATTTTGCCTCGGATTAAGTCATTAAACACTATTTTCTTTTTAGGTGGTCGAAATCTAATTATTCCCCTAACTTTTGACTTTTGATTTTTGGGTCTTGGTTTTTGATAATGCTCGCAAATATGAATAGGAGGCTTTTTTTCTTTAAGTTTTTTCTTTCTTTCTTCTTCTAATTCTTCTTCGCTATGATAACAGTAAAAGGCCCTCCCCTGCTCTAATAATTTCAAAAGATATTTTTTATAAGTTTCAATTCTTTCACTTTGCTTATAAAATTCATCCCATTTAATATCAAGCCATTTTAAATTTTCTATAATATCTTGTTCAAATTTAGGGTCAGATCTTTCAAGGTCTGTGTCTTCTATTCTTAAAATAAAGAGACCTTTGTGTTTTTTAGCAAAGAGATAGTTAAATAAGGCAGTTCTAGCCGTACCTATATGAAGAGGTCCGGTTGGTGATGGTGCTATTCTTACTCTTATTTTTTTTACCGCCATAAAGCTAGCTAGTATATTTTATTATTTTTAAAATTTCGTTTACTATTTCTTTGTTTGTATTTGGATTATAAAAAGATTTTGCGTTTTGAGCAATTGTTTTTATTTTCTCCGGATTGTCAATTAAATCAAAAATGGTTCTTAAAAACATATTTATTGTAAGGTTTTCCTCGTTTAACACTATTGCTCCGTTAATTCTAGCCAATGCCTGAGCATTCCTGTTTTGATGATCCGAGGCAGAATTTGAAAGAGGAATTAAAATACTGGGTTTACCTAGAGCAGCGATTTCAAAAATACTTCCTGCACCTGCTCGACTTATAATAATATCAGCGACAGCATAGGCGTGTTTTAATTTATCTTCTTCTAAAAAGGAGTATAAATGGTAGTATTTACTTTTTTCTTTGTTCTCTTCTGAACCATCCAATAGACTTTCTTTTTCTCTTTTTAAAAATAGGAAATTTCTTACTCCGCATATATGAATTATTTCACATTTTTCTAAAAGTCGAGGAAGTAAATTAAGAATAATTTCATTTATTTTTTGGGCTCCTTGAGAACCTCCCATTATTAGTAAAACCGGCTTTTCCTTTTTAAGGTTAAAAATTTCTTTTCCAATTTCAGGATCTCCATTAATTAATTCCTCTCTAATTGGATTTCCTATTACTATGGTCTTTTTGGATGGAAAAGATTTTTTTGTTTCTTCAAACGAAACAATGACTTTTTGAGCAAAACGAGAAGCAAGTTTATTTGCTATTCCAGCCACAGTATCAGATTCATGAATTATAATAGGAATTCTATATAGCCAACCAGCAATTACCACAGGAATGCTTCCATACCCTCCTTTGCTGAATATGATATCAGGCATAAACCAGAACAAATACCAGAGGGCTTGGACTAAGCCAATTGGAATCTTGATAGCCAAATCAATAAAATTTGAAAAGCTGAAATATCGGCGAATTTTTCCGCTTAAAATAAAGTTGCATTTTATACCTTCTTTTTTAAAAATGTTTGAAGAAAAATTATCAGGTCCAATATACAAATACTCTGGATTTATACCAGGTGTTTTATCTAGGGCTCTTTTGACAGCAATAATAGGATAAATATGTCCCCCAGAGCCACCTCCTGTAAAAACTATTCTCATATATTTATGTGGAATATTTTGAAATATTAACCAAAATACCCAAGGCTGCTAACAAAGATATCATTGATGAAGAGCCGTAGCTTATTAAGGGCAAAGTAATTCCTGTAAGAGGAATTAATCCAGAAACAGCCCCAATATTGATAAAAGCTTGAATAAATATCCAAAAAGAAATGCCAGCAGCTGTTAAGCTTGCAAATCTATCAGGACTATTTTTTGCTATTTTTAATCCTTTTATTGTTAGAAAAAGATAGATGAAAATAAGGATAGAAGCGCCTATAAACCCATATTCCTCAGCCGCAATAGCAAATATGGAATCACTTTGCGGAGAGGGTAAATAATTAAATTTCTGTCTGCTGTGACCAGGTCCCAGCCCAAACAAACCCCCTGAACCTATTGCTAATGATGCTTGCCGGGATTGATATCCAATACCCAGAGGATCTATATTAGGGTTTAAATAAGCAATAATGCGGTTCATTCTATACGGAGCTAATTGAACAAGTATTAGAACTAAACCAATTCCTAAAATAACAATAAAAAGAACATGAGTCATTTTTGCTCCTCCCCACCAAAACATAGAAAGACCAATCAAGGCTATTGCTCCTAGTGTTCCGACATCTGGCTGGAGGATTATAAAAAAACCAATCAAAGAAACAATAATCAGGAAAGGAATTACTCCTTGAGAGAAAGTTTTTGTTTCTGTCTTTCTTTTTTCTAGCCAAGCAGCAAGATAAATAATAAATCCCAATTTTACTAATTCTGAAGGCTGAAAAGAGGCAAAGCCAAGATTAATCCATCGTTTGGAACCTCCATGACTTATACCAATTTGAGGTACAAAAACCAAAGCTAAAAGAAAAATACAAAACATTAATATGAGTACTGCCTGTTTTTGCCAAAAAGAATAATGAACTCTCTGGGTGATGAAAAATAAGATTAATCCGATACCAACGCCATATAATAGCTGGCGAAAAAAATAATAATAAGGATTACCAGTATTTATTCGCGAAACCTCACTTGAAGCGCTAACCAGAAGAATAAGTCCCAAAAAAATAAGGATAAATATAGTTATAATCAATTGCTTATCAGGATTATGGGCCTTGCTTTTAGTTCTTTTAATAAAACCTTTTTTCATTTTTATTTACCTGAAATTTTTCAATATATTTATTGAGGAAATTAATAACTTAGAATAGAAAGTTAACATCAATAAAATACAAGATTAGTCCAACCATAGCCATTACTCCGGCAATAACCCAGAATCTCATAGTAACCTTTGTTTCGGGCCAGCCCTTAGCTTCAAAATGATGATGGATTGGCGTAGATAGAAATAATTTTCTTTTTTTTATTTTTTTATAAAGAACCTGAATTATAACCGAAAGCGACTCTATTACTAAAATAAATCCAATGAAGGGCAGAAAAAGAGCTGAATTAGTTAGCATTGCTACAACCCCGAGGGTTGTTCCTAAAGACATTGAGCCAGTATCTCCCATAAAAAATCTGGCTGGATAGATATTAAACCATAAAAAAGCTAAAAGTGCTCCAACAATAGCGCCGCAAAAGGTGGCTAATTCTATTCTTCCTTGAGAAAAACTGATTATTGCATAGCTTGAAAAAGCTGCTAACAAAATACCACCAGCTAATCCATCTAAACCATCTGTTTCATTAGTAGAAAAAGCAGTTGAGGCAACAATCAGGATAAAAATGGGAATATACCAAAGTCCGATATTAAAGTCGCCGAGAAAAGGAATATGAATAAGGTCCCAATCAAGCTTGAAATAAAACCACCAGGCTCCTATAGAGGCAATTAATGTGTAAATAACTATTCTTTTTCCCATACTTAATCCTTTTCCTTTTGGGGTTCCGGCTACAGCAAAGATTCCTATTAAATCATCAATTAACCCTATAAAAGCTGAGAATACTAAAATACCTAAAGGTAAAAGTGTTTGTTTTCTGGTAAGAAAATTGAGTTTGTAGAATATGCTTTCTGGTCCTCCTATTTGGGCAAGTAGCCAAAAAATAATGATTATAATTAAAACCGTTGCCCAGATTAGAATTCCACCCATAGTTGGGGTTCCCTCTTTCTTTTTATGGAGTGATGTAAAAATTGGTGTTTTTCCTTCGGCTCTTATTTTTTTACCTAATCTATATTTGTAAAGAAAGTGAGTAAGGATTGGAGTTAATAAGATTGCCAGTATAAAAGCGCTGGCTGTGAAAAATAATATTTTTATAACAGAAAACATTTCTCCATTCATAATTTATTGCCAAACAAAAGCTTGGTTTACCCAATTTATTAATGTTTTAACCTCTTTTTCCCTTTGATTTGAGCCCAGAATTATGACATATAAATATTGTCCTTTTTTTTGAGGATGTTTTACCAAGACAATCATACACCCTTTTGCTTCTTCTGTATAGCCGGTTTTTCCTGCTATCACTTCTGGTAATTCACCTAAGAGTTGATTTGTGTTTTTAAAATGGTGGACTATTTTTTTATTTTTTGAGATTACTTCTATTTCTTTAATACTAGTAGCCTGCCAGATAAAAGAATTCTTAAACGAATAATTAATTAATTTAATTAAATCAGAAATATTTGATTTATTTTGAGGATTTATTCCTATCGGGTCTACAAAGACACTGTGGGTTAAACCTATCTCTCTTGCTTTTTTGTTCATCAAACTGACAAAATTATTTCCTGTAACCATCTCGGTTTTTTCAGCTAAAGCCATGGCTGCATCATTGCTTGATTCTATTAGAAGAGCATAAATTAAATCTCGTACAGTTAACTCTTCCCCAATTACAAGATGCCCATTCTCACCATAAGTCATCACTGCTTGTTTTGATATTTTTATAACATCATCTAAATTCAAATTCTCTAATACAATATTGGCAGTCATTAATTTTGTGATGCTGGCAATAGGAAAAGATTTTTCAATGTTTTTTTGAAAAAGGAATTTGTTACCATCTGGATCAAAAATAGCTGCAGCTTGAGCCTGAATTTCTGGTTCTTTTATAGACCAATCTCTAAGAGGAATAAGATTAGGGTTTAAAGAATTGAAAATATAATTATCCCGAGAAGATAATTGGTTTTCAAAAAGTTTTTTTTCATCATTTTTAGGCAGTTCAGCAATTGACAATAATGAAGAAGATGCTGGGAGGGGTTTGTTTGTTTTTTCTGTTAAATAAGAGAAAATAAATGAAAACGCAACAAGGAATACAATTAAAATAACTAGAGAGATAATATTATTTTTCATAAGTTTATTCTATTTCTTTAAATTTTTTATACTCTGGAAGTTGGTCAACCGAACTTAAGCCCAATTTTCTTAAAAAATCAAAAGAAATTTCATAAAGATAGGTGCGAGCATCTTCAGGGTGGGGTTTTCTTTCTATTAGACCCCTAATTAAAAGATTTCTTAGAGTATAACTACTATTTATTCCGCGTATTTCTTCTATTTCTACTCTTGTAATTGGTCCTTTATAAGCAATAATAGCTAAAACCTCTAAACTAGTAGGAGTTAAGTCTTCCTGGAGGTCATCTTTTATGAACTTTTCAACATAAGGAGCATTTTCCGGATTACTTACCATTTGAAAACAATTATTTTTTTCTATTATTGCCACTCCCCTTTTTTGTTCTTTATATTCTTCAGATAATCCTTTAATGGCTTTTTTTATAATACCTTTTTCTTGCTCTAAAACTTTAGCAAGCTTATTTAAGGAAACAGGTTCACCAATTGAAAAAAGAATGCTTTCAATAGCTGATTTTAAATTCATATATTTTAGGATTGTTTTTTAGTGATTATTATATCACCGCAGTTTTCTTTTTGCTGAACACTTATTATTTTTTGTTTTATTAACTCTAATAGGGCTAAAAAGCTGACAATAATTTCAATTTTTGATTTGCTTTCCTTGATAATTTTATTAAATCTTATTGTAGATTCTTGGCAAATTTTCTCTTGGATAAATTTTATCTTTTCTTCTATAGAAATTTTTATTTTTATTTTTTCTTGAGAGATTTGTTTTTCTGCAAAACCAATTTCTTCAATTATTTTCTTAAAAGCTAAGAAAATATCTTTTGAGGTAACATTTTTAGGAGGATAAAAGAAAAACAGAAAATTCCATAGCTTTTCTCTCCTAAATGAAAAGTTTTTTTTATTATTAGCAAGGGCTTCTAAATGTTTTGCTAAGCGTTTTATCTTTTTATATTCTTCCAGGTGTTTTTTTAATTCCTCTAAATCCTCTTCTTCTTCGGGGCTAATTTCTAGAAAAGGTAGAAGCAACCTTGATTTTATCAGAATTAAACGCGAAGCAATTAGTAAAAAGCCAACCAATTCTTCTAAAGGAATGTTTTTTAGTTTGTTAAGGTAATCTAAATATTGAGCAGTAATTTCTGCCAAAGAAAGTTCATTCAGGTCTAACTTTTCTTCTTCGGCTAGTTGAAGCAATAAGTCTAATGGACCAGTAAATTGTCGAGTATTTACCACATACATATAGGTTCCTTTTTTATTTTAACAAACCTCTTGGTAAACAAAAAGACCTTAAATTAAAAATCCAGCTATTAGAGTTATAAGAGCAAAAATTAAAACAAAATAACCGAAATTCAATTTTTTAGCTATTTTAAGCAAAGTATGAATGGTTAATATTCCAAAGACAAAAGAAGATAAAAACTCTACCAACAACCCCCAAGAGAAAGAAAAATGAGGGAAGTTTAAGATAATGTTTCCGCCCAGAACAATAGGTAAACTAAGCAAAAAGCTTAATTTTAAGGACCAAACATCATCAATTTTTCTTAAAAGAAGCGAAGAGACAGTTAATCCAGAACGTGATAAGCCTGGCAAAACAGCAAGTCCTTGAGCAATTCCAGTAATCAGACCATCTTTTAGATTTATATCTTTTAAACTCCTTATCCTCTCTTTTCTCGATGCTTTTAGTTGAATTAGAGCAGTAACAAGAAGCATTATTCCTATAATAATAGTTATAATTTTAGGAGCAAAAGATAGTTTTTCAGTACTGCTTATTAAGCTTATAAAAACTAAGCCAATTAAACCGCTTACAACAGTTCCTATTAAAAGAAAATTTAACATTTTTTTCATTTCTTTTGTAGCAGACCTGTATTGAAGACTTGTTTTAATCAACAAGTTTATATCTTTTTTAAAATAAATAAGAGCAGCTAAAAAAGTTCCTAAATGTAAAAACAGAACTTCTTTTATAAGAAGTTCTAAAGACTGGAAGTTAAAAAAATTTGTTTTTATTAAAAACAAGACCCCCTCTGAACTGACGGGTAACCATTCTAAAACTCCCTGTGTAGCACCCAAACAAATTTCTTTCAATATGTCCATAGAAGAAAATTTTTACCAACTTGAGTTACAAAAATGCGCGTGGTTGGAATCGAACCAACGCTCTCTGCCGTGTGAAGGCAGCGTTTTACCATTAAACTACACGCGCTTGCAGGTTTTATAGTCCGAGATGATTTATAAGAAGTTCGTTTTTTTCTTCTAACAAATCTCTTACAAATCTGTCATACATATCGTATCGGTAATTAAATTCATTAGTGCTCATTGCAGCGCAATTTATTTCTGTTCCTGCTTCAGTTTCAATTTTTTTAATAAAAGTAGAAATTTTCCTTTGATTAAGATTATCTCCAACTATAAGAAGATCGGCTTTTGCTGTTTTATTTCCCACAAATAATCCTGATAACAGGACTAATTTTATTTTGCCCAGTTTTTTTATCTGCTTTAGCATTTTTTCTTTAGAAACAGGGCTAGATTTGAGAATTAGCTCTTTAAGCTCATTAAAAAATTCAAAGTCTGGATTAAGATAGAATATTTGTTTACGAGGAGAAAGTTTTCTTTTTCTTATCAGTCCTATTTTTTCAAGTTTTTTTAAATATTTTTTTGTTGTTTGTTTTTCTGTTCTCAACGCTTTAAATATATCTTTAAACAAAAATTGTTTTTCTTGATTCCTGAAAAAGAGCTTCATTAACTGAAGTTTTACAGGGGAACCAAATAATTCTTCTAATGGCTCTGTTATTTTTTTACTTCTTTTTACTACTTTTTTCTTCGCTTTTTTCTTTCCGGGCTTTTTTGTTTTTTTGGATTTTTTAGAAACTCTTTTTGCTTTTTTCTTTTTTGATATTTTTTTCTTTTTAATTTTAATCTTCTTTTTTGATTTAAAAGCTTTCTTTTTAGATTTTTGTTTTTTCTTTTTTTCTTTTAATCCTTTATTTTTCTTTTTTATTTTTTTGTCCCCTTTTGCCCTTTTAACAGATTTCTTTTTAGAGGATTTTCCTACTCGCCTACTCTGTTTTTTAGTAGTTTGCTTTTTAGAAACTCTTTTTTTCTTCTTTTTTAGAGAAGCTTTTTTATTTGTACTTTTCTTTTTTTGTTTTTTATTTTTTGAGGAGGTAGCCATAAATTTATCATATTATTTGCCTGTTTTTAAAGAAAAACCTCTAACAAGCAAATAAATACAATTAATTTTTATTATTTTATTGCTCTTAAATTAATAATATCTCTTTTTTTTTATCTTGTAAACCAAACCAAAGATTGTTATAATGATTTTATGATGGAAAATAAAGAGAAAAATATCCACTTAGAATATTTTTTTAAAGAATTTATAGAAACAGAACCTAAAAAGGGTGGTTCTAGAAAAAAAAGCCCAGATTTTGTTTGCGATTTGTTGATTCATGAACCTAAAAGCATAGAAGAAGCTCGATTGGGCATTCTTTTTATATTGGGTAAAATCGTCAATATTCCAAGTAATAAATATAAAAACTTTGATTTCTTGCTGAACCTTTTAATTTCAGTAATAAAAAGAGAGTTTTATTCTAATCCCGAACGTTCCTCAGAAAAAGCCCTAGAAGCAAGCTTGCACAATGCAAATCTTTATTTAGACGATTTTGCAGATAAAGGAAACACCGAGTGGATTGGCAATCTTCATGTTGTTTGTGGTGTTTTAGCCAACAATTCGTTGTATTTAGCTAAAACAGGTGATTTATCAATTAAGTTGCTTAGAGATGAAACTGTAAGTCATATTGATAAAAAATTTCCAACATCAGAAAAGTTATCTCCACTTAACACTTTTAGCAATATAGTATCTGGAAGGTTATTAGATAAAGATAAAATTTTGATATGCAACAAGGAAGTTTTAGATAAAATTAAATTAGTTAAGTTAAGAAAATTAAGCTCAACAAGTTGTGGTTTTATAATAAACTTTCTAAAGAAAAATTTAGAAGAAGATGAAGTTGATTATCCGCTTTTGTGTTTAACTATCGAAGCGAGAGCTAAAGAAGGGTTTTGGGAAAAGGAAGAAACAGAAATTCAAGCAATTTTTCAAAAAGAGGTTCTGATTGAGAAACTAAACAACAAAACAAGGACAGTTTACATAGACAAGGCGAAAGCCCTAATTTTGAAATGTTTCATTGTTCTGAAATTTATATTTAAATTTTTGCTTCTGGCTATAAAATATTTAGGAATTTTGTTATTTAAAATATATAGATTAATTTATCCTTTATTTAGGAAAATTACCCAGAGCAGTTTCTATAATCGCCTCTCCCCTATTTTCCAAAAAAGAAAAAAGGTTTTTATAAAACCACTTAGTCAGGCTATAAAGAGAATTAAAAACTGGTTTCTTAAACAGAAGAATAATATTATTGAGTTATACAAGAGGAACAAACCTGCTTTTTGGGTTGCTTCCCTGCTTGTTGCTTTGATTTTAGTTTTTTGTTTTAGTGTTGTAAACCAGATAATTTATAGTTCAAGAATAAATAAATTTAATTATGAATTCATTAAGCTACAGGCAATTCAAAAAAAGGCAGAGCTTTCTTTGATTTATCAGGATAAAGAAAAAGCTAAATTGATTTTTGAAAAAAGCCAAAATCTTTTTGATAATATTTCAAGTTTTGTTCAAAAAAATAGCTTAGATAAAAACTTAGAAGTCAAAAAAAGGCTCGCAAGCCTAATTGAGGCTCAGCAACAGCTCCGCGATAGTTTTAGCAACATAAAAAGGCCAAAATTAGAAAAAGTTTTTAGTTTCAAAGATTCTGGCTTTATTGTAAAACCTATAGGAATTGAAAAAATTAATGAAAGTTTATATTTCTATGAGCTGGAATCAGGAATTCTTTATAGATTTAATCTAAATAATACTTCTCAGGAAAAGAACATTGACAAAAAATTAATTCTTGTTTTTATTTCAGCAAAAGACGAGCTGAGAAAAATGACAGCGCTTGAGGATAAGAATTTAGTTTTAATTGGCCAAAGCGGAAAAGTTTATCTCTATAATCCAGAATCGAATGAGCATACTGTTTACCCAGTCAACCCGGAGATTATTATAGAAGAAACAAGGGATATTGATAGTTTTTCTTCAAGTTTTTATTTATTAATCCCAGAAAAAGGTGAGATTATGAAATATTCTTTAGTAAACAGCAGTCAAGAAGCTATTGTTCAAGGAAAAAATTGGTTAGCAGAAGAACCATTTAAGGATTTTAGTAAAGCAAAAAGTATTGCCATTGACGGCTCAATTTATTTGCTTACAGATGATAAGATAGTTAAGTATTATAAAGGAAAGAAGCAAAAAGAAGTTTCCATAATCTTAGAAAAATCTTTGGGCAAAGAGAATAAATTGTTTACTAAATCAGGATTTCAATATCTTTATATTTCTGACCCGGATAATAATAGGTTATTAATTTTAGACAAAGAAGGAAGGATTGTCTATCAGTTTGTAAGTGAAGAATTCAGTAATCTTTTGGATTTTTGGGTAACAAAAGACGAAAAGACAATTTATGTATTGTGTAATACAGAGGTTTATAAACTTAATATTTAACTTCTTTTTGCTCTTTAAAACCAAAAAGGGAAAAATGGATAAAAAGAGATAACTTATCAAGAAATTAAAGAAGTTTCAGAAGAATATATCAAAAGAGGGTTTAAGAATTTTTTTAAACAGGCAAAGTTCGGTTAGTGATTTTCGCATTGACTGTCCTTGTTGTAAAAAGTTTCGGAGCATAGAATATAATCAGTTTAGAGATTCTTGGGAATGTCTTACGAGAGATTGCGGCTACACTCTTCCCAAAGAATTAGCTCCACCAAGCCCAAAGGAACTAAGTTGTTTATTTACAGATATTCTAAATAAACCTAACAAGAATTAAAAAGCTTTTGTCAGTGTATAAAAACAATTAAAAACTGCCCCTTGGGGCAGTTTTTAAATCTAACAAGAAAAAAGTAATTTATTTTAATTCAACAGTTGCACCAGCTTCTTCTAATTTCTTCTTTATTTCTTCAGCTTCTTCTTTTTTAACATTTTCCTTAATTACTTGAGGAACACTGTCAACTAAGTCCTTAGCCTCTTTTAAGCCCTTGCCAGTAATTTCTCGAACAACCTTAATAACTTGAATCTTCTGAGAACCAGCATCTTTGAGTTCTATAGTGAAAGAGTCTTTTGTTTCCTCTCCCCCTCCCTCTGCAGCACCACCAGTCATTCCTGCCACAGCCATCATTGGGGCTGCTGCTGATACTCCAAACTTTTTTTCTAATACTTTTACCAATTCAGCTAAATCCAGCACACTGAGCTGTTCTATTTTCTCAATCAAATCTTTAAATTTTTCAGGAACCTCTACCTCTTCTTTGGCTTCTTCTTTTACTTCTTTTGTTTCTGGGGTTTCTTCCTTTTTTTCTTCAGCTTTTTCTTTCTTAGTCTGTTCTTCCTGTTTTGCTTTCTGTTCTGGACTTTCTTCTTTAGCCTGTTCTTCCTGATCTACTGCTTCTTCATTTTTGGCCTCTTTCTCATCATTAGATTGTGTATTAGTATTTTTTTCTTCAGTCATTTTTTTTGCGAATTAAGTAAATTAAAGCGAACAGATTTATTTTCTACTCGCTTTAATTATACTAAGATTCGCTTGCTATTGCTTTTAGAACATAAACCAATCCTCTAATGTTTCCTTTTAATACATTTATAAATCCACTTAAAGGAGAGTTTATGCTTCCAATTAATTTAGATATAAGTTCGACCTTGGATGGAATATTAGCTAGTTCTTTAATGTCTTTAGGGCTTAATACTTGATTATCCATAATTCCACCTAATATTTCAAACTGCTCAAAATTTTTTGAAGTTTTATTTATTATTTTTGCCGGAGAAACAGGATCATTATAGCCAAAAACTAAACCAATAGAAGTGTCAAATTGGTCTAAATCTATAAGACCTTTTAACTTTGTTTTTTCCAATGCTAATTTTATTAGAGTTTTTTTGGCTATTTTATATTCTCCATTTATTTTCTTTAATTCTTCTCTCAGTTCCTGAAGAGAATCTGTTTTTAATCCTTGAAAATTGGTAATAATAACAATTTTTTGTTTGTCTAGCTTTTCTTTTAGGTTTTCAACAATTTGAGCTTTTTGTTCTTTGGTAAGCATAATTTTATAAGTTAATTATTATTTAAAAACTGCGGATAATCCGCAGCACATTAAACACTGTCAAATAATAAAAGATATTATTTGAAACATCCTCGGCAGGTCTTACCTGTTTTTAACAGTGCCTGCTGTCTGCGGATTATCTTGATTTAAACTTTTTTACAGTTTATCATTTTACAAAATTATTGTCAACTTTTATTTAGTATAATGCAGCTAGAATGTAACGAGGTCTTTCCTCGTTACATTGTTTTTGATGTATTAGAGATTAAAGTATTTTCTTTTATTGATGTTATGTTCCTCTAGGGTTCTGGAAAAGATTGTTTTGCCGGTTTCTGGGTCTGTTAGAAAAAAATTGTAATCTGTATATTCTGGATAAATTGCTGCTTTGATAGCTGAAAGTCCAGGGTTATTGATTGGTGTCGGAGGTAGGCCTGGGTTTATATAAGTATTATAAGGCGATTTGATCCGGGTATCTTCGTAAGAATAACGCCATTTATCTGTTCCTAAAATATAAGCAATGGTAGCGCAGGATTCCAAGGGATAATTATTTTCCAATCTTTTCCAAAAAATACCTGAAACAATTCTTCTGTCGTCATCGCTCTTTACTTCTTTTTCTAAAATAGAAGCCATAATCAACACTTCGTAAAGAGACCTGTTTTGATTCTTTATTTCTTTTTTCAGGTCATCGGTAATTTTCTGGTTAAAATTTTCTCTCATTTTTTTAATGATTTCCTCAATAGAAGTATTTTGCTCAAAATAATAAGTGTCAGGAAATAAGTAACCCTGTAAATCTAAAGGGATTTCATCTGTTTCATTTATCAATCCTAGTCCTAACAGTCTTTTTTTAATTTGTTGATTAGTCCAGCCTTCAGGAATAGTTACTTTTATCCAATCTTTAACAACCTCTCCTTTTATGAATTTTTCAACAATCTGAGCAATGTTCATTGAAGGACTAAGTTTATACTTCCCAGCTTGAAGGTTTTTAGTTTTTTTGTTTAACCAGACATAAGTGCTAAAAACCCAATCGTTTCTTATTAGATTTGCTTTTTTTAAATTAGCCCCAATCTCATTGACCCCTTGTCCTGGCTCAATATAAAAAATTTGTTCATTGTTATTATGGCTTAAGGGGACTTCAACTTGATACCAGAAAAATAAAGACATAGAAAAACCAGTTAGCAAAACAATGGTTAGAATAGTTATTAAAATACTCCTATGAGCAGTAAAAAACTCTTTTAGCCAGTAGCAAATTTTTATAAAGAAATTAAAAACAGCTTTATAACAAGCTGATATTTTTGAAAAAAAAGATTTTTTAAATTTTATTTCCATAATCCCAAATCAATCTTCTATTAAAGGAACAAAGGCAAAACCTGGAAATTCTTTTTGCTCAAATTCTTTTTCTGAACGCTTTATCAATAAAAATATACTAGAAAGAACCGGGGCTACTAACCGTCCCCCAACCTTTAATTGTTCTTTCCATGCTTGAGGAATTTTTTCTCCTGCCGCTCCTGCAATAATTTTATCAAAAGGCGCTGCTTCTTTTAGTCCTTTGCTTCCATCTTTACATACAAATTCTACTATTCCTTTTTCTCCGAACCCGTACTTTTTAATATTTCTCTTACTGAATTCTATTAAGGCCGGAATTCTTTCAACTGCATAAACCTTTCCTTTTTCACCAACAATATGAGCCAAGAGAGCTGTTTGCCAGCCTGAACCAGACCCAATATCAAGAATTTTGTCTCCTGGCTCTGGCTGGAGAAGTTCCAACATAAAAGCAACGGTAAGCGGCTGAGAAATAGTTTGTCCCCAGCCAATTGGAAGAGGCGCATCTATTTCAGCCTCATTTTTTAATTCTTCTAACACAAAATCTACTCTTTTAATTTCTTTAAAAGCCTCTATAATTCTTGGTGTTTTTAAATAACCTTTTTTGATTAAATCGTCTACTAGGCTCATATATTTAGATTATAACAAAAAAGATTGAAAAATAAAAGAAAAAGGGTCTTCCTTGTGGAAAACCCTTTTTTGTGTTTTTTAGGCAAATTCAAATATTTTTTTTGGGTTTATTTTCCATTTTTTCCAGTATCTTTTGGTCTTTTTAAAGAAAGAATATTCTAAAGGAATTCGGACAATTGGCCCCCAGGCAATTCCTTTAACAGGAATTCCTATGATTTTTGAGGCGACATAATTCAATGGATATCCCCATCTGTCTCCCCAGCTGTCATGGAAGGTCTGAGAGCCACCTACATCAAAGCTTTCATTAGGCCCGTGAGAGAATCCGCCTCGATGGGTATGACCCGAAAAGAAGAACACGAATTTTCCCTGTTGCCAGTTTTCAGTAAGACCTCTTTTTCGGTTTACTTCTTTAATTTTTCTGATTGGGTCTTTGTATTTTGAGGCTCCTGTAATCTCCTTATGCCTTAAAGAAAATCCATACTCTGCTCCTTTAAACAGCTTTAATACTCCACCTCCAGCAGCTAAATCTCCGAATTGAGGACTTTTTATCATCTCATCTATGGTAAGATTAAGTCTTTTCAGTTTTTCTATTCTATTTTTAAGAAGCTTTCTTAGGCAGTCAGCCATTTCAATTCCATCATTTAGTTCTCTATTGGTGGTATTCATAAAGTGATTCCCACCGAGAAAAATAATCGGAGCTAAATCATCTTCGTATTTAATTCTTAAACTTTTTGCTCTTTCTATTATTTTCAAGAAATAATCTTCATATTCCTTGCGACCAAAAGCAGCTTTTTTGTATTCCTCTATTTGCTTTTCACAAGGAAAAATTCCTCGTTTTAAAGTCTGTTCTAAAAGAAAACCTGGGTCTTTAACTTTTTTTAAAATATCGCTTAGAACAACCACCTCTTTTGGCGGTTGACTTTCAAAAGGATAATTATGTCCTTGAATAATATCACCCAGATGAATATAGCCAGCTAGAGGGGCGCTCAGAGAAGTTAAAAAATCACGAACCATTTGAAAATGATAAAGAATATATGGTTCTTTAGTTATCCGATAGTAGGCTACATAACCTGAACCTACATGTGAATCACCATCCAGTTCGTAGTAAATAAGCCGTATTTTTCTGTTAAAATCTTTAGATTCAAACAGAGCATTGTTAAGAAGGCAAGGCAGTAAGTATGTTTCTCTTTTTAGGATGAGTTCACCGCTTTGTTGTTCTTTTATTCCTTGATAAATTACTACTCCCGGAGTAACTTCTTCATTGGTTATTGCATCTAAAAAAGCATCTCCAATTATCCCTAATTCTGTTCTTTTTCTGTGAATTTTTCTATTGTCAATACAGACTGGTAGCTGTTCAAGATAAGAATCAGCGATATCCTTTTTTCGGCTTCTATAACTTATTGGCGCTCCCGAATGAGTAATATTGGTTCTTCCTGCTACAACAATTACCTTAGCCAAGTCACGGAATTTTGCTGTTTTCCTAAAATGGTCAATAAACTTGTCTATTGCTCGGTCTCGAGAAGAATCTTCATTATCATGAACTATTTGGAAGGTTAAACCCCCTATATCTAAAAATACCTGTCCACAAGAAACCACTTTTCCATTCAGCATTTTTTCATAAATATAGATAATATACTTCTGCATTTGCCGGGAGATTCGGTTAATACAGCCTTCATCAAAGTTGGTCATTTTGACATAGCCCAGTTTTCTGTTTATTAAGTCTATTTTTCTTTTTAATTCTCCCCGATGTTTTTTAAGTTTTTCAACAGCTGCTAATTCTCTCTCAACCCTCTTTAAATCTTTCTCTGTTTCGTTTATTGTTTTTTTTAGCTTCTTTTCTTCGTTTGATTGGTTTTTAGATTCTGTCAACCATTTTAGTGTTTCCAGTCTTTCTAACTTTACTCTGGTTGCTTTCAAAATTTTTTCCAGTTCATTTTTTTCTTGAAGATAGTATGCCTCAGTATCTTTTAAATATTTATTTAATTTTCTCAATTCTTTCATTAAGACCCTTTTTTCTTCTCTTAATTTATCTAATTCTTCTATAACAATCTTTCTTACAATTTCATTCGTATACTGTTCTACTAGTTGTTGTTCTGTTTTGCCCAAGGAGATTAAAATTTTTCCTTTAAAATAGGGCTTATTATTTTGATTAAAGAATTGTTGGCGAAGCTCTCTTACTAGAATATCAAACTTTTCTTTGAAGGACCTGAATACAACTTCTTCACTTTCTTCTTCAGCAGAAAACAGGGCTCTATTCGGTTTTTTGTTAGAATATCTTTTCAAATCCATGTAAACGAGATTTCCTGGAATTACTACAGCATCAACTTTTCTTTTCTGGGCAAGTTTTAGGGCATTTCTTAAAAGTCCGGAATGATTTTTCAGACCGATAAGGGGGGCGTTGATGAACATCACCCTAGGATTTTCTTCCGATTTCACCTTTACCACAAATGGTTTTTCCCAGCTGGTTTTTGGAAGCGACTGTTTAAAAATTTTTTCAACCTGAGCTGGATCTAAGGACAGTACAACCTTGGCAAAGTCAATCAATGTTTTCCGGTACCCCAAAGAAACTAGAACTCCAGCTATTTGCTGTGGCGAAAATGAGACACCAAGCTCAGCAAGCTCTTTTTCAAAAATTTTATTCAGCTCTTGGGTTATTTCCTTTGTGGTAAACTCTGGGTGAAGCCGTTTTAATTCATCTAATTTTTCGTCTAAATTAGGGATCTTTTTTCTTAATTCTCTCCATCTTAATGTTTTAGTCATTTCTTCCCTCCTTATTAAATTGTCAAAGATCTTTATTGTTTAAATTTAATGCTCTAAGTTAATTTTATACCAAGTTCTTTAAGTTGTTTAGGGGTAACTGTATCAGGTGCATTCATTGTAAGGTCTCGACCATCTCCTGTTTTTGGAAATGCCATTACCTCTCTTATACTTGGTTCATTGCTTAAAATCATTAATAATCTATCAATTCCCAAAGCAATTCCTCCATGAGGAGGTGCTCCATATTCAAATGCCTGAAGCAAATGACCGAATTTTTCCTCAATTTCATTTTTGCTTAATCCAACTAATTTTAATATTTTTCTTTGAATTTCTGGATCGTGGTTTCTTATGCTTCCACCAGCAATTTCATGACCGTTGCAGACTAAATCATGCTGCCAAGATTTTACTTTTGCTGGATCTTTTTCTAAATTTTTTATGTCTTTTTCTTTAGGAGCAGTAAAAATATGATGCATAGGGTCCCATCTTTTTTCTTCTTTATTCCATTCAAAAAGAGGCCAATCAACTATCCAAAGAAAACAAAGTTCGTTTGGGTTGTTTTTATTCTTTCTTAAATCTGGTTTGTCTGTTTTATATTTTTTAATTGCTTCTTCATAGGTTAAAACTTTAAAAGGTTTAAAAGTAAGCTTTTTTTTGGCCAATTTAGCTATTTCTATCATTAATCCTTCTGTAATTTCTAATATTTCTTTTTGTTCAACAAAAGACATTTCCAAATCTAATTGCGTAAATTCTGGTTGCCTATCCCCTCTTAGGTCTTCATCTCTAAAACAGCGAGCAATTTGAAAGTATTTTTCTAAACCAGCTACCATTAAAAGCTGTTTATATTGCTGAGGTGATTGTGGAAGAGCATAAAACTTTCCCGGATTAAGTCGTGAAGGAACCAGGAAATCCCTTGCCCCTTCAGGTGTTGATTTGGTTAGAATTGGTGTTTCAATTTCTAAAAATCCTTTTTTGTCTAAATAATCCCTGATTAGTTTTATAACCTTATGACGAAGAACAATATTTTCTTTCATTCTCTGCTTTCTTAAATCTAAATAACGGTATTTCAACCTTAATTCTTCATTTACTTTTCTATCTTCTGGTTCTATTTCAAAAGGTAGGACTTTTGCCTTGTTTAAAATTGTCAATTTTTCTGCCTTGATTTCAATTTTTCCAGTTAAAAGATTGGGATTTATCATTTTTTTGGGCCTTTTATTAACAGTTCCTTCCAAGGCAATTACCCATTCGCTTCTTAAAGAATCTGCTAAATTGATAAGCTCTTTGTTTTCAGGGGTAAAGACAACTTGAACAATGCCAGACCTGTCTCTTAAATCAATAAAAATAATTTTCCCATGGTCTCTTCTAGATTGAACCCAACCACAAATTTTTATTCTTTTGTCAACATATTTAATTGTTTCAGAAATATAAATTCTTTTCATAGTTGAATTATAACATTTTAACAATTGATTAGTAAAGAATATATGTTATCCCAGTCTACGAATGAATATCCCAACCCGCCTGCCAATCGCCTTCGGCGATAGCCGATGGCGGGCAGGTCTACAAATATTCAATGTGACAAGGCTATTGTAACGAGGTCTTTCCTCGTTACATTTTAATACGGGTGACCGGAGACCTCGTTACATTGATTAAAGATGGGTTAGTTTAGTGATGTAAAAAATAGGAGAAGAAATTCTCCTATTTTATACACGCTTAGTTCTTTATTTCTTGGTATATTAAAAGTTTATTAGAATGCATTTGATTTATTTTATTTCTATTATTGTATATTTTACTTTTCCTTTAGGGGTTTGGACAACTACAGTTTCTCCTTTCTTTTTATTAAGGAAAGCTTCGCCAATAGGAGAATCATTGGAAATTTTTCCCTTGCTTGGATCGGCATCTTCTGATCCTACGATGTAGAATTCTTTTTTATTGCCAGCCTTGTCTTTTACTATGAGTTTTGAGCCAACCTGGACCTTAGTTTTATTGGGTTTTCTAGAAACTATTACAGCATTTTTAATAATATTCTCTAATTCGAGTATTCTACCCTCATTAAAAGCTTGAGCTTCTTTTGCATCTGTGTATTCAGCATTTTCTGAAATGTCTCCCTGCATTCGAGCCTCATGAATTTTCTTGGCAATTTGTTGACGCAAAAGCGTCTTGCGTTTTACAAGTTCTTCTTTAAATTTTTTAAGTTTTTCTGGGCTGATATAATAAGGCATTGTTGTTTAAACTTTATTGTTTTTAATTTTTAATTGAAATTCTTTTAATTGAGCCAGATTAGAATACAACATTGCTACTGTAATCGGGCCTACTCCTCCAGGATTAGGGGTAATATAGCTTACCTTGTCTTTAACTTTTTCAAAGTCTACATCACCAATAATTTTTCCTTTTTTCATAGAAAATCCCGCATCTATTATAACAGTTTTCTTTTTTACCATATCTTTTTTAATTAAGCAAGGGGTTCCCGTAGCTGAGATAAGAATATCTGCTTTTAGGGTTTGTTTTTTAAGGTTTTTGGTGTTTATATCGCAAGTTATTAGCTTTACATTTTTCATTGTTTTAAATAACTTAGTTAAGGGCTTGCCTATTAATTTTCCCTGCCCTACTATTGCAATTGTTTTTCCTTGCGGTTTAATTTTATAGAAATTTAGCAGTTGCAATATACCGGCAGCAGCTGGGGGTTTCACTAATTTATCTGAACCTAAAGCATCTACATCCTTTTCAACAGGAATTAGTTTTATTATTTTGTCCTCGTCAAGGTGTTTTGGCAAAGGAAGTTGAACTACTATTCCTGTAATTGTTTTATCTTGGCTTAATTTTAAAATTTCCTTAGTTAAAGAATTTAAGCTAATTTTTGAGTTTAATCTAATGAGTTTGAAATTTACACTAAGTTCTTGAGCTATTTTCTGTTTTTGTTTTACAAAACTTTCAGAAGCAGGATTGGTGCCAACCATTACTACAGCTAATTTAGTTGAAGGTAAAAGCTTAAACCTCTTTTTTAGCTGGTTTAGTATTTTTTTAGCTACTTTTCTTCCGTTAAGAAGCACTGCCATATTTTTAATCTATTTTTATTTTAACTTGGTTCAATGATTAAAATACCATTTTAAAACCTCTTTAGCTATTGGAACTGCTACTGATGATCCCTCCCCCCCATTTTCTATTAAGATAGTTAAGACAATCTCTGGATTTTCATAAGGAGCAAAAGCAGTAAACCAACTATGAGGTTTTTTATTTCTTGGCGCCTGAGCTGTTCCGGTTTTGCCAGCTACTTTTACTGGCAGGTCATAAAGATATCTTGCTGAGCCTGACACCACTGCCTCTCGCATTCCTTTCCTAACTATTTCTAAAATTTTATCTTCTATAATATTTTCTTTTAATTTTTGGGATTGGATTTTATCATTTCCTATCTGCTTTACTATTTGGGGTTTGTACAAACTTCCTCCATTTGCAATTATACTTGTTGCCATTGCTAATTGAAGAGGAGTAACCAATAAATCGCCTTGTCCAATTGAAATATTGTAGGTATCTCCCAGAAACCATTTCTCGCCTTTGTTTTCTAACTTCCATTTTTCATTAGGAATTAAACCACTAACCTCTCCTTTTAAATCAATACCTAAAATTGTTCCTAGGCCAAATTTTTTAAGATACTCATTAATTTTATTTACTCCCAAACCTTTGATATCGCCGTATCCTCCCCCTATTGTATAAAAATAAACATCGCATGATTCAGCAATTGCTTTTATTAAATTAGTTGGTCCATGAACTTTCCAGTCATTAAAAACGTAAAAAATATCAGGATAGAATTTATTCTTAATTGTAATTCTTCCTTGACAGTTTATAACTTTTTCGGGATTAATTATGTTTTCTTTTAAAGCTGCAGCTGCAAGAATAGGTTTAATAGTTGAACCAGGCGCATATAAACCTCCGATAACCCTATTTAAGAAAGGCTTAGAAGGATTCGATTTAATCTTTTGGAGTTTTTCTTCAGAAAGACCGCCTGAGAATTCATTATTGTTTAGAGAAGGAAAGCTTACTAAAGCAAGGATTTTTCCATTGCGGGGGTCAACTGCTATTCCTGCTGCTCTATCTGTGTTTAGACGATTAAGCATTTTTTTGATTTCATCATAAAGCTTTTTTTGCAGGCCACTATCAATAGCAAGAATTATATCTTGTCCATTTTTAGCAGGTTGTTCTCCAATGATTCTTTTCACTTTTCCACTAGCATCAACTTCTACTAATTTCTTTCCGTATTCACCCCTTAATTGGTTTTCGTAATAAAGTTCTATGCCAGATTTTCCAATATAATCATTTATAAGATAATCTGGGTTTTGTTTTCTTTCTTCTTCATTTATTAAACCTAAATAGCCTAAAAGATGAAAGAACTTACTGCCATTATAATATTCTCTTCTGCTATCTGTTTCTATTAAAATAGTAGAATTGTTGGAAAACTTGCTTTTTAAAATCAAAGCTAATTCTTGAGAGATGTTTGTTTTAAAAACAACCGGATAAGAAATGTTAAAATATTTTTTAACAAAAGCCTCTATTTCTTCTTTAGGGATAGAAAGAATTTCAGACAAATATTTAAGATTTTTTTCATAATCATTTTGTTTTGCAAAATCTGAAGGAATTATACTTAGATTAAATACGGGTTCGTTAGAAACCAAAGGAATTTTGTTTTTATCATAGATAATACCTCTTAAGGGTTTTATTGGATAAGCCCTTATTCTATTTTCTTCAGCTACCCTTAACCAATAATTTCCTTGGATAATTTGAAGATTAGCTGATCTTCCCAGCAAAATTAATAAAAGAAGTACAATAAAGAAATAAACATATTGTATCCTTTCTTTTTTTACCGGGAATTCTATTTTTTCTTTTTCGCTCTCAGGGGATTTTTTCAGTTTTTCAGAGTCCAAAAAGATTTCTTCTGCTTCAATTGACTCTCGAGTTAGTCTTTTGATTTTATATTCAGTAAAGCCTTTAAACATACTAAAAACTTATTTTTGCTATTTTTGATCTTATTAAATAAAAAATAGGAAGAAATACAGCTAAATTGTAGATGATTTGAACAAAAACCTGAATCAAGTTTATTCTAATTTCACCCGTATTTAATAAATAACCAAGCATTAAAGAAACTCGATAAAAAAGACTACACCCTGTACAGATTAGAACTAGAGAAAGAAAATTGAATTTTTTGAAAATATTTGTGGTGAGAAAATTAGCAAAGTAACTTATACAAAGCAAAGACAGGATAGATATTCCCAATGGATTATTAAAAGAATAAATATCTAGAAGCCACCCTCCTAAAAATATCCAAATTAAAGATTTTTTATAATTTTTAAGAATGCTGATAATTAAAACTCCAATTAATATCAAATTTGGAAAAGTATTAAATATTTGGAAATAAGGAAAAAGAGAAGCTTGGACAAAAATTAAAATAATTATAAAACCAATTGAAATTAAAAGTTTCATATTTATTCTTTATTCGTTTTCCTGTTTAGAGCCTGTTATTATTAAAACTCTTTCTAGCTTTTCAATTTCAATAGCTGGTTTTACTTTTATTTTTTGAAACATTTCTTTTTCAGAAACTTCAACCTTTGAAATCTCGCCGATTAAAAGACCTCTTGGATAAACACCATCAATTCCTGAGGTTATAACTATTTGGCCGGTTTCGATTTTTTTATCTTTAGGCACCAAGTTTAAAATCAACTCATTTTCTATTGTTTTTCCCTCTAAAAGGCCTTCTGTTCGAGTTTCCTGAATCAATACTGGGACCTTACAATTAGGACTGGAAACAAGGACAGCTTTTGAAAAGTTGTCAAACACCTCTGTTATCTTGCCTATCAGAATATTGTTATAAACAATCACGGGAAAGTTTTTTTTCATGCCGTCCATCCTTCCTTTATTTAAAAGAATATATTTTTCTGTTCCTAAAAAATCTTTTCCGACAACTTCGGCTAAAACTACTGGAAACCGTTGATTTTCTGGTAAATCGAGATAAGACCTTAAAAGTTGATTTTCTTTTTCTAATTCTTTCAGGCGCACGTTTTCTGCTATTAATCTTTCAATTTTTTGTTTCAAAATATAATTATCTTTTTGAATTTTTTTTAATTGGTTTAGAAAGTCCCAACTTGTTTTAATTTGCTTTGTTGTTTTTTGAAAACAGGTCTGAATTGGGGTAAATACTGTATAAGTAAAATTTACTATTTTGTTTGAAAATTTAGGAAAGATTAAAAAAACAAGCCCTACAAAGAGGACAACAAAGAAAATAATAAAAATCTTTTTTTTGATTAAAAAAGTTTCCATACAAATAGAGTTGTTTATTTAGGTGGTTCTCCATAATCTGCGGGAACCAAAACATCTTTAAGTTTCTCTATGTCTTCCAAAACTACCCCAGTTCCCCTTGCAACAGCAGTTAGGGGGTCTTCTTCTATTTTTACTGGAATTTTAGTTTCTCCTTCTATTAATTTATCTAATTTTCTTAAAAGACTCCCGCCTCCTACCATTATAATTCCTTTGTTCATGATATCAGCAACTAATTCTGGTGGCGTATTTTCTATAGTTTCTTTTACAGCATCTATAATCATTTTTATTGAACGAGAAAGAGCTTTTCTGATTTGAGTATCATTTATAATAATTTCTTTTGGTAAACCAGTTATTAAATCCCTGCCCTTTACAGGAATTTCTAATTTTTCTTCCAATTCTTGAGCAGAACCAATAGCAATTTTGACTTCTTCAGCGGTTCTTTCTCCTAAAACAAGTTTAAATTCTTCTCTGGCAAAGTTTATAATGTCTTCGTTTAATTTGTCCCCAGCAATTTTTAAGGTTTTACTGGCAACTATCCCTCCCAGAGAAATTACAGCGATGTCAGTAGTTCCTCCTCCAATGTCAATAATCATATTACCCAAGGCTTCTTGGATGGGCAGTCTTGCTCCTATAGCCGCTGCCATTGCTTCTTCAATTAAATAAACTTCTTTGGCTCCAGCATTTAAAGCAGCGTCTTGAACAGCTTTTTTTTCCACTTCAGTAATCCCAGACGGAATGCCAATAACTATTCGGGGCCTGGGGAAAAGATTAAAACTTCCTTTATAAACTTTATTTATAAAATAACGAAGCATTTGTTCTGTTACTTCAAAATCTGAAACTACTCCGTCAACCAATGGTCGAGAGGCTAAAATATGACCAGGTGTCCGTCCAACCATTCTTTTTGCTTCTTCGCCTATTGCTAAAACCTGGCCCGTTTTTTGGTTTATTGCTACTACAGAGGGTTCATTTATAACTATTCCCCTATTCTTGACATATACAAGAGTTGTAGCTGTTCCTAAATCAATTCCTATATCTTTAAAAACTCTTCTAAAAATTTTATTTATCATAATAATAATTTTAATATGCTTTAGCGAATAAAACTTTTAGATTAGATTTTCTTCCGCATTTTATACATTTACCTTTCTGTCTATCTTGATTAAAAGGAATGCATCTTATGGTTGCCTTAGTTTGTTCCTTAATTTCTTTTTCGCATTTTGGATTACCGCACCAAAATGTTTTAATAAAGCCACCTTTATGACTAATAATATTTTTAAACTCAGAAAAAGTTTCTACTTGGTGGGTATTTTCTTTAGTAAACTTTTTAGAAGCTGTAAAAATTCTTTTTTGAATATCCTCTAAAATTTTATCAAGATTATCAACAAAGCTTTTTAAGGTCATTTCTTCTTTTTTAAGTATATCTCTAGGAACAAGCGTTATTTTTCTCTTCTTTGCTTCTTTTGGTCCTATTTCTAATCTTAAAGGTATTCCTTTTAGCTCCCATTCATTAAACTTCCATCCTGGGGTCTGTTTGTTCCAATCACTGAGACAACGTACATTCTTTTCTTTTAATTTTTCTTCAATCTTTTTGATATAGTCCTTTACTTGGTTTTTTTCTTTGCTATTTTTCCAGATAGGCACTATTACTACCTGAAAAGGAGCAATTTTTGGAGGCAAAATCAATCCTTTGTCATCACCATGATTCATTATTATTCCTCCAATCAAACGAGTGCTGACTCCCCAACTTGTTTGCCAAACATAATTTTGTTTTCCTTTTCTATCTAGGAATTTTATTTTAAAGGCCTTTGAAAAATTTTGTCCCAAATTATGAGAGGTTCCCATTTGAAGCGCCTTTCCATCTTTCATAAGAGCTTCTAAAGTTAACGTTTTTTTGGCGCCAGCGAATTTTTCTGATTCTGTTTTAATTCCATCTTCTACATAAACAGCAAGAGTATTTTGGATAAAATTTTTATACATTAATAAAACTTTTTTTGCCATAGAATTTGCTTCTTTTTCTGTTGAATGAGCAGTATGTCCTTCTTGCCATAAAAATTCAAGGGTTCTTAGAAATAAGCGAGGTCTCATTTCCCACCTGACAATATTAGCCCATTGATTTATTTTCAAAGGCAGGTCCCGATATGACCGAATCCAGTTAGCAAAAACAGAATACATTATTGTTTCAGAGGTAGGCCTAATTGCTAATCGTTCTTGTAATTTTTTATTCCCTCCATAAGTAACCCAAGCAACCTCAGGACTAAAACCTTTAATATGTTCACTTTCTTTTTTAAGATAATTCTCAGGAATAAACAAAGGAAAGTAAACATTTTTAACTCCGAGCTTTTTAATTTCCGCATCTAAAATTTTCTGGATATTTTCCCAGATTGCGTATCCGTACGGCTTAATTATCATACATCCTCGCACAGGAGAATATTCTGCCAAATCAGCTTTTAAAACGAGTTCATTATACCACTCAGCAAAATTTTGTGATTGAGAAAAAAGCATACTTTAGATTAAAAAAAGTGAGCAATATCTTTTATGGTTACTAAAATCATTAAAAAGATTAAAACAGCAAAACCAATACTATTAACCAGGTTTTCAGTTTTAGGGCTTATAGGTGAACCCTTTATTTTTTCAATAGCAAGGAATAATAATCTTCCTCCATCAAGAGCAGGAAAAGGTAAAATATTTAAAATAGCTAAATTTAAAGAAATTATTGCTATAAACTGCAATACATAAGCTAATCCCAATTTTGTCATCTGGAAGGTTAAAACCGCAATACCTACTGGACCAGTAATTCTTCCCATTGACGCGCCTTTGAGTATAAGATTTTTTATTAACTGAAAAAACAAAACAACAAACTCTACTAACAATTGACCTGCTCTTTTAAAACCTTGCCATATAGCGGTATACCAAGGATATGAAACAGTTCCTACCTTAGCCAGAAAAATACCAATTGGTCCCTGATTTTGGGGTGGAGATATTCTTGGAACTACTTGTTTTTCCAAAATTTCTCCATTTCTTTTTATAGTTAAAACAATGCTCTCTCCAGCATGTCTGGCGATAAATTTTTGCAGGTCTTCCTCTTTTTTTATTTCTTGAATTTCATCTTTATACTTTGCTGATAAAATTGCATCGCCAATCATTAAACCAACCTGCTCTGCTGGGCTATTCGGGGAGATTTCTAAGATTTTAATTTCTATATTTTTAATAGCCCAGTTTTGAGCCAAAGAGCGTTCTTCTAATTCTTTGGTTACTATAGTTGGAGCGCCTATTTTAAAAACAAGACTTAAAAGTATTCCTGCTAAAATTATATTCATTACCACCCCCATTGTAAGCACAATAGCTCGCTGCCAGGCTGGTTTGGCCCAGAAAGTTTTTTCTTTATCTTTTATTTTTATAGATTTATCAGATTTAGTTTCTCCATAAATTTTTACAAATCCTCCAAAAGGAAGAAGGTTTAAAGAGTATAAAGTATCTTTTATTTTTATTCCAAAAATTCTAGGAGGATAACCAAAGCCAAATTCTTCCACCTTTATTCCTGTCGCCTTAGCACTGATAAAGTGCCCTAATTCGTGGACAAAGATTAATATCCCCAGAGATAGGATCAAAATTAAAATAGAGATTATCATGATTAAAATAAAATTATATTGTTAATATATCCTGCTCTTTGTTTTTTTCTAACTCATTTATTTTTTTATTATATTCATCAATTAATTTTTGAAGTTCGTCCTTGGCTCTATATTTTTCATCTTCTGTTATTTCTTTTTGTTGTTCAAGCTCTTGTATTTCCTTCCAGGCCTCTTCCCTTCTTCTTCTAATAGAAATTCTTGCTTCTTCTGTTTTTTGACTTAAGACTTTTATTAGTTCTTTTCTTCTCTCTTCGCTTAATTGAGGAATGTTTATTCTTATTGTTTCACCATCAATAATAGGGTTTAAGCCAGAAGAATATGCTTCAATAGCGCTTCTTATTTCTCCTAGAATGCTTTTATCCCATGGTTGGATAATAATAACTCTAGGTTGAGGAATATTTATGTTTGCCAATTGTTTTAATGGAAATTTTTGTCCATAACAATCAACTTTTATATCTTCAACCATAGCAGGGTTAGCTCTCCCTACTCTTATTTTCGCCAATTCTCCCTTATAATACTCAATTGTTTGGTCAAACTGAGGTTTTAATTTGTCAATAATTTCTTTATAGCTCATAGACTAATTAATAATTAAAATTTAGAGTTAGAAGCTCTAATGCTAATTTTTTATCAATATTTGTGTTAGTAATAAGATTTTTTATTTTTTGACTTTTAAAAAGAAGTTTTTTTAATTTTTTAGAAGCTGTTTTATCATTTTCTTTTTTGATTAAAGAGTTTCTTAGCCAAACAATCCAGCTTTCTAACAGGTTTAAAACTTCTTTTTCATTTTTAACAATCTGTTCTATGTTTTGTGATGCTTTATAAAAAGGCATAGATAAAATTTTTATATAATGATTTTTAATAAAGCTATCAGAGATTTCATCTACAGGTGTAGGTGGAAAATTTATTATCTGGCAACGTGATATTATTGTTTGGGGTAAAAGCGAAGGGGTGTTACTTATTAAAAAGATAATGGAATCTTTAGAGGGTTCTTCTAGGGTTTTTAACAGGGCATTTGCCGCTTCTAAACTCAAAGCCTCTGCTGGATTAATGATTGCGATTTTGAATGGACCCCTAACCCAAGAGAGGCTTAAGAAATTCTTTAATTCGCGAATTTGGTCAATTCCGATTTCTCTTTTTCCTTCAAGGGGTTGGACTATTTTTATATCTGGATGTCGGTTTGCGTCAATATCTTTACAGGAAAGACAAGAACAATTTTTAATACTTCTTTTGTTTTGACATTGCAAAAGTTTTATAAACCAAAATAAGATTTGTTCCTTTCCGCTTCCTTTTGGTCCTTGAAACAAATAAGCATGACTGATTTTATTTTTTTCAATACTTCTTTTAAAATAATTTAAAATGTATTCCTGTCTAACCATACAGATATGATATCATAATGATAACCTAATTGACAAGAAAATTTCTATGTAACGAGGCCATGTAACGAAGTCTTTCCTCGTTACAT
>CAZVDC010000001.1:54418-61595 GCA_964625995.1 uncultured Candidatus Saccharibacteria bacterium
ATGTAACGAAGTCTTTCCTCGTTACATTTTGATTTTAGACATTAGACATTGGGATTTGATTAGGTTAATTAGTCATTAGTCATTAGACATTAGAATAATTAGGTTAATTAGACATTGTCTCTTCTATAAATTCTTTAAATTCTTTTTCAAATCGTTCTTGAGAAAATTTTTTTGCATGGTTATGAATAAATTCTGGCTCATATTTTGACAAATTTTGCCGAAGTCGACGGATTCCATCAGCTAACACTGCAGGATGTTGCCAATTAAAAAATTCACCAGTTTTTCCTTCAATTATTGTTTCAGTAGCGCCTCCTTTTCTATATGCTAGCACTGGTTTTCCATAGCTCATTGCTTCAACTGGCGCAATGCCAAAGTCATCTTCGGAGGGAAAAATAAAAGCAGTACAACTTTTGTAATATTTGCTTACTATCTTATCTGGTTGCCAACCTAAGAATTTAATGTTCTTTTTGGCTCTTTTTTGCAGTTTTTTTCTTTCAGGGCCATCTCCTATAATTATCAATTCTAATCCTAGTTTATTAAAAGCCTCAATCGCTATATCAATCCTTTTATATTTTCTTAATTGACTCACTATTAAATAAAACTCTTTTTTTGGTTTGGAAATTGATAATTGATAATTGAAAATTTGAGCGGGTGGATATATTACTACTGAGTCACGCTTGTAGTATTTCTTTATTCTCTTTTGAACGGTTTTAGAAATGGCTACAAAGTAATCCACTCGTTCACTAGCTTGTCTATCCCAAATTCTGAAAGAATGAAGAATAAAATGAGAATGAGAAGAGTCCCACAAATAACGAGTGGGACTATAACAATAGCAAATATGAGTTGTTTTAGGACGAGTAATGATTCCTTTGGCAAATGAATGACTTGAGGAAATTACTAGATCAAATTCTCGAAAATCTAAAGTTTCAACAGCGACTGGTAAAAACGGCAAAAGCAGTTGATATTTTTTTCTGAAAACAGAAGGAAACTTTTGTAGAAAAGAAGTCTTTATTTTAATGTTTGAAAAAAACTTCTTTTTTATTTTAGTATCATAAAAAAGAGTATAAACCTCTGCTTCGGGAAATAATTTAATCAAGGTTTTGAAAGTCCTTTCTGCCCCGCCAAAATAAGTTAGGTAGTCATGAATAAGTGCAATGCGCATAAGTTGACACAATTATTCTGGTTAAAATTTGTTTATTATTTATTAAAAATTATATCCAATGTTTCTTTGACACATTTTTCCCAGTTAAATCTTTTTACATTTTTATAACCTTTTTTAATCAAACTTTCTTTCAAATCTGGATTACTTATTATTTTATAAATTCCTTCTGCAATTTCTTCTGGCTTAGATGGATTTATTAATAAAGCTGACTTTTCTAAAATTTCTGGCAAAGAAGAAGTATTAGAGGCTACTACCGGAACACCTGCCAATTGAGCCTCTAAAGGAGGCATTCCAAAGCCTTCGTAAAAAGAAGGAAAAACAAATACTTCAGCATTTTTTAACAATTCCCATTTTTTATGTTCATCAATATAGTCAGTAAAAAAAATTTCATTTTTATATTTTATATTTTGCTCTTCGTTGTCTTTTTTTGAAACACCTGCCAATATCAGTTTATGAGGTATTTTGTGTTTATTTTTCAAAATTTCAAAAGCCTTAATTAGTCCTTTTATATTCTTTCTTTTATGCCCGCTTCCTAGGTATAGAATATATTTTCTGTATTGATTCGGCGTATAATTCCGCGTTGATTCCGTGTTTATACCGTGATAAACTACAAATATTTTTCTTGGGTCTGCCTTATAAAACTTAATTAAATCTCGTTTAGTACACTCTGACGGAACAATGATTTTTTCAGCGTTTTTTAAATTTCTTTTAGTTAGGAATCTTAAAATTTTCCGCTGGAAAAAAGAGTAATTTTTTGGAATTGCTTCAAATTCTAAACCCTGAATAGCAATGACTAATTTTGGATGAACGATTGGAAAGGTGTGGGCTGGGACAAATAGAATATCAGGTTTGTCTTGTAGAATTTTCAAACTCAGGCCGATTTGTGTCCAACCAAATTTAAAAGGCCATTTTACTGTTTTCCTGGTATATAAAAAAATTTGATGCTTTTTTAATTTTTTAAGCATCATTATCTGGTTCCTAAAATTTTCAAGATAATTTTCTATCCCTGTTTTATTTTTTTTGTCTAAATCAGGGCTTATTTGTATGCCAATTTTCATAAACTTTATTTTCTTGTCATTATACTTCTCTTGTAAAGATCTAAATTTTCCAAAGCAATTCCAGTTCCTTTGGCCACACAAAACAATGGTTCATCAGCTACATAACAAGGAACACCAGTGGCTCGAATTATTAATTCGTCAAGATTTCTAAGAAGAGCTCCCCCGCCCGAAAGCACCATTCCTTTGTTCATAATATCAGCGGATAATTCTGGAGGAGTTTTATAAAGAACATTTTTAATGGCTTGGATAATTTCATTAAGGCGGTCAGATATTGCTTCGGTTATTTCGTCGCTTGTAATAGTAATAGTCTTTGGCAAACCATCTATTAAGTCTCTTCCTTTCACTTCCACAGCCTCCTTTTCTTTTAGGGGCAAAGCACTTCCAATTTTAACTTTTATTTCTTCTGCTGTTCTTTCCCCTATGGCTAAACTGTGTTTTTTCTTTATATAATCAGCAATTGCTTTATCTAATTTATCTCCCCCTACTCGTACAGAATCCCAAGCTACTACTCCCCCTAAAGAGATAACAGCAACCTCAGATGTTCCTCCTCCTATATCAATAATCATATTGCCAGAAGCTTCGTTTATAGGGACTCCAGCTCCGATAGCGGCTAAAACAGGTTCTTTAACAACATAAGCGGCCTTTGCTCCAGCTTTCATAGTGGCCTCGATAACGGCTCTTTTTTCTGTTGAGGTAATACCCGCAGGAACAGAGACCATAACCTCTGGTCTGAACAACCTTATTCTTCCACCTGCTTTGTTAATAAAATAAGAAAGCATTGATTGAGTTACTCTATAATCAGCAATAACACCATCTTTTAGGGGCCGATGAGCAACAATAGTGTCAGGAGTTCTCCCTAACATTTCTTTAGCTTCATTTCCAACAGCTAATACTCGATTATCTTCAATTGAAACAGCTACAACCGATGGTTCATTAATAATTATTCCTTTTTTGGGAATATAAACAAGGGTGTTAGCTGTGCCCAAGTCTATTCCTATTTTTTTTATAAACATATAATTAATGAATTCACAATTATATTACATATTGATGATTTTATTTTATCTTAATTCTTTAGTCTTGGCAATAGTTAACAAAAATGATAGATTATAGATAGTATGACTAAAAAAACTCGCCGAATTATGTTCTACGTTTTTTTGTTTTTATTTCTCGTTATGGCTACGAGCGTTGTTTTTTATGCCCAAGGCTATATTTTCGATTGGAAAAATAAAAGAATAATACCCAGTGGGGCTTTTTATTTTAAATCCTTACCAGAAAAAGCAGATATTTATATTAATGAGAAATATTATGGTAAAACAAATAAATTTATAAAAAGATTGTTACCTGGTACCTACTATGTGAAAATTAATAAACCAAATTATTGGGAATGGCAAAAGAGCTTGGAGATTAAGTCAAAATTAGTAACAGAGGTTAAAAATGTTTTACTTATTCCAAAAGAACTTTTCTTGGAACAAATGACAAAATTTGATGTTAAATACTGTTCTATTTCTAACAATCAAGAGAAATTATTATATTTAACCGATAAAAGCGCAAAGGAAGTAAATCCGATTACTCAAAAAATAGCTGACCCGGCCAGGATTCCAACCGTATCTCAGTATGCTCTTCGGGTATTAGATTTATTAGAGAATAATGATGTACAGGTTTACCCTTTTATTGAAAAAACCATTATTCAAGAAAATATACCTTCTTTGAAGAATCTTTCAGGTATAATTTGGGCAAAAGATGATAAAAAAGTTATTTTAAATATTGAAAGAAGTAATTTTTATTTTTTAGACCTCAAAGATGATTTTAGAGTTATAAATTTAAGAAATTTAATATGGACTTTATCTAATTATAAAATTTACAATCCAAAAAATTTATTATTTAACCCTCAAAATTCAAATGAAATATTTTTTATTGCAGGCCAAAATCTTTATCTTTTAAAACTTAATTTAACTAACTTAACCAGTTCTGTGTTAGAAGGCCCGATTATTTCAAACGTTTTAAGCTATAAAATTATCAATAATAATATTTATTTTGTAAGCTCATTTCCCTTAAAAAGTTTTTATAGAGTCAGTCAAAATCTTTCCTCTTTTGTAAAACTTTTTGATATACCATTTTTAGGATTAAAAGAAGATAATGTTTCTATAGTAAATGAAGATATTTTAATGATTGAAGACTCGCTTTATTTATACGATGACCAAACAAGAGAAATTAAAAAAATAGCAGATAAAGTTGTAAAAACAGAGATTTCATCCGACAAAGAAAAACTCTTTTGGCAGACCCCTAAAGAAATAGGGGTTATTTGGTTAGTACCGGTTTCTGCAAAACAGCCTTTAAGGGAAAAGAATCAAATTATTTTTCCAGTAAAAACATTCAAAGAAATAAAAGATGCTGTTTGGTATCCAGAAACCAATGAACATATTATTTTTATTGTCGATAATGAATTAAGAATAGTAGAAATTGATGATAGAGACAAAATAAATTCTATGCTCATTCAATCTTTTGTTGAGTCAGAAGATTTACCAAAGAAGCTGTTTTATAGCAAAAAAAGTCAATCTTTATATGTTTTGACTACAAAAGACAAACTATTAGAAATAAATTTAAAAATAGATAAATAAATTAAAAAAATAAATTGAAAGAAATAGCCCTTTAAGAAAAGGGCTATTTCAATATTGGCTTTAATAAATTGCAACTACTCTTCTATAGGTACTTCTTCTGGTTGGTTGGGTGGTCCAAGTTCTGGCGAGCCTAAGGCTGGTTTTCCAGCTTTAAGATTTTCTAAAATTTTCTTAACCAATTCGTTATCAGGATTTAACTCTGCAATTTTTTCAAATTGAGCAATTGCAGCTTCTTTGTTTCCTTCTCTATCATATAGCAGACCAAGGAAATAACGAGCATTAGAAAAGTCTGGATTAATACTTACAGCGCTGGCAAATGCTCGTTTAGCTTTTTCAAATTGAGAATCTTTGTAATACAATACTCCTAACTGGAAAAGTACTCCTGAATCTCTTGGAGCCAATTGGAAACTGTTTTCCATTCTTGCAATTGCTTCTTTTGTTTTTCCTTGTCTGTCATATAAGATGGCTAATTCAAAATGAGCAGGCGCATAATCTGGTTTGATTTCAATCGCCTTGTTATAAGCCTTTACAGCTTCTTCTAAAAATTGATTTGCTTCCTTTTTGTCTTCTTCGTTTTGGGCTCTATTTAAGATTAAATTAGCCTTATCTATGTAAGATCTAGCTAATTCAGTATAAATAAATGGATTGGTTGGCTCCAGTTTTATTGCTTCTTTATAAGAATTAATTGCCCAATCAGCTGCTCCCTCTACTGAATTTACTAATCGTCGATAGACAGACGCTCTTACAATCCAATTGGCAACATTTTTTCTGTTTAGGTTTGTTGCTCTTACTGCTGCGTTTATAGCATTACTTACTGCCAATTGCACCTGTTCTGTTTTTTGGTTTTGATCTAGTTCTTGATTGTTAAGAATTTGTGTTTGCTTAATAAGAAATATTTGAGAGAGATTTCTATAGAATTTATCTTCATAAGAGTTAACCTGAATAGCTCGAGTTATCCTATTTATTCCCTCGTCTAGTTTTCCTTGATTTATTAGATTTAATCCGGATTGATATTCTGCCTCAGCTATATATCTAGTTCCTTGGATATATAAAAGTCCTATAATCACAATAACTAGAACAATAAAAGCAAAACTAGCCCCTATAGCTATTTTTTCTGACTTTCGCAGGTTGACCTCAGTAATATCATTTTTGCCAAAAGTTAAGGCCAGTAAAAATGCTGAGAATAACCAGAAAATAAACATTAATGTTGTATTTTGAGGATATAAAAACCAGGTTATAAATAAGCCTAGCCATCCAGCAAAAAGAGCAATTTCAAGTTCTGTAATTTTCTTAAATCCTCCAGTAATGAAATTCTTAACAACAACGAATACAAAGACACCTATCAATACTAAAAGACTGAAAATACCTAAAATACCTATTTCAGGAATTAAAGAGAATATTTCCGAAGAAGCATTGGTAAGTCTTAGGTTCCAAAATAATGTCTGATTTATATTTTCTGGCTTGTGCAAAGAATAACTAAAACTGAAAGATTCTGGACCATTTCCTAATACTGGGGCTTCGGTAATAGTTCTTTTAATCACCATTAAGCTTCCTCTATTTGTCAAACTTAACTCTGCAGGGAAATTAAAATTAAACAGAACAGGCTTAAACATAAGGAACACAATGCTTAAGGCCAGAATAACAATAGGAACAGCTAGCCAGTTTAAATTTTGATTAGCTTGGGGGATAAACCTTCTTGCTAAAATAAATCCAGATAAAATCAACATTGCAATGGTTACAACTATCCAGACAATTCTGATGTTTAATAAGAATATAGTAAACAAACTTAAAGCGCTTAAAACAAGTAAAAATACTTTTAAGCTAGTAATTAAAACCTTTTCTTTCTTATTATCGCTTACAGTTGGCCTCAGGCTAAACAAAAGCCCAAGGGCTAACGTTAAAACCAGGGCTAAATAAATTCCTAAGGCTGTTAAGGTTCCGATTGGGTTGAAGGCGCTAGATTTTGTGAAAGCCCAAGGAAAGATGTGAAGACCAAAAATTTGAAAAATAGAAAAAATAGTTACTAACAGTGAAGATATAAGAAATATGGTTAAAAACCTAACAATTTCTGTTTTAAGCTGGGAAGATTTTTCAGCTAAATAATTTACCAAGACAACGAACAAAATGAAGAAATAGACCACATTTATAAATGATCTACTCAGATGAGTATCAAGACCAACTAAGCTGGTATAAGGTCTAATTGAAAAAATTGTGGCCAAACCATATATTAAGACAAAAGCCAAGAAGAAATAAAAAACTAAGCCCCTATACCATTTTACATTCTCCTGACTAATAAGTTTTCCTAACCAGGCTATCAGAATAATACTTGTTAAAACTCC
>CAZVDC010000001.1:61695-67774 GCA_964625995.1 uncultured Candidatus Saccharibacteria bacterium
TATCTTTTTGACCATTGTGGAGCTCTTCTGGCTTTTTTAAGACCAAATTTCTTTCGTTCCTTTTTTCTTGGGTCCCTGGTTAAATAACCTGCTTTTTTAAGCTTTTTTCTAAAATTAGAATCAAACAAGACAAGTGCTCTGGCTAATCCATGTCTAATAGCTTCAGCCTGGCCCTTAATTCCCCCTCCTTTTACTTTCACTGTAGCTCTAAAACGGTTAAGAGATTTTAATTTTCTAAAAGGTGCTTCAACTATTTTTTGTAATTCAATAGTAGGAAAATATTCTGTATACTTTTTATCATTCACAATTAAATTTCCTTTTTCTACAGACTCTTCAGGGCTGGAAGTATAAAGCCGAACAATCGCTGTTGAGGTTTTTCTTCTCCCCACAGCTTCATAATATTTTTTCTTTTTTTCTTTGTTTTCTTTCCCTGTTTTATTAGCCAAATCTTTATCTTCTGTTTTTCTTAAAACAGGTTTCTCTTTTTCAGTTTGTTTTTTTGTTGTTTTTTTAGGCATTTTCTTCTTTAAAAAGTTTTAATCTTTTAATCCTTTTAGCTCGTAATTTATTTTTTGGCAACATTCCATAAACCGCCTTTTTTAAAACTTCATTAGGATTTTTTTGAAGTAGTTCTTTTAGTTTAATTTCTTTAAGACCACCCATATATCCAGAGTGTCTATAATATTTTTTCTGGTCTAATTTCTTACCAGTTACTTTTATTTTTGAAGTATTCGTAACTATTACCACAGCCCCTTTATCAAGATGAGGGGTATAGTCCGCCCTATGTTTTCCCTGTAATAAAACAGCAATTTCAGCTGCCAATCTTCCTAATACTTTTCCTGTAGCGTCAATTTTAAAAACTTCTCTTTGCATATTTTTTGTTATACAAATTCTATAATAGCCATTTTAGCGCCATCACTTGGTCTAGGATTGAGTTTTATGATTCTCGTATATCCCCCAGGTCTATCTTTGTATCGAGGTCCTATTTCTTCAAATAATTTTTTAATTATTTTTTTTGAAAAAATTTTTGCCAACAATCTTCTATTAGCTAAAGTATCTTTTTTAGCTCTAGTAATTGTTTTCTCTATAAATGATCTTAATTCTTTTGCCTTTGCTTCAGTAGTAATGATTTTTTCATTTAAAATTAAAGAAGTAGCCAAAGCTTTAAACATGGCTTTTTCTTGATTTTTTGATTTTGTAAACCTTCTACTTTTCTTTTTATGGCGCATATAAGTTAAATTATTTTTTCTTGGTTGTTTTCTGGGTTTTTGTCTGTTTCTTTTTTACTGTTTTGCTTTTTTTCTTAGAATCAGATGATTTTTTGGCCCTAGCCGAAGGTGTTTCTTTTTTCTCTATTCTTTCTTCTTCAATCAAAACCTTAAAACAATCAACAAGAATATTGACAGCTTTTTGGAAGGCTTCCTCTGGAGTAATGCTTCCATCTGTTTCTATATCAACCTTTAGTCTATTGAAGTCTGTTCTATCCCCTACTCGCATATTTTCTATTTCATAGTTTACTTTTTTAATCGGAGAAAAAATTGCATCTACAGCAATATAGCCAACAGACAATTTTTCTTTCTTTCTTTGTTCTACAGGCACATAACCAAGTCCTTTTTCAACCTCTATCTCCATTTCTAATTCTGCTTTTTTATCTGTTAAAGTAGCAATGTGAGCATCTTTGTTGACAATTTCCACATCAGAAGTCAACTTTATATCAGAAGCCTTAACCTCCTTTTCTCCTTTGGCCTTTAAGGTAAGTTTAACTGGTTCATCAGTATAGAGTTTAAACCTTATTTGTTTTAGGTTTAAAATAATTTGAATTACATCTTCTAAGACATGAGGAATTGTAGAAAATTCATGATTGACTCCCTTTATTTTTACTCCTACTATAGCAGCTCCAGGCAAAGAGGATAAAAGCACTCTTCTTAAAGCATTTCCCAATGTCATTCCATAACCTGGATAACAATTTTCTATCTCAAAAATTGCTCTATTTTCTCCTTTTTTTATAACCTTAGGAGGGTTTGGCAATAAAATATTTGTTTCCATATTCCATAAAAGCAGATAAACGCTGACATCAACGCAGATAAATGCAGAAATTCTGCGTAAATCTGCGTGGACATCTGCGTAGATCAGCGACTATAATACTCAATAACCATATGAATATCAACAGGTATATTAGCATCTTCTAAAGATGGGAAAGAAAGAACTTTTCCTACTAACTTTTTTTTGTCCAATGAGAGCCATTTAGGAGGCTCATATTTTTTTAACTTTGTTGATAAATCTTTAAAGGGTCCTTTTTGCAGACTATTAGGCTTTATCTTAATTTCATCTTTTGGTTTTACTTGATAGGAAGGTATGTTTACTTTTTTGTTATTTACTAAAAAATGGCCATGGTTTACAAGCTGGCGAGCTTTTCTTCTGGATTCAGCCCATCCCAGTCTGAAAACAACATTGTCTAATCTTGTCTCAAGCTTTTTAACTATATTCTCGCCTAAAATTCCTTTTTCTTTTGAAGCTTCTTTAAAATAGCGTTTAAATTGTCTTTCTCTTACATTATAAATTCGGCAAAGCTTTTGCTTTTCAATTAACTGAGCCCCGTACTCTGATACGGTTCTTCTCATTTTTCCATGAACCCCTGGTCGATAGGGCTTTTTAACCATCGCACATTTAGCAGTAAAACAACGCTCTCCTTTCAAAAAGAGTTTTTGGCCTGCGCTTCTACATTTTTTACATACAGCTTCTTTTTTCATCAGAGTTTGATTAGGTTAATTAGAATAATTAGGTCAATTATTAGATATTAGAATAATTTTGTTTAGACTCTTCGAGGTTTAGGAGGTCTGCATCCATTGTGAGGAATTGGTGTAATGTCTTTAATTGATAAAACGTTTATTCCATTATTTGCTAAAGCTCTAATCGCTGCCTCTCTCCCTGCGCCAATTCCTTTTACAAAAACATCTACTTCTTTTAATCCTGTCTTAGCAATTTTTCTTATTAATGATTCTACAGCTTTGGTAGCAGCAAAAGGGGTTGCCTTTTTAGGACCCTTAAAGCCTACACCGCCAGCACTTTCCCAGGCAACAACATCTCCTTTAGAGTCCGTGATAGTAATTATTGTATTGTTGTAAGTTGATTGGATATAAGCTCTACCCCTGGTCAATTTTTTCCCTTTGACTTCTTTTTTTGACTTTATTGCTGATTCTTGCTTTTCTTTTTCTTTTAATACTTCCTCAGCTGTTTGTTTTATAATACGTTTTTTCCCCATTTTTATAGAAGCAGATTTACGCAGAAGTTTCCGCGTCGTTCTGCGTAGCCATCTGCGCTTATCTGCTTCTACATTTATGTTTTCTCTAGTTTACGTCTTCCACTTCCCATTGTTCTTCTAACGTTTCCTCTGACTGTTCTAGAGTTTGTTCGGGTTTGTTGTCCCCTGACAGGAAGACCTTTAATATGACGTAGTCCTCGGTAAGTTCCAATTTCTTTTAAACGTTTAATGTTCATCATCACCTCTCTTCTTAAATCTCCTTCAATCTTTAATTTTTTTTCTTCAATAATTCTTTTAATAGCATTGATTTCTGTATCAGAGAGATCAACTGTTTTCTTATCAGGGTTAATTTTTGCCTCATTTAAAATTTGATTACTTAAACTTTTCCCTATTCCATAAATATAGGTTAAGGCTATTTCTATTCTTTTGTTGTCGGGAATATTTACTCCTGCTATCCGCACCATAGTAATTGTATTTAATGTAACGAGGTCTTTCCTCGTTACATTAAGTTAAGTTAATTTAAAAATTATCCCTGTCTTTGTTTGTGTCTTGGGTTTTCACATATAACATAGATGCGACCCTTCCGTCGCACTATTTTGCATTTTCTACAGATTTTCTTTACAGAAGCACGAACCTTCACTATTTTTTCGCTAATAAAAAGCAAATTTAAGCCAATTTAGAATTAGAAGAATTAGCTTAAATTCGCCTATTTTTCGCGGTAAATAATTCTTCCCCTTGTTTTATCGTAAGGGCTTAATTCTACAGTAACCCTATCTCCTGGCGAAATTCGTATTTTATAAATTCGCATTTTTCCAGAAATGTAAGCCAGGATTTCGTCTCCTTCATCTAACCTAACCTTAAAATTTGCATTAGGAAGGCACTCTGTAATTACCCCTTGCTTTTTAATCACTTTTTCATTCATACAGAAGTTAAAAACAATATAGCAAAATAACTTTAACTAGTCAATAGCTAATTTATTTTACTCAATTATTACCTTAATTTTATCTTCATTTGATGGAATTTTCTTTACCCAAAATGGCCAAAAAACAATTCTTGCGCTTTCTATTTCTGGTTGGCCACTAAGATATTGACGAACCTCTATTTCATTTTTGCCAGCAAGGTCTTTCTTAATTTTTGTTAAATCAATTTTCCAGGCAACACTTTCCTTAACCTTACAATTTAATCGAGCTATTCCTTTTTCTAAATCAATATTGCTTGTTGAGTATTCAATATTTATTGTTTCCGGCAATAATTTTTTATCCTTTGAAATTTTCCCAGCAAGATTACTATTTATCAAAGAAACAGCATCGTTTTCCAAAAAACCTATTGCTTTTGCTATTATTTTTACTTTTACTTTAAATTCTTTAGCTGGCTGCTCTGGTTCTACATCCGAAGAAGCCTCTGCTACATCAACAACAATTGAGTCTTCTAAAACCTTTAATTCTGAAGGAATTTTCTTTATTAGTTCCTCTTTTGCCTCTTTTTCTAATTCTGCTATTAAAAGATCTTTGGCGCCTTGAATATCTTCTGCTGTAGCTACTTTTACTTTGCCTTTTGCACCTCCTGTCATTGGCTGAAATGATTTGCCATAAAACCCAGTATATTTAGGGCTTCCTTTAAAGCCTGGTATAGTAAAAGAAGAAGGACCTATATTATACTCTTCTCCTGGTTCATCGGCTTCTACTTCAACATCAATTGTGCTCGGAATAATTTTACCTTCTTCTATTTTTGCCCCAGGAACAACAATTGTTTTTGTTGTTCTGAAGACTTTACCGTCCTCGGTAACAAATCTTGTGGTTTTTACTAAGGTTTGGGGATCTGAGCTGTATTGGTTATAGACAGTAATTATTCCTTTAGCTTTTTTCTCTACTTCTTTTTCTTGGGTTGTAGGAAATTCTTTTTCTTTGCTTTTTTCTACCTGAAAAATTTGAGCCGGAATCTTGTTTTGTTCTAAATTAACAAAGCCTAAGTTTTTATCTAAAATCAATTCTGTTTCAAAATCTATTATTTCTGTTTTTGGTTTTAGAAAAATTTCAGCTCTAGCTAGGGTAAAATAAAAAATTAGACCTAAGATAATTGCTCCAATGGCGCCTAGGATTATAAAATGCTTCTTTTCAATTTTTCTCTTTTTTGGTTTAAAAATTCCTTCTGGAAATAATTGAGACTCCCCTTCTTCTTTTGGTGGTTCAAAAAATAAATCTTCTTTTAATTCTGGTTCAGAAATTTTTTGGCTTGGTTCTTTAACATAAACTGGCTCTTCTTCTAATTTATCTTTTTCTACTTCACTATCTTTATCTATTTCTTCTTCCTTGGTTTTATTTATCTTAATCTTTACCTCTTCAGGAGGAATAATATCTATTACTTTTTTTGGTTTTTTAAGTATATTATTTTCCATATTTTTAAATTGGTTTAAGTTATGCTGATTACTTTATATCTCTATTTTATAAAAATTTAAATAAAATAGCAAAGGTATAGTTATACACCGAGACCCTTTTCTACGTACGTAATCAATGTAACGAGGAAAGACCTCGTTACATTTCACCCGTAGGCGGCCTTATTATATTAGGATGTTTTAAAAATTAAAAATTATAATTAGACATTAGGATTTAATTAGGTCAATTAGACATTAGACATTGTTTGTTTGTTTCTTATTTCTTATTTCTTATTTCTTGTATCTTGTATCTTGTATCTTGGTTATTGGTTATTGTTTGTATCTTGTTTCTTGGTCATTGGTTTTTGATATAATAAAACTTGACAGTTGGATGTGTATATTAGTAAAATAAACTTACTTTTCCGAGCAAAGTTTGTTCTTTAAAA
>CAZVDC010000002.1:0-29293 GCA_964625995.1 uncultured Candidatus Saccharibacteria bacterium
GGTCATCATAATAACCTTTTATAACACTTGTAACGAGGTCTTTCCTCGTTACATTGTTTTTGGCTTTACATAGCCAAATTTTTTCTTCTTATTCTTATTTAAAGGTCTGTGGCAAGGTGTAACGAGGAAAGACCTCGTTACAATTAGTTTTCAAAATTAAAGAATTATTTAAAAATTGAAAATTAAAAATTAAAAATTATAATTAGACATTAGTCATTAGTCATTAGGATTTAATCAGGTCAACTAGACATTAGACATTGTTTGCATCTTATTTCTTATTTCTTGTTTCTTGTATCCTGTATCTTGTTTCTTGGTTATTGGTTATTTTTTAAGAATTTTCACTATTCGGGTAATCAGAGACTTTATTACATTTAATAGTTTATTAGATAAAAATTCTTTTGCTAATCCTGAAATAAACTGTTAAAATTAAATCTATGCTCTATTTTTTATTTGGCTCTGATACATTCAGGTCTCAAGAAAAATTAAAAGAAATTATAGACAAATATCAAAACCGTTTCAGCGGTTTAAATTTAATTAGGTTAAATTTCAAAAAATGCGATTTTAATGAGTTTAAAAATTTTACAGAGACAGTTTCGATGTTTAAAGAAAAGAAGCTAATTATTATAGAAGATATTTTCTCGGAACCTCAAGCTTTACAAGAAAAATTATTAAATTATCTTAAAACAAAAAATTTAAATACTAACCAAGATATTTTTATAATCTTTCTAGCCAAAGAGGTAGATTCTAAAAATAAACTAGTCCAATTTTTAAACAAAAAGGCTAAACTCTGGTGTTTTAATCCTTTAAATAATACTCAATTAAAAAAATGGATTGGAGAATATTGTAAAAAACACAAAATTCTTATAAATAATTTGGCTATAGAAAAATTAATTATTTATGCTGGCAATGATCTCTGGAGAATAGTCAACGAAATAGAAAAATTGAAAGCCTATAAACAAGGAGAAATAATTACTATTGAAGATGTAAATCTTTTGGTAAAGCCGGACGTGGAACTTAATATCTTTGATTTAATTGATGCTTTAGGTCAAAAAAATAAAAAAAGGGCATTAAAATTATTAGAAGATGGATTTAAAAAAGGTATTGATGAAAATTATCTGCTAAATAGATTTATTTATCAATTTAGAAATATTTTAAAAATAAAAACTTTTCTAAAAGAATTTCCTCATCTTAAAAATAGTCCGGAATTAGCAGCCCGTCAGTTGGGTCTTCATCCTTTTGTGGTAAAAAAAACGATTTCTCAGGCTAAAAATTTTACCCTAGAAGAGCTAAAAAAAATCTACCAAAAATTATTTGATATAGAAGCCTCTGTTAAAACCAGTAGAATTAACCCTAAAATAGCTCTGGAATTATTTATTATAGAACTGTAAAAATAAAAAAGACCCATAAAAGGCCTTTCCTGAACAAAAAATAAATATTATTTCCTTACTATTTCCCTGCTTTATTTATTAATCTAGTTAGCCTTGATTTCTTCCTAGCCCCAGTATTTTTCTTAATAACACCTCTTTTAACTGCTTTATCAATTGCTTTATAAGCTAAAGGAAGAAGTTTTTCAGCCTCTTCCTTTTTATTTTCCTGAATTAATTTTTTAATTTTCTTAATAATTTCTCGCATTGCTTCAAGCCGGCGAAGATTTCTTAGTCTTCGTTTTTTATTTTGACGCAGAGCTTTTTTAGCAGATTTTGTAACTGGCATAATATATTCTTAATTTTTGTTGTCTTATAATAGCAAAAATTAATAATTTTAGCAAGTCAACTTATTAATTTATAACAATTCCCATTTTACCTCTTGATATGGTTCAACAATTTCTATCCAAATTTTTCCTGGTACAAACTCTATCTCCTTTCCTTCCTTATCAAAAAAGTAAAGTTTTGTTGTTTTATAAAATCCTTTCTTTTCCCAGGTTCCTTCTATCTCTTCGCCATTTCTATAAACCAAAGCCCCGCCCGTTCCTTCTACATCTACATCATTATAATAAGGACCTTCAATCTGCCTGGAAGCAGCCCACATAATTACCACATTCTGAACCTCAACTTGTTTTTGGTTTATTTTATCAATTTCAGGCATTCCATCTCTCCATCTTTTAAAAGAATTTGTTTTAGGATTATATATATAATAAACCTTATAATGTCCTGAATATCCAACTGTTAACTTTGCTTTTGAGTCAATCGCCGGCTTTGGGTTTTTCAAGTGAGGATATCCTTCAAACTTATTAACTAAACGATAACCTAATTTTTGAGCAGCGTTTACTAATCTAGCTATAGAAGTAAAACCATTATGAGGAGCGGGTTTATCTGATTTTCGCCAAAAAGCATTATAGGGATTTTTCAAAGCATCAATATTGTCTATAATCCCAGCATTAAGTTTATCTAAAGCAAAATGAGAACCACCCCAATGAGCATATATCGCATCTAAACCCATGGCTAAAGGAATAAAATCATGACGAGCACTTCTTACTGAGCCTATCTCAGCTGGGCTTTCACAACCAAATACTGCCATCATTCTTGTTATACTTCCTGTGATTACCGGCATTTCAATAATTAAGTCGGCAAAGCTAATTCCTGATAATGGCCGGGTAATCGGATCTTCAGCCAACATTACTGCAATTGGCCGGCGATTGTAATTTTCACACCTTAGACCGGTTATAGGATTAATCTGATTTTCATTATTAGCTTCCGATGCTTCTTTCATTTCTTTACTTTCAAAATTCTCTATCACAATACTTCTCTCTCCCAATTGCCAAAATAAAATAACTCCTATAACAACCAATATTATAGAAATTAAACAAATTTTTATCTTTTTTGACATTTTGGACAAAAATAGGCAGAACGCCCAGCTAATTTTATTCTTTTAATTATTGCTCCGCAACGAGGACATTTTTCTCCTTCTCTCCGATAAACCCTTCTTAATCTATCAAAACCGCCTCTTTTACCAGAAGGAGTTCGGTAATCAGAAATTGATTCCCCTTTCAATTTAATTGCTTGCTTAAGAATTTTTTTCATCGCCCGATAAATCTCTTTTAATTCTCGCTCTGATAATTTTGAAACATCTTTAAGAGGATGAACCCTTGCTTCAAATAAAATTTCATCTGAATAAATATTGCCAATGCCAGCAATTACCTCTTGGTCCATTAAAACTCGCTTGATTTTTCCTCTTCTGTTTTTTAGTCGTTCTTTAAACTTTTCAAAATCAAAATTTTTATCTAGTGGCTCTGGGCCTAAATTTTTAATATCCTTTAAACTATCTAGGTTCTTAGCATCAATTACTAAAACTTTGGCAAACTTTCGTAAATCAGAAAGAGCTAACATTTTATCATTACTTAGAAAAAACATTAAATGAATAAAAGTATTTATTTTTTCTTCAAGTGCCCCTTTAATTAAAGGCTTCCATTTTCCATTTTCTAATTTCCATTTTCCTACCAACAGATGACCAGTTAATTTCTGGTGAATAAGCATTATTTTCCCTCCTGACAAATAAAAAAGAATATTTTTCCCCCGCCTTTTAATTTTCTCTATCCTTTGACCAATAATCTCTTTTTTAAAACTATCAAAATCAGATAACCCGCCTGCTAGTAAAGCAGGTTTTTTAACCATTTTTTTAAAATCGGTCCAAACATCCTTGATTTTTAAACCAAGGATTTTTTTATTTAAATCTCTAACAGTAGTTTCTACTTCAGGTAGTTCCGGCATAATCAGTTTACTTAAGTCAAAAATTAAAAATTAAAAATTACAGTTATCTGACTTTTAACTTCTGACTTTTAATTTTGGACTTTTGACTTTTAACTTTGGACTTTTGACTTTGGACTTTTGACTTTTAACTTTTAATTTCTATCAATTCTCCCCAATTAGAACCTGCTTTTATTTCCACCTCTAAAGGAATCTTAAAAATTGACCTTACCTCATTAAAGATTGGTTGTTCTAAAACATTTTCCATCTCTTCTTTGGTAATTTTACTGACCTCATCAATTAAATCATCTCTAACCTCTAAAACTAATTCATCGTGTACTTGGAGCAAAATTCTGGCTTTGTTGTCTGTTTCTTTTTTTAATCTCTTCCAAAGAGTAACCATTGCTACTTTCATAATATCAGCCGCTGTACCTTGAATAGGCATATTAATCGCCATTCTTTCTGCTGCTTGTCTAATTGGATAATTAGAAGATTTTATCTCTGGAAGAAACCTTTTTCTTCCCAATAAAGTCTCAACATACCCATCTTTCTTGGCTTTTTCTTTAATCCTTGTTATATACTCAGCAACACCTGAAAAATCTCTCAAATACTCCTCAATAAATTCCTTGGCTTTTGTTCTTGGTACGCCCGATGCTTCAGCAAATCCCACTATACTCATTCCATAAATAATCCCAAAATTTAAAGTTTTTGCCTGCCTCCGCATTTCCGGAGTAACTTTTATAAGAGGAATATTGTAAATTTCAGCAGCAGTAATTTTATGAATATCCTGATTGTTTTTAAACGCCTCTATCATTTTCTCGTCATTGGCAATACAGGCTACTATGCGTAACTCTATTTGAGAGTAATCAGCAGAAATAAGACTATATCCTTCTTCAGCTATAAAAGCCTTCCTTATCTCTTTCCCCCACTCACCCTTAATTGGAATATTTTGAAGATTGGGGTTTGAAGAAGAAATCCTTCCTGTAGTTGTTCCTAATTGATTGTAAGTAGTATGAATCCTATTTTGGTGATTTACTAGTTTTGGCAGAGCGTCTATATAGGTAGTTTTTAACTTTATTAGTTCTCTATAATCTAAGATTAAATTTATAATTTTATGCTTTCCTTTTAATTTCTGAAGTTCTGAAGCCGCTGTAGAAACTACTCCCTTTGGTGTCTTTCTCAGTCCAGCTACAGAAATTCCTAATTTTTCAAATAAAACCTCTGAAAGTTGCTGGGAGGAATTTATATTAAATTCTACCCCTGCTAAATCATAAATCTTCTTTTCTAAGCGCTTTAATTTACTAGTTATTCTCCTTGATAATTTTTTTAAAAAATCAACATCTATTTTAATCCCTGTTTTTTCCATTTCTTCTAAAACCGGTATCAATTCTTTCTCTAACTGAACTAACTTTTCAGAAAGAATTTTATTCTGGTAAGCTTCTTCAATCTCTTTTTCCCGTTGTTTTGACAATTCTAAAGGACTTGCTTCTGTTTTATTTTCTAATTCTTTCCTCTCTTGTTCTGATTGAGGTAATCTATTGATTAAACTTCTAAATTCTAACTCTTTTAAGAGCTTAATTACTTTTTCTTTGTCATAATCTTCAAGGCGACACTTTTCTAAGTCAAACCCTAAAGGAACATCTTTTTGAATTGTGGCTAATTTTTTACTAAAAAGGGCTATTTCTTTCCCTTGAAGTAATTTTTCTTTTAATTTTTCTGGTAAAGATGTCTTTCCTTCTTCAATGCTTTTGTACAAATTTTCAACACTTCCAAATTCTTTTACTAGCTTAGTAGCAGTTTTATCTCCTATCCCAGCTACTCCTGGAATATTATCCGAAGGATCTCCTTTAAGTCCCTTATAATCCACCAATTGTTTTGGACCAAAGCCATATCTTTGTTTTACTGCTTGTTCGTCATAAATAACCGTATCTGTAATACCTTTCTTTAGGGTATACACCTTTATTTTCTTATTTACTAGTTGTAAGGTATCTAAATCTCCGGTAACAATTATAACTTCTAAATTTTCTTTTTCTTTGCTAACCTTTTCAGCAATGGTACCAATAATATCATCTGCCTCATAACCTTCTTTTTCAAAAATGGGAATATTGAACGCTTTAACTATTTTTTTAACTAAAGGAAATTGGCTTGTTAATTCTTCTGGAGTTTTTGGCCTAGTGGCTTTATAATCTTCAAATTCTAAATGACGAAAAGTAGGTTTAGGTAAATCAAAAGCAGTAGCAATATAGTCTGGTTTTAATTCTTTTATAACCTTCAAAATAATTGCTGTAAAACCATAAACCGCATTAACAAGCTCACCCTTTTTAGTAGCTAAAGGAGGTAGGGCATGAAACGAACGATGAATCAGAGCATTGGCATCAATTAAGATTAACCTTTTCATCAAATTCCAAGACACAAGAAACAATAACCAAACAAATCACAAATTCCAATATTCAAAACTTAAACAGTTTGAAATTTGGTTATTGTTTGTGTCCTTGTTTCTTGATTATTGGTTATTTTATATTATAACTATTTTTCTTTCTCTCGGACTAACTATCTCGAATTTAATCCAGATAATATTCTTTGGAAGAATTCTTTTTATTTTTTCTGCCCATTCAATAAGAATAATATTTTGCGGATTATTAATAATCTCTTCAAAGTCTAAAACTAAAAGTTCTTTTGGTTTATTTAAACGATAACAATCAATGTGATATAGATTAAAATTTTTTTTCTTGGGGATTTTATATTTCTTCATTAAAACAAAAGTGGGACTGGTTAAACGTGTTTTTATACCAATCCCTTTAGCAAAACCTTGGACAAATTTAGTTTTACCACTACCTAAATCTCCTTCAAGCCCAATAATTAAAGCCTTCTTAATCTTTAATGGTTTTCTTAAAACCTCCTGAGCAAGTAATTTGGCTATCTTAACCGTATCTTTTTCTTTTTTAGAAATAATGTTTATCATCATTATAAATCTTACCAATTTTTAAAAATTTAAACAAATTAATCTAATAACTCAATGTGACGAGGTCTTTCCTCGTCACATTTTACCTGCGTGAATTAAAATTTATTTGATAAATAATAAATAATAATGTATGCTAAAAAATAGAGAAATAACTAGAAATTATGAAAAACAACAATGCAGAAGAAAAAATAAAAATAATTCAACGACAAGAAGAGGAAGAAAGTACAAAAAAACTGGCAGATGAGCTTAATTTGCCTTATTTAAATTTAGACACTACTCCTATTGACCCCGGTGCTGTAGGTTTATTTCCACTGGAAAACTTAATGAAAGCAAAAATCTTAATTTTTCAAAAATTTGGCAAAAATCTTAAAATAGCTCTTTTAAGTCCAGAAAACAAAGAAACAATTAAATTTTTAGAAAAACTTGAAAAAGAAGGCTATAAAATTTCCAGATTTATTGTTTCTGAAACGAGCTTAAATAATGCCTGGAAAAAAATTCCCAAAATAGCTCTTAAAAGAAAGAAAATTACTAAAGAAATAGAAATAACTTCTCAAAGAATCAAAGAATTACAAAAAGAAATTAAACATCTAAAAGATATCCAAGTAAAGCTTTCTAAATCATCTGATTTAAGCACCACCGAAGTATTAGAAATTATTATTGCTGGGGCTCTAAAGATAGAAGCATCTGATATTCACTTTGAAGCTGAGGAAGAAAACCTAAGGCTTAGATACCGCATTGATGGAATCTTGCAGGACGTTGCTGACCTGCCCTACAAATTATATAACCCAATTCTTTCCAGAATTAAAATACTATCAGAATTAAAAATAAATATTCATAATGTTCCTCAAGATGGCCGTTTTAGTATAGTAATAGAAAACCAAGAAATAGAAATTAGAACATCAATTATGCCCGGGGCCTATGGAGAGAATATTGTTTTAAGAATTCTAAACCCTAAAACAATTTCATTAGAATTAGAAGATTTAGGACTAGAGCAGCATGCTCTTGAGATTATAAAAAAAGAAATAAAAAAACCTCATGGAATGATAATTAATACCGGTCCCACTGGCTCTGGAAAAACTACTACTTTATATGCTTTTATTAAAAAAATTAACAAGCCAGAAATTAAAATTATTACTCTTGAAAATCCTATAGAATATCACTTAGAAGGAATAGAGCAAACGCAAATTAATCCTGAGAAAGGATATACTTTTGCAAATGGTCTACGGGCTGTTCTTAGACAGGATCCAGATGTAATTTTATTAGGAGAAATTAGAGACAATGAAACCGCTGAAACTGCAATCCATGCTGCCTTAACCGGCCATTTAGTATTTACTACCTTACATACCAACAATGCTGCTGGTGCAATTCCTAGATTAATTGATATGGGAATTAATCCAAAGCTTATACCCTCGGCTGTTAATCTAGTCATTGCCCAAAGATTAGTTCGCCGGGTCTGTAAATATTGTGCTGAAAAATACAAACCAGAAGCAAAAACTTTAAATTTACTTAAAAAAGAGCTTCAAACTATTCCCCAAAAAATAAAAAAAGAGTATCCAGCCTTAGATAAAAATTTAATCATTTTAAAACCCGGCAAGGGCTGTGAAAAGTGCAACTTTTCTGGGTATAAAGGAAGAATTGCTGTAATGGAACTCTTTGTATTAGATGAAACATTAGAAGAAATTATTTTCTCCTCTCCTTCTATTAGTAAAATTCAGGAAGTAGTAACAAAGAAAGGAATGATTACAATGAAACAAGATGGCCTTTTAAAAGTATTAAAGAAAATAACTACTTTAGAAGAAGTAGAAAGAGTACTGGGAGAATAATCCTTATTGTAACGAGGAAAGACCTCGTTACAATTCCCCTCGTTACAATCCCTCGCTTCTGGATAAAACTAAAACAAAAAACCACTTGGCAAAACCAAATGGTTCCGAGTTCTATCCACTAATCTGTAGGCAATAAAAGTCCGGCTTGGGAACCGGATTACGGAATTTTTCCGAGGTATGCCCCAGCAAAGCTCCCAATTAAAGAGAGGGCCAGGACACCCGAGGTCTGAGAAAAATTCCAAAGGGCATTTTTAATAAAAAATATTACCCTTATTGCCTACAGGTTAGTGAAAAGAACTTTTTCTAATTACGATGATATTATAACAAACTATTAAACTATTGTCAAGTTTTATGTATACCGACCCTAGACCACAACAGGAAGATCAAAATTTAGATAACAGGCTTCGACCATTGAGCTTAGAAGAATATGTAGGGCAAACAAAAATTAAAAACAGTCTTCGCATTTTAATCGAAGCAGCAAAACAAAGAAAGGAAACTATTGACCACATATTACTTTATGGAGGAAGCGGACTAGGAAAAACTACCCTTGCTTATATTATCGCCAAAGAATTAAATGCAAATATAAAAGTTACTTCTGGGCCAGCTATTGAAAAAGTTGGTGACCTTGCCTCTATTTTAACAAATCTTCAAGAAGGAGACATTTTATTTTTTGACGAAGCTCATCGTTTAAATAAGCTCATTGAAGAAGTTCTTTATCCAGCAATGGAGGAATATAAGCTTGATATAATTATTGGAAAGGGTCCTTCAGCTAGAACACTTCAACTAAAACTCCCTCGTTTTACTCTAATTGCTGCTACCACTAGAATAGGGCTTCTCTCCTCCCCTCTCAGAAATCGTTTTGGTGTGACTTATCAGTTAGATTATTACGGCGTAGAAGATATAGAAAAAATTTTAAAAAGGTCAAGCAAAATTCTTAATATAGAAAGTGAACCTGAGGGGCTACATGAAATTGCTAAAAGGTCAAGATTCACACCAAGAGTAGCCAACCGGCTTCTAAAAAGAGTAAGAGATTATGCTCAGGTAAGAGGAGATGGAATCATAACAAAAAAAATAGCTCAAGAGGCCTTAGAAATGTTAGAAATCGATGAAGCTGGGTTAGAACCAGCAGATAGAAATATTTTAAGAGTAATCATTGAAAAATTCAATGGAGGCCCTGTAGGGCTAGATACTATTGCCGCTGCCACCTTAGAAGAAAAAGACGCGATTACAGAAATTTACGAACCCTATCTTATGAAAGCTGGTTTTCTGGCCAGAACCCCTAAAGGACGAATTGTAACCCGAGAGGCTTATAAGCATTTAAAGATTAAAGAATTACCTAATACCCTGCTTTAAAATTTTATTTAATCTTATTATAAATACAAATGTTGAGGAGGGCAACTGCCCTTCTTTTTGTTTATATAAAACTATGAAGAACTATCTTTTTCTTTTAATTATTTTAATCCTAATTATCCCTCTTTTTTCTAAGGCAGAAATTATAATAAATGAAATAATGTATAATCCAGAAGGAACAGACAAAAACAATGAATGGATTGAATTATACAATCCTACCTCTGCTTCTTTTGATTTAGAAAATTGGAAGCTTTTTGAAAACCAAACTAATCACAAATTAAACTTGGTTCAAGGAAAATCAATTCTACATCCAAATGATTATCTTATTATAACTAATAGCCCAGATGATTTTCTAACAAACTATCCAGGGTTTTCAAAAACAATTTTTAAGGCAAGTTTTTCTTTAAAAAACTCTGGAGAAGTAATTGCTATAAAAGATGAAAATTTAAAAATAATAGACAGGGTTAGCTACGACCCTAGCTGGGGAGGTAATGGTAATGGCGAATCTCTTCAAAGAAAAAATTATCAACAAAATTCAGAAGATTCCACTAATTGGACTAGTGGTCCTCCTACTCCTGGAACTTTTAATAATTTCAACTCTGTTAAAAAATCTATTCTTCAGAAAGAAAATAATAATCTCAAAACTGCAAAAAATAAAGAAGTCTCAAAATCGGAAAACAGGCCACCATTAGCTAAAGCAGGCAATGACATCATTTCTTTTACTAATAAACAAATTATTTTTGACGGCTCCTTGTCCAGTGACCCAGACAATGACAATATTTCCTGTGAATGGTCTTTAGGTGATGGAACTGTTAAAAATGGCTGTACTATAAGCCATATCTATCTTTACGAAGGAACTTATATTGCTGTTTTAACTGTTTCTGACAAATTTTATAAAAGCCAAGATTCTGTCTCGGTTAAAATCTATCCAAGCGAAATATTTATAAATGAATTCCTACCCAATCCTTCAGGTAAAGACAAGGAAGAAGAATGGATTGAAATTTATAACAATGCTGACCATTTTATTAACATCGGTGAGTGGCAATTAAAAGACAATTCTAAAAACAAACCCTTTATTTTCCCTAAAAATACATTTATAGCTCCTAAAGGATATCTGGTTTTATCTCGGAAAACCACTAATATCGCTTTAAATAATGATGAAGATAAAATCCAATTATTATTACCCAACAGCAACATTGTTTTTCAAGAAATCTCTTATAAAAACCCTCCAGAAAACAAATCTTCTAGTCGAACTTCCCAAGGATTTATTTGGAATACACCTACACCCGGTCTGCCCAATTTAGAAACTACCCTAAATCCTAAACCGAACCCCTTAAAAAGCCGATTTTCATTTTCTTCTCAGTATAGTCAATCCAGCAACAATTGGTTTTATGCTAATCCTTTGTCAGAAAATCTTAAGGCCTCTTTTAAGAAAATTGATAAAGAACCAACGCTCTCTTTGACTTCTTCTGATTATAAAAATAAACTTGCGCTAATTATTTTAACAAGTTTATTTTTTGTTGGATTGATAATTATTTTTATAAAAATAAAGAATAGTAAGAAAAATATTCGTTAGTTTAAAAGTTATTTCATATGATTATGGTTAATATCTTATAAAAGTAAAATTTAATGAATAAAATTGACAAAACAACTAATTAAAAAGTTAACAAATTAAATTAAAATCAGTCGTCAATATTAATAACAAAAATACAATATTAACAATAAAAATATTAATAACAAACTGAATAATATCTTTTAATTACTGAATAATATCTTTTGATTACAATAATATCTTTTAATCAAAAAATAAAACAAAAAATTAAACCCGAATATTCAATATATCGATATATCGATATATTGATATATTGATATATGGATTTAATTTTAAAAAACTATGGCTAAGCTTAATCCATATTCTTTATCTTCGCAAGAACGAAAAAAACTTCTTAATAAATTTTATTCTTTTATCAACTCCTTAAAAAACAAGAAAACAAACAATTAATTTTTTTCAAGATCTTTTAACGCTCAGTGAAAAAATAATGTTAGCACGCAGAATTCAAATAGCAAAATTGCTTTTAAAAAAAGAAAGTTACGAAGAAATAAAGAAAAAACTTAAAGTAGGAACTAGCACTATTATAAATGTTCAACGCTGGTTAAAACAGGGCCATAAAGATTACATCAAGTTTTTAGAAAAATTATAATAACAAAGAAATATTAAAAAAACAAAAACTTTAAAAAATTAAAAAAGAAAAAAAAGAAAAAAGGAAAAAGAAAAAAGGAAATTAATACTAGTTACTAATCTCTAAACTTTAAATTTCTAAGTTGATAAAATTTTCTAGGCTAATCTATTGGATAGTCGCCCGATTCTAAGTTAATCCAATGTTTTTGCCTGTTTTTATTTACTGTGCCTTGGAATGCTTTTAAAAAAGGGTATATAAATTAATAAATTGTTTTAATAACTTTTTTTAGTTAATAATATTATATCTTCTTTTGCAATCCCTTTTATTAGGTACAAAATTACTAAATAAATCAGAATACTTGCCCCAATTACCAAAAATAAGCTTCCTTGCTGAAAATAATAAATAAATCCTCCCATTAATAAAGAAGCAAATATAGACTTGGGTGCTGTCTTAAAAGAGGGAAAGTAAGAAATGGTTCTATAAACTAAAATTAACATCAGAACAGTAACTAAAAATTCAGTCAAAACAGTAGTGAAGGCTGCTCCAAAATAGGAATATTTAGGAATAAAAATTAAATTAGTTATTATATTAAAAATCACTCCGATGAAATAAATCCAAGCACCTGCTTTTTGTTTATTTAAAGCAATAATACTATTACTAAACAAAGACCCTAAATATATTAAACCAACAGCTAAAGCAAGAATTTTTAAAACAGAACCTGAAATAAGAAAATTTTTCCCTCCAATAAAAACAACGATTGGATTAGACAAAAGAATAAGGCCCACTACCAAAGGAATAACTATAATAATCAGCAAATTTAAAGAAGACTGAAAAACTCTTTTAAACTGAGCTATATTAGCAACAGCAAATTTTGAAAGAAGAGGCATAATTAACCCTACAAACATAGAAGGAAAAAATATTAAACTCTCAAGTATTTTATAAGAAATATTATATATTCCCACATCTCTTATTGGATTAGTTGATCCTCTATTTATAAAGTCTAAAGAGAGGAAAATACTATCAATTTTGAAATAAATCAAGGTTAAAACAATTGAAGCAGCAATAGGAAGAGCTGTTTTTAAGACTTTTTTCCAATAACTAAAATTAAAAGCAAGAGAAAAACGAATATATCCTTTAGCAAAAAGAAAATTGATAATAAAAATAAAAAATGAGCTTACTACTAAAGCTCCTAAAATATAAAAAAGACTCAACTCATTTTCTATACAAAACAAAACAATTCCTATTTGAACAATTCTTCCAATAAATTCAGCTAAAGCAGGTTTATCAACGCTAAGGTATTTCTGAAAAATTCCCATCATAACTTGTGAAGCAGATAAAAACAAAAATCCAACCGAAGCAATAGCAATGCCTATCTTAACCTGTACAGGATAGGGAAAAAACCAAACTAAACCAATAGCTAAACTTAAAAACAATAGAAGAATAACTATTCTTAAAGTAAAAATATTGCTGGCGATTTTTTTCTCATCAGCGCCCGGCCTAGATATTTCTCTCGTCATTAAAGAATATAAACCAAAATCTGCTAAGTTATTGAAAATAGAAAGAAAAGCCAAAATTAAAGCATAACTTCCATAACCTTCTTGACCAAGATATCTAGCAATCAATCCTATATTAACCAAAGAAAGGGCCACGCAAACTACGCGCCCCAAAAAAGAAATAATTGTATTATAGGCGATATTTCTGACTAATCTCATATACTATTATTAAGGATACGGTCTTATTACAACCCTTCTTTCTGGCTCCTCTCCTATACTCTCTGTTACAATATCAGGCCTCTCAGCTAACTCTAAATGGATAATTCTTCTTTCATAAGAAGACATTGGTTGAAGTATAATGCTTTTTCTGGTTTTAGCTACCTCATCAGCTAATTCTTTACTTAATTTTTTCAAAAAACTTTCTCTCTTTTTTCTGTAATCATTAATATCTATCAAAAATAGACTTGTTTCAGCAAGTCTTTTTTTAACCATTAATCTTAAAACTTTCTGGATATCATTAAGATTTAACTGTTCTCTTAAGGATTTTATCTCTGATTCTGGTATTTTAATATTAACCATTAAAATAGGGGACTGTTCTTGTTTTTCTATATCAACCTTAACTTCTATAAATCCCATTTTGTTAAAAAGTTCTTTCGCTATATTTTTAATGATATTTTCTCTTTCCATATAAATTAATTTTAATTTTTAGATTTCGTGTCTCTTTTAGATTCTTTATTCTTTTTTTGTTCCTTATTAATTAAATAATATTCCCCTAATCCAAATAGCGTAGTTATAGTCCAATACAAAGGAAGCCCCGCCGGCAACTTTAAACTTATAAAAAACACAAAAATTGGCATAAAGTAAGTCATTTGGCTTGTAATTGTCTTTTGAATATCTAATTTACTAGATACTACCGATGCTTTATGGGTTTTAGAAGTGTTCAACATTATTTTTCCTTGAACAAACTGAGAAACACCAGCCAAAAGTGCTAATATAAAATTAGGTATAGCTAAATTGATAACTCCTAAAAAGAAAGGACTTATTGTTCCTGGATTAAGAATAAATGAATAAAGTCCTTGAATTTCTCCATTGGTTGTAATCATTTGAGATACATTTTTTAATACCAAATAAAGAGCAATAAAAATCGGTAACTGAATTAAGGTAGGAAGACAGCCAGAAGCTGGATTAACTTTATGTTCCTTATAAATCTCCATTAACTTTTGGGCTTGTTCCTCTTTGTTTTTATGTTTCTTTTGAATCTCCTTAATCTTTGGCTGAAGCTCTTCAAGAGCTTTTCGTGATTTAAGTCCTTTCTTAGATAATGGAAATAAAATTATTCTAATTAAGAGTGTTACTAAAATAATAGCCAAGCCAAAATCATGACCGGGAATAACATTATAAAAAAAGATTAATAGATTAAATAATGGTTGGTAAAGAATTGTATTGAATAAAGAAGAAATAATTCCCATAATTTTAAATTACCTCTAAAGATTTTACTTGTTAATAATTACTTTAATGGGTCATAACCACCAGGATTAAAAGGGTGACATCGTAAAATTCTTTTAAGGGATTTTAAACCTCCTTTTAAAAAACCATATTTATTAATTGCTTGATAACTATAGTTTGAACAAGAAGGATAAAACCTGCATCCAGCTCCTGGAATTAAGCTATGTAAAATTGGAGAAAAAACTTTCTTATAAAGTTTTAATATAAACAGAACTATCTTTTTCATAGTTATTTTAATAATTTTCCTTTTTTAAAAATACTTTTTAGTTCTTTTTTAATCTCTTGATAATCTTTTTCTACTATTTTTGGATTAGCCACAATCACTACATCAAAACCATCTTTTATATTTAAAATCTCTCTTCTTACAATCTCCCTTAATCTTCTCTTAATTTTATTTCTAATTACTGCCTTTTTAGCAGTTTTCTTCCCAACTACAAACCCAAATCTGCTATAAGTTAAGTTGTTCTTTTTAATATTTAAAAAAACAGATTGACCCTTAATAACCTTACCCTTTTTAAAGACCGACTCAAAGACCTTTTTCTTTTTTAAACGAAACTTTTTAGGAAGCATAAAATAAACAAAATAACTCTAGGTTATTTTAAAATAAAAACATTTAAACAGTTAATCTTTTTCTTTTTTTTACTCTTCTTCTTTTTAAAACTCTCCTTCCTGTCTTTGTTTTCATTCTTTTTCTAAATCCATGAGTTTTTTTTCTCTTTTTTCTTTTTGGTCTATAAGTTAAGGCTTCAGACATAATGTTTTAAAAATTAAACTAATTACTTTTTTTAGCTTACCTTATTCTCTGTAATTGGTCAATATTATACATAAATGTCTAATTCCTAATTATTCTAATTAACCTAATCAATTCCTAATGTCTAATGTCTAATTTCTAATTTCTAATTTTTAATTTTTAAAACATTAAAACTAAAGATTAAATTAACGAAGTTCAACTTCGTTAAATTAACGAAGTTGAACTTCGTTACATTGTTGCATGTACTAAAATTCAAAATAACAAATTCCAAATAAATTCAAAATCCAAAATTAAAAATTATAATCAAACATTAGGATTTAATTAGGTTAATTAGACATTAGACATTAGAAATTAGACATTATTTGTTTCTTGTTTCTTGTTTCTTGGTTATTGTTTGTATCTTGTATCTTGTATCTTGTTTCTTGTTTCTTGTATTTTATTTTGGTTGTTGGTTATTTAATGTAAGGAGGCCACCCTGCGGGTGGTCACCCGCAGGGTACCACTGGTCACCCGAAGGGTGGGAAAAGACCTCGTCACAGATTTTTTAGCTTTATAAAGCCAAAATTTGAAATACTGTACAAAATAAAAAATAATCCCCAGAAAATCAACAGCTTATTAACAAAATTGAAGTGTTGACTGAATTCTATAAACAACTTATTTTAATAATATAGGGATAAAAAAACATATACAAATATGACTATTGAAGAAATTTGGCAAGCTGCTTTAGGAGAAATTGAACTTTCAATCTCGAAAGCTAATTTTATTACATGGTTTAAAAATACCAATATTGTTTCAAAAAAAGATGGAAAAATCACTATTGCTGTGCCTAATGCTTTTACTAAAGAATGGTTGGAAAATAAATATAATAAATTAATTCTAAAAGCCTTAAGAGATGTTTCTAAAGATATTAAAGAGGTTGCTTTTGTAATTAAAACTAAACAACTACTAAAAGAAAAAGTTAAAAAAATTGATAAAAAAGAAGAAAAAATACCAGTATTTGAAGAGCTTCTAGATTTTGAAAACTTTAAAATTGATAAAAAAACAAATTTAAATCCTCGTTATACTTTTGATAATTTTATTGTTGCTTCTTTTAATGAATTAGCTTATGCTGCTGCCCAATCAGTTATTAAATCACCAGGACAAACTTATAATCCTTTATTTATTTACGGTGGAGTAGGAGTAGGAAAAACTCATCTTATTCAAGCTATAGGAAATGAAATATCAAAAAAAAATAAAAATAAAAAAATCACATATGTTTCTTCAGAAAAATTCACCAATGATGTTATTTCTGCAATTTCAAATAATGAAATGGAAAAACTTAAAAGATTTTATAGAAAAATGGATATTTTAATTATTGATGATATTCAATTCTTAGCAGGAAAAGAAAAAACCCAAGAAGAGTTCTTTCATACATTTAACTATCTATATGAAAATAATAAACAAATAATTTTAAGTAGTGATAGGCCTCCAAAAGCAATCCCTACCCTAGAAGAAAGGCTCCGTTCTAGATTTGAAGGAGGAATGATTGCTGATATTGGAATTCCTGATTTTGAAACTAGAGTTGTGATTTTAAAAGCTAAACAGCGTAATCTTAATCTAGACTTACCTGATGATATATTAGAATATATTGCTTCGCATATACAAAAAAATATTAGGGAGTTAGAAGGAGCTCTAAATAGAATTGGTGTTTTTGTAAAATTGAATAATTCTATACCTAATAAATCACAGGTAGAAAAAATACTAAAGAGTATAATTTCTAATCCTCAAAAAAGAACTACTTTCCAAAAAATTATTAAAACAGTGGCTGAATTTTATGATGTTAATGATAAAGATTTATTAAATAGAAGTAGAAAAAAAGAAATAGTTAAACCAAGACAGATTACAATGTATTTATTAAGAGAGGAATTAAAAATTTCTTATCCTTCTATTGGGGCTAAATTAGGAGGTCGTGATCATACTACTGTAATGTATGGTTGTGAAAAAATAGAAAAAGAATTAGAAAATAACACAAGTCTTGAAGAAGAAATAAATCTTATCCGTCAACGTCTTTATAATAATATGTAAATAAGTTGTTTATAAAACTATAAAAACTTGTTAATATTTTAATAAATAATTATTAAAATAAAAACTAATTAAAAACTTATCTTAATTTATTAAACAAGATATCTACATCTTTTTACACAAATTATTATTTTAAAAAACATTTATATAAACCTAAAAAAGTAGGTTATCCAAATAAACAATAAATGCTTATAATAATAACAATGTTTAAATTTTATTTAAATTTGTTATAATTATTAAGTTAAAATAAATTTATGGAAATAGTCATCTTACAAGAAAATTTAAAAAAAGGTATTTCTGCTGTCCAAAATATAATTGGAAAAAATTTAACACTTCCTATTTTAAATAACATACTTCTTTCAACTGAAAATAATTTATTAAAATTAACTTCTACTGATTTAGAAATAGCAATTTCTTACTGGGTTCCTTGTAAAATACAAAAGAAAGGACAAATAACAATTCCTGCAAGATTATTTAGTAATTTTATAAATAATCTTCCGGTTAAAAAAATAGAATTAAAAACCAAAACAAATAATATAGTCCAAATAAAATGTGAAAATTTTAAATCAAATATTAAAGGTTTAGATGCAAAAGAATTCCCAATTATCCCTAAAATAAAAACTAATTTAAAGACTAAAATTGAATGTGGGAAATTAATTCAAGGATTAAATCAAGTTATTAATTTCACTTCTTTATCTAATATCAGACCAGAAATTTCAGGTGTTTTTATAAATTTCAATTCTAAAAAAATAAAAGTTGTTGCTACAGATAGTTTTAGATTAGGAGAAAAAGTAATCAATTTAACTAATAAAGAAACAGACCAAGTTAAAAATTCTATTATTATTCCCTTAAAAACAGCTCAAGAATTGATAAGGGTTTTAAGTGATAAAAATAAAGATGAGTTAATAGAAATATTTATTGAAAAAAATCAAGTTTTATTTAAAACCAAAGAATTAGAATTAATTTCCCGATTAATTGAAGGAAATTACCCAAATTACGAGCAATTAATAACTGATCAATTTGAAACAACTTTAATTTTAGATAGAAATGAATTTTTAAATGCTATTAAAATATCAAGTTTATTTTCTAGTAAAATTAATGATGTAAAATTAAAAGTTTTTCCTAAAAAATCATTAATAGAAATTTTAGCTCAAGATATAGAAGTTGGAGAAAATATTTCTACTCTTAAAGGAGATATTAAAGGAAAAGAAATTGAAGTGATTTTTAATTATAAATATTTAATTGATGGATTAAATAGTATAGAAACTAAAAAAATAATTTTTGGATTAAACGGAGAAATAAATCCCGGAATCATTAAACCAGTTGGTGATCAAAGTTTTGTGTATGTGATAATGCCTATAAAATTATAAAATTATGTTACCAATTAAAGATATTCTTTCTAAAGTTGTTCAACAAAAAGGGTTAAAGAAACAATTAGAGTCTGTAGAAGTAGTTAAGATAGCTAACCATATTTTAAAAGAAGCTTTTAATAATAATATAAAAGCTTCTTTTTTTATTAAAAATACTCTTTGGATTCAAACTTCTTCTCCAGTTTTAGCTAATGAGATTTTTTTAAATAAAGAAAGGTTAAAAAATGAAATTAATAAAAAAATAGGTAAAAATTTAGTTAAAGAAATTAAAGTAAAAAATAAATAAGCTTTTATTTTAAATAAACATCAATAGTATTTGTTTCTATTACATTATTATCATTATCTATCAGATTAGCAAATATAAAGTAATTACCAGGCCTTATTTTCTGTTTCCAGGAAATCTCGTATTCACTTTGTATATCTGAATAATAAGAACTTGTAGCAAATAAATATTTATCCATATCTTCTTTTGTAAAATAATAAATATCTATTCTTTTGATTTTCTTCCAGATTAAATTATTATTTTCATCCTTCAGGCTAATTTTAAATTTATAAGGATATTCATTTGAAATTAAAGATAATTCAGCGTTTTTAATTTCTTCAACATCTTCTATTCCTTTTATTTCTAAGATAATTTCTATTTTATCTTCTTGGCGACTCCCATATTTATCATAAACTCTAGCAGTAATTGTATGGCGTCGCCCTTTTATATTATAAGGAAGTTGATAAATAATCTTATAAGGCTTAGTTTTATCAGTTCCTATTAAATTATCATCAAAAAAGAAATCAACCTGTTTAACTCCCAAAGGTGCTTTAACAGAAACGTTTATTTCAATATTTTTTGATTTAATAATTTCACTATTTTTAGGAGAGATAATATCAATACGAGGTTGGTTTTCTTCAGTATGAATATCATCATATTCTTGAGGAAGGTGAGTATTATAATTAGTACCATATTTTTCATTTTGAAGATAAGCCCATTTAAGAACAGGGGGTTCCCAATTATTAAACTGAGGGTCGTTTCTTCCATTACCTTCACCCTGAGGGTCATCTTTATCAATATAATACAAAATACAGTGGACCTCTTTATAAACTCGTTCTTCTATTAGTTCTAAAGGAGTATATTCTGTAGCTAACTTTCCTGTCAATTTATCTATTTTTACTTTAATTTCATGGGCAAACTTTCCATTAAGAATGTCTTTATTAGTTTTAATTGGTTGAGGTTTATTAAATTTTTCAGGTTCACTTGGTAAATCAAAATAGTTCTCATTTTTTTGATTTTCGTTCTTTTTTAATTCTTGCTTTTTTTCATAGGCTTTTTTTATAAACTTGTTCCAGATAGGAGCTGCTACATAAATACCAGCTCCATTTCTCATAGATTCAGGATAATTATTTCCTGCCCAAACCCCGACTGTTAATGAGGGAGTATACCCAATAGTCCAGCCGTCTCTATATTCTTGCGTAGTACCTGTTTTAGCAGCTGCTTCTATTCCTTCTATATATAATTTAGACTTATCTCCAAACATTGGTTTTCGAGATTCTTCGTCGGATAAAATATCAGAAATTAATCTTGCTATTTGTGGTTCTAAAACTCTTATAGATTTATCTTTATATTCTTCAAGAATATTACCTTTACCATCTTCTATTTTTAAAATTGAAACAATGGGATGTTTTTGTCCTTCTGTTGCAAAAACACTAAAAGCAGCAGTTTGTTCAAGTAATGTTACCTCTCCCCCACCTAATACTAAAGAAAGACCATAACGCGATCTGTCTTTTAAAGTAGTTATTCCTAAATCTTCAGCTAAGTTTATAGATTCATTAATTCCTGCTAAATAAAGAACTTTTACTGAAGGAACATTTAAAGATTGAGCCAAGGCCTGTCTTAAAGTTACTGGGCCCCTAAATTTTCCATCATAGTTTTGGGGAATATAACTAGGAGCGCCAAAAGTAGCAAATTCAGTTTTTAAATCAAAGACAATAGTATCTGGAGTAAATCCTTTTTTAAAAGCAGCTGCGTAAACAAAAGGTTTAAAAGAAGAACCTGGTTGTCTTGGCCTAATAGCAATATTTACCTTTGGATCAAAAAAGCAGTTTTTACCTGAAATACACCCTTTTGGTTCAGGGTCTCCAAAATAGTCTTTTGAGCCTACCATAGCTAAAATTTGTCCAGTTTTAGGGTCAATTGCTACTAAAGAGGCATTATAAGCTCTAAAGTTTTTCTTATTCTTTTCTGCAAATTCAGCGACTATTTCTTCAGCTAAAAACTGGAGATCCCAATCTAAAGTTGTATATACCTTTAATCCTCCTCTTTCTATAAAGTCCCTTCCATATTTTTCTTCTAAATACTCCTTTACATACATTACAAAATGAGGAGCTTTAATGCCTTTTGATTGAGTAGCAAAAGTAAGTTTTTCTTTTTTAGCCTTTTCTGCTTGTTCTTGTGTTATATAGCCGAATTTAACCATTCTATCTAAAATCCATTCCTGTCTTGCTTTAAGTTCCTCTGGGTGAGAACCAAAAGGAGAATAATAACTAGGGGCTTTTGGAAGAGCAGCTAATAAAGCAGATTCAGCTAAACTAAGATCTTTGGCATGTTTATTAAAGAAAGTCATTGCTGCTGCTTCTACTCCATAGGCATTAGAACCATAAGGAACTTGATTTAAATAAAATCCTAAAATTTCATCTTTAGAATACTTTATTTCCATTTCTATAGCTAAAATTGCTTCTTTGATTTTTCGGGTAAGAGTTCTTTCTGGTGAGAGAATCGCATTTTTAATAAATTGCTGGGTTATAGTAGAGCCTCCTTGAGTAATTTTTCTTCCTCTTAAGTTAGAGAAAAATGCTCTAATTATTCCTTTAAAATCTAAACCAAAGTGATGATAAAAGGAGTCATCTTCTGCTACAATTGTAGCATCTTTCATATATTGAGGAATATCCTGAAAATTAATAACAGTTCTTTTTTCTTCGCCGTGAATATCATAAAGAAGAACCTCTCCGGTTCTATCATAAATTTTTGTTGACTGGACAACTTCTCTTTGGCTTATTTTATCAGGACTGGGCAAATCCTTAGAATAATAAGCAAATACGCATAGGATACCAATAGAAGAAATAATAAAGCCCCACAATATTAAAACAAGGAACTTTTTTATTAGTCCTCTTTTTTTGTTTTTCTTATATTTAGTTCGATAAAATAATAGTTTTATTTTTGTCCAAAAACTAGGTTTTCGATATCTTATCATGGGTTTAATTTATCTTAATTTGACTTCTTTTATTCTAAATTATTTTAACTAAATAATCAAATAACCCTAAATGTAACGAAGTCTTTCCTCGTTACATTTTAATTTTAGACATTAGTCATTAGTCATTAGACATTAGGAATTGATTAGGTTAATTAGAATAATTAGGTCAATTAGACATTTTATGACAATGTCTTTTTTATTATATTTGAAGCTCAAACAGAATTATGATACACTAACTATGGTTAAGATTATATAAAAAATGCCAAATAAAGTTATAACTAATAAAAATTTAATAGATGAGGTTTTAAATAAAGGGGTTGAAAAAATTTATCCTAGCCCCGATGCTTTGAGAAAAGTTTTATCATCTGGAAAGCGACTCCGGGTTTATTGCGGGTATGATCCTACTGCTCCTTCTTTACATATTGGACATGCCATAACTTTAAGAAAATTATCCCAGTTCCAAAAATTAGGTCATGAAGTTATTATGCTGATTGGTGATTTTACAGCAATGATTGGTGACCCTACAGATAAAACTGCGACCAGAAAAAGACTATCAAGAAAGGAGGTATTAAAGAATCTAAAGGATTATAAAAAGCAAGCTGCAAAGATTTTAAATTTTACAGGAAAAAATCCCGCAAAAATTAAATACAATAGTAAATGGCATAGTAAAATAACTTTTGACAAACTAATAGAATTAGCTGCTAATTTTACGGTTCAGCAAATGATAGTCAGAGATATGTTTCAGGAGAGAATTAAAAAAGACAAGCCAATCTATCTCCATGAATTTTTATATCCTTTAGCTCAGGCCTATGATAGTGTAGCAATGAATGTAGATTTAGAAGTCGGAGGAAATGATCAAACCTTTAATATGTTATGTGGTCGGGACTTAATGAAGTCTTTAAAAAATAAAGAAAAGTTTGTTTTAACTACTAAATTACTCGTTGATCCCACAGGTAAAAAAATGGGCAAAACTGAAGGAAATGTAGTAAATCTAAATGATGCTCCCAAAGATATGTACGGCAAAATAATGTCTTGGCCTGACTCTTTAATTTTACCTGGATTTGAGCTTTGTACTGATTTTTCTATAAAAGAAATTAAAGAGATAGAACTAGAGCTCAAAAATAAAAAAACAAATCCTAGAGACCTTAAAGCTGTTTTAGCTAGAGAAATAGTTTCTATTCATCATAGTAAAAAAGCTGCCATTGAAGCCGAGCGAGAATTTAATCGTATATTTAAAGAAAAAAGTTTACCAAGCAAGATGCCTTATTATAAAAGTAAACTTACTAAAGCTAGTATTTTAGACTTACTTATAGAGGCAAAATTAACCTCCTCTAAATCAGAAGCAAAAAGGTTAGTTGAACAAGGGGCTGTACGGATAAATAATAGGGTTATAAATAGCTGGAGACAAAAAATAAAAATACAATCGGGAATGGTTTTACAAGTAGGAAAAAGGCGTTTCCTCCGAATTGTTAAAAAATAAAAGCAATAAGGGACCTTATTTATTTTTTTTAAAAACCCCTGAAAGGGGTTTTTAATTTTTATCCTTTAGCTAAAAAATGGGGCTTGAAAAATTTTTTAATTTTAATAAACCTTACCGGTTTTATTTTAAAAGATTGATAAGTTGTTTCTGCTACAGTTTTTCCCCAGGAATTGAGTTGGTTATAATCTTGAAGAACACTGCTTTGAGTGATAACTCTTCCTAATCGTCTATTTGGACTCAAGGGCGATCCTTTAACTAAAATTCCTTCAGTGAGCAAAAATTCAGAGTCATTTTTTAAGTGTTGAAATTTATAACCAGGTCTTAAATATTTTAATTTATTATTATCTAATTGATAAATTCCAGCTTTTAGGGTTTTTTTAATTTTACTCCATTTTCCCGTAAGATTATGTAAAATCATTTGGGCCCCGGGTTTTTTCTTTCTCATTTGTTGGTTTATTGTTTCTAAATCTATTTGGTAGTCTATATTAAGATATTCTAAAATATGGAAAGCAAGAATTGGAGGCTCGTTGTTATAAACTTGAATCATTGAAATCGTTGGAAACGAACCTAAGAGACGAGGGTTTGTTTCAGTTACATAAAGTTTTTTAGTTTCTTCGTCTAAGACAAAATCTAATCCAAAAATCCCCTTATATCCAAGACTCTTAAAATAATTGCCAACTTTATTTACTATTTCGTAAGCTTGTTGATTAATTTCTTCAGAAAAGTTAGAAGAAGCCCAATCGTGTCCACAAAATAGACCAGAACCTTTTTCAGGGTTGTAAAGTTCTGGAATATCTAATATTTGGTGTTGAAGATTTGTTGAAAGAATTCCATAGCGAGTAACGCAACCAGTTAAGCTTGGCGAAGGCCCTTGGATATATTTTGCTACAATTACTTCTTTAGCCGGTTTTTCTTCTTTTTCTTCAAATTCTTCTTTCACGGGTTTTTTTAAATTTTTATAAACCTTTTCAAAGTCTTCCTTGCAATAAATAAAAAAAGTTCCTTTCCCCCCTCCTTTAGTTGGATGCTGAATCACGAAAGGTAAACCATATTTATTCATTAGGTGTCCATAATGGAGATTTTTAATTGATACTATTTTACCGGGAGGGACAGGAACCTTTAATTCTTCAAGAATACGACGGAAGTTTATTTTATTTTCTAAGAACTTTTTGCCAAATCTTGCCGAAGGGGCAATTAATCGCCAGTTATTTTCTTTACAAATTTTTTCCATTTTTAAAGAAGTTTTATAAACCAGAATATTTATTCCTCCGGGATTATTTTTAAATTTTTCCAAGTATTTTCTGGTTTTTTTTAATTTTAGAACAGTAGTAGCATTTCTGGGTTCTAAAATATGTTTTTTGCCTAAACTCTTTTCGATAAACAAAACTTCAATGTCCTTTTTAATTAGTTCGCCCTCCAAGCTTCGACGAAGAGCCAAAATTCTGTAGTCAGGCAGAAAATCATCTGGGCCCAGTCTATGAAAAGCATAGACTCCCGCTCCAAAAATTGGGAAGTTAACTCTTTCCTGAAAGAATTTTTTAAGAGTGGTTAAATCTTTAATTATCATAAAATTAAAAATTAAAAATTAAGGAATGTAACGAGGTCTTTCCTCGTTACATTAATTTTGGCTTTATAGAGCCAAATTTTTTCTAATGGCGATGTAACGAGGAAAGACTTCGTTACATTATAGATGTTTTAATAAAACATTTTTTGCTGGGTCAACAAGAAACTTTTTTAAATCTTTTCTGCCAATAATTATATCAAATTTCATTTCTTCTCGGTCTGCTAAAAATGCTTCAGTCGAAACCTTCTTTTTGTCTAAGATAAAAGAAAGGCGTATTATTGGCCTTTCTTCTTTTCCTAAGGCACTTCTTACTTTTTTATATTTTACAATTTCATTTAAACCAAGTTTTTTAGCCAAAGAATAACAGATGCTACTTCTATAAGCCCCGGTATCTATTTTGGCTACAGTTTTATACTTTTCTCCTTTGCTGCCAATTATTTCTATGGGTTCTCGAACTCCAATAACCCGACGGCCTGACACTTCTTCTAGTTCCTCTTCAATTTCTCCTCCAAATAGATCTTGAGATAAGCGGATTGCCTGACTTACTGATTTTACCTTTAAATCACGAACTTTTTCTAGTCTTACTCCTAAAGGAGCTAAATTAGCAACCTGAATAGAAAGCCCGGGTCGGGCATTAAGCTCTAAAACTATTGGTCCTTTTTCCCTATCAATTCCAATATCTACTCCTAAAAATCCAATTTTTGTTACTTTTTGACAATCTATTGCTAACTCTAAAAGATTTTTCCATTCAGGAATTTTTATTCCAGAAAGAGGAATTTTAGTACCGGGAAGATATTTTATTAGTTTTCCATGCCAAACAGCACTAGTGGTTGTTCCTGTAGCCATATCAATTCCTACGCCAATTCCTCCTAAAAACAAGTTAGAACGTCCTTCCGACTCTTTTGTAGGAAGCCGCAACTCTGCCATAACCGGGATAGAATTAAAAACAATAATCCTTATATCCGGCACCCCTCGATAACTGTAGGGTTTAAACATTCTTAAAAGTTTTAATCTTTCTTCTATTATAGCCACATCAGCAATTTGTCCTTTTGAAAAATCACCGTCTAAAATGTCTAAAATATGATTTTGGAGAGCAGAAACATCTACTCTATTCCTATCTGCTTTTACCCAAACTGGTGGCTCTTGTTCATTTTTTCTTTTGATTCTCCCATAAAGGATTAAAACCCCCTTTCCTTCCAGTCCCCTATTTGGTTTAACAACAAAGCTTTTGGGTAGTTCCTGCCAATTAAAACTGAATAGTTCTTTTCTGTTTTTTATTACAGCATAGGTATCAGCTACAGGGATTGAATGTTTGATTAAAATATTTTTTGCTAAAAGTTTATTGTCAGCTATTTTTATTGCTCTTTTTGAATTAAAAACCTTGATATACTTTATGTTTCTTTTATTGATTCCTAAAATTTGTTTCGATTTTCGAAAAATATCAAACATAAGCTTTTATTTTTTAGGCACCTCAATATAATCTATTACTTCTTTAAATCGGAAAAACTCACTTATTCTTAGACCAGCCCAGCGTCCCAAGAGGATATTAATAATAATTGTAACAGCAATAAAGATAAGAGGATATTGAAGAGCGATATTTTGAAAAGATTGCCAACTAATGAGATAATAACAGGCAATAGAAATGAGTAATGTTTCTATGGTAGAAATTATTGCTATTTTGTTTCCTAATCGGATTTGAGTGTTGATAAATTTTTCAGATAAAATGATAAGAATCAAAACTGGAAAAATAGAAACCCGGATAAAGCTAGTTTTTCCTAAATAAACAGCTAAGACAAATATAATATAAATAGAAATAGTAATTAAAATCAATGTTAAGGCCATTCTAGGCAAGTATAAAAGATGAGCTTTTCTTAAAAGATATCTAAACAAAGTTCCTATAATCACTATTATTAAGAACAAAAAGACCCCATACTTAATTCCGGTTGCTAAGAAGGCAAAAGTAGTAATTAAGGGAATATATAAACCAAATGCCTTAATGCCCAAAACCTGTCGGGCAAAGCTAATTAGAGTTGCTGCAACAGGCAGCATTAGGAAAAAAGCTAAAGATAATTCGGGAACCCCATGGGTTGTCATATATTGGATAATGTAAGACATAAGAGTAAACCCAAACAATAAGAAAAGAATTATTTAATAAAAATAGTAAAAACTTATTGCTTGGGCTTATTATTTATTTCTATTGAATTATAAGTATTAGCTGCGCAAATTGCAATTGCTAAAGCATCAGCAGCATCATCAGGTTTGGGAATTTTTTTTAAATTAAGAAGAGTTTTTACCATTTGCTGAACTTGATTTTTATCTGCCCGGCCATAACAAGCAACAGCTTGTTTTATTTGAAGAGGAGTGAACTCCAATAATTTTGCTTTATTTTTAATTATACTTAGCAATATTACTCCCCGAGCTTGACTTACTTTTATTGCTGTTTTTAGATTTTTAAAAAAGAAAATATCTTCAACTGCAACAATATCAGGTTTATATTTTTTAATAAGGTTTGTTATTTCTTTGTAAAGTTTTTCTAATCTTTTTGCTGAGTTTAAATTTTTTTCTGTGGTAATACAACCGTATTCTATTAGTTCGAGCTTATCATTTTTTGTTTTTTTTATAACCCCAAAACCAGTGGTTGCAGTTCCGGGGTCAATGCCAATGATTATCATAAATTAAAAATTAAAAATTAAGGAATGTAACGAGGAAAGGCCTCGTTACATTTTGATTTTAAACATTAGACATTGGAGTTTGATTAGGTTAATTAGAAATTAGACATTAGAACAATTAGATCAATTTTATAATTTAACATTTGAATATATTTCTTTGACATCATCATTCTCATCTAAGGCTTCAAAAAGATCTTCTAATTGTTTTTTAGTTGATTCATCTTTTATTTCTATTTCATTTTTTGGAATCCAGTCCAGGCTTGAATCTTCTATCACAATATTTTTCTCTCGTAAAAATTGTTTTGCTTTTTCTAAGTTTTCCGGCTTTATATAAATTTCCAAAATATTATTTTTCCACTTAACATCTTCAGCACCTGAATCAATTGCAATTAGCTCTAATTCTTCTTTATTTTTTTCTTGCTTATCAAGAGCTATTGAAACTACCCCCATTTGGTTAAAGTTCCATTTAACACTTCCGCTTTCTGCTAATCGGCCATTGTATTTACCAAGGAGATGTCTTATTTCAGAAGTTGTTCTATTTTTATTATCAGTAATGGCTTCAATTAATAATTGAATTCCTCCGGGACCATAACCTTCATAAACTATTTCTTCAAGTTGACCTTCTTTAGTTTCACCAGCTCCTCTTTTTATTGCTTTCTCTATGTTACTATTGGGCATATTTACTGACCTTGCCTTTTCTATTGCTAATCTAAGAGCAGGATTAGTTTCAGGATCTTTTCCATTACGCGCAGCAATAGATATCATCTTTGCTAATTTGCTAAAGATTTTGCTTTTTCTTTTATCAACTAGTTCTTTTCTATATTTTATATTTGCCCATTTAGAATGCCCTGCCATACAATCAAAATTTTGACAAAAATTTTATCTAAAGTCAACCAAAAACTTTTCTATATAACTACAATCCAGAAATTTCATGTAATAAAGTTAATGTAATAAAGTCATCCTATGAATGTTATTTACAGAATAGAAAAACCTTGTTACATAGATTTTACCAAAATGTAACGAGGTCTTTCCTCGTTACAAATCTCGTCATACAATCTTTAAATAGTAGAAAAGCAAGAAAATTTGGCTTTATAAAGCCAAAAATAATGTAACGAGGAAAGACCTCGTTACATAATGTCTAATTAACCTAATTATTCTAATT
>CAZVDC010000003.1:0-16914 GCA_964625995.1 uncultured Candidatus Saccharibacteria bacterium
ATTAGACATTAGTCATTAGACATTAGGATTTGATTAGGTTAATTAGAATAATTAGACATTTTGTAACGAGGTCTTTCCTCGTCACAAAGGTTTGCTGTTTTAAACTAACAGGGTTTTGGCCCTTTCTGGTTCACTCATTATTTCTTCTACCACCTTTTCCATCTTCATAGCCCTAGAGCCTTTAACCAGAATTATATCATTTTCTTTTAATAAATCTTGAAGAAATTTTCCTGCTTCTTCAGATGTACAAAAACTAAAAAGCCTATCCTTGGCCAAGCCTTTTTTTATGGCTCCTTCTGCTATAAATTTAGCTCTCTCGCCTACAGTTAAAAGATAATCCACTGCTTCAGCTGCCTCTCGGCCAATTTCTTCATGGACCTCAGGAGCATATCTTCCTAATTCTAACATATCTCCTAATACCGCAATGGTTCTTGAGCCCTGTTTTTGTTCAGATACCTCTCTTAATGTTTTGATTGCCGCTGAAGTAGATAAAGGTGCTGCATTATAAGTATCATCAATGATTAAAGTGTTTTTTATTCCCTTAATAAGCTTCATTCTTCCCGGTAAAGTCTGGTAATCTCGGTTGAGAGCCTCTGACATTTCAATTAAATTTAAACCAAAAACCAAACCAACACTAATCCCGGCTAAGGCAGGATAAATTTGATGTTTCCCAAGAACATTATTTAGCTTAACCGGAACAAGACTACCCTTAAAAAAAGCCTTAAACCCAGTAAATCCATACACATGAGAATCTTCAGAATTTGCTAATCTTGTCTCATAATTTATAGCTCGTACATCAGCTCCTTCGCTAAATCCATAAGTTATTATTTTACACTTCTTATCTTTACCCATTTGATAAACCATAGGGTCATCATAATTTAACACCGCTATTCCTTTTTTATCCAAAACATCTATTAATTTTTTCTTTTCCAGGGCTAATTGTTGAGGACTTTCAAAAAACTCTACATGAACAGGCACTTCTCCAATTGCTGTAATTACACTAATATTTGGCTTTATGAAGCTAGTAAGATATTCAATATCTCCTGGCTTATCTGCTCCCATTTCTACAACTAAAATTTTAGGATACTTCTGCTTAAATACGAGCATCCAAAACACTTTTAAAAATCTTAAGCACCAAATAAATAGATTTTTTCCTCCGCTTTCTAGACCAAAAATAGTTAAAGGAACACCGATTTCGTTATTATAATTGCGTTGATTTCTCCGAACTTCTCTCTCGCCAAAATGATTCTTAAGAATAGTATAAATTGCCTCTTTGGTTGAGGTTTTACCAACGCTACCAGTAACTGCTACAATAACTGGTTTATATTTCCAGAGAACCAATCTGGCAAGTATTTTTAAAATAAATTGAAGAATCTTTCGCATTGTATTATCCGAATGCTACGAATTTTATATCCAAATCTACGAATTGACTACTAATCTACGAATTTGTGAATTCGAATTCATTCGTAGATTAGGATACTTATTTGTAGATAGAATATTATCGCGTTGGTGGGATTTCATAATAGTTTAAAATATACTCAGCTATTTCTCTAAAAACTGGAGCTACTGAATCAGCAGCAAAACGAATCCCTTTAGGGTTATCAATTTTCACCAAGAGAACAAAACGAGGATCAAAAGCAGGAAAAAACCCTCCAAAGGAATGAATCGTTTTATCCGAATAACCCCGGCGGTCTTCTCTTGGCACCTGGGCGGTTCCGGTCTTGCCGGCTATAAAATATCCTTCTACTCCTGCTTTCTTGCCATATCCGTTCTCTACTACACTAACCATCATCTTTGTAACTTCAAAGGCTGTTTTCGAAGAAATGGGTTGGCTTAACAGTTTTGGTTCTATCTTTTTTTCTTTGCCATTGCTGAAGATTATTTTTTCTACAACATGGGGCTGCATTATTTTCCCTTTGTTAGCAAAAGCAGAAAGCCCTGCAATAAGCTCTATAGGAGTAATCGCAATTCCTTGGCCAAAAGAAGCTGTGGCATATTCTATATCTCGTTTTGTGTTTAAATTAGCAAGGTTTCCCGTTGTCTCTCCTTGGAGATCAATTCCCGTTTTTTTATTAAAGCCAAACTTTTCTAAATATTCTTTAAAAGTTTTCTTATCTATAAGTTGCTGAACAAAAATTGCTCCTGTATTTAAAGATTTTTCTAAAACCTGAGTCATTGTTTGAACACCTTCTGGTTTATCGTGGGAGTTGCGGATTTTATGCCCGTCGATTACTATATAACCTTTATCTTCATAGGTTGTCTCCGGTGTTATTAAATGTTTGTCCAGAGCTATAGCCATGGTAAAGGGCTTAAAAATTGAACCGGGTTCAAATAAATTATGGATAGCTGGATTTAGAAAAATGCTTATATCCTCTACTTTTGAATAATTGTTCGGATCAAATGTAGGCCAATTAGCCAAAGCTTTGATTTCACCAGTTCTAGGATCTTCAACAATGATTGTTCCCCCTTCTGCCTCTAAACGCTCAATGGTCTCCTTAAGTTTTTCCTCAATAAAAAATTGGATATTAGAATCAATTGTTAAAATAAGGTCTGCCCCATCTTGGGCTGGCTGGAGTTGACTCTTGGCAATGTTAATAATTCGACCCATTACATCTTTTTCTCCTTCTAAATAACCATGTTTTCCGCTTAATATTTTATCATAATAACCCTCTACTCCATATTGACCCTTTAAATCATTTTCTAAAAATCCCACAAAGCCGAGCACATGACTTATAAAAGTTTTTGCTGGATAAAAACGCCAATTCTCTGAAGCAAGTTTTATCCCAGGCAAGTTTAGCTCTGCTATTTTCTGAGCTGTTTCCTGGGGAACTTTATGCATTATTGGTTCATAAGGGTCGTTTTTTTTCTCTAATTTTGCTCTTAGGTCATCTCTTTCTAGGTCTAGAAGTTCTATTAAAATTTCAGTTGTTTTTTTTGGGTCCTTAATATTTTTTGGTTCAGCATAAATCATTTTCCACTCTTTATTTATGGCTACAGGAAAAAGATTAACTAAAGAATCACCTTCTTTGTAAAACCTGTCTTTAATAAAAATCTCTCCTCTTTTAGGAGAAAGTACTTGATAAGTTTGATGTTGTCCTGCTGCTGCTTCTTTATAAAAATCGTATTTTAAAACCTGAAGATTAAATAATTTAAAAATTAAAATAAAGCCCATTAAACAAATCATTAAAACTGTAAAACGATAACGAACATCATCAATCATAAATGGTGATTATAAATTATTTAACAGCCATTTCTGTTGCTGGAGAGAGGTGCTCAATTTTTTGGGCCTGAACCATATTTAACTCCTCTATTTTATGTTTAAGAAAGCTTAATGACCTAACTTCAGAAAGTTTTAATTGAAGACTTCTTTGTTCATCCTGTAAAAGAGAAAGTTTTTTCTGATATTCTTGAAGTTTGTAGCTGTCTGAAGAAATACTATTTGTCTGAAATATATAAAAAACAAACAAAAAAATTATGGCAAAAATTAAGCCGTAGGCAATCTTTTTTCTATAAACCAATCCTGCCGAATATCTTCGACTAACCCTTCTTGTTTTTAAGCAATAAATACTTTTTTGAGCTGGAGATAGAACGTAAGACATATCTCTTTTTAAATTTTCTCAGGTCTTTGGGTGGGGGACGCTCCCCACCTAAGGACCCAAGAATAATCTTGGGTTAAAACCCCGATTTTAATTAATTTTATAACTTGACAGCTACTCTTAGTTTTGCACTTCTACTTTTAGGATTATTTATAATTTCTTTTGCTGAAGGGGTTATTGGCTTTTTAGTTAAAATTTTTAAAAACCCTTCTTTCTGCTTTTCTTTTAAAAATCTTTTGACTATTCTATCCTCTAAAGAATGAAACGAAATTACTACCAACCTTCCTCCTGAATCAAGAATGTCAACTGCCTGTATCAATCCCTGTTTTAAGTTCTCTAGTTCATCATTCACAACAATTCTTAGGGCTTGAAAAATTCTAGCTAAAACCCTGTCGCTCCTTCCTCTTTTTGTTTCACTGAAAGGAATGGCTTGTAAAATAACTTTCTTTAATTGAAAAGTGCTTTGGATTATTTCCTCTTTCCTCTTCTCTATAATTTTCTTGGCAATCCGCCGACTAAATTTTTCTTCTCCGTATTCCTTAAAAATTTTATATAAATCTTCAAAAGACCATTTATTTATTATTTCCTTGGCTGTTAAATTTAAACTACTATCAATTCTCATATCCAAAGGTTCATCTTTTTTATAGGAAAAACCTTTTCCACTCTCCTCTAGTTGTCCAGAAGACAATCCTAAATCAAATAATACTCCATTAATAGGCTTAAGACCTGTCTTTTTGACAATAGTTTTAAGGTCTTTAAAATTTCCTTTAAAGAGCAATAAATTTTTTGTTGGTTTTAATTTCCTTAATGCTTCAGGGTCAAGGTCTATGCCCAAAACCTTTCCTTCTGGCTTAATTTTCTCTAAAAGTGCTTGGGCATGACCGCCTTCTCCAAGAGTACAATCAACAAAGTTTTTTCCTCTTTTTGGTTGTAAGTAGTAAATAACCTCATTTAAAAGAACAGGAATATGCATAAATTTTGTCAATTAAATACCCAACTCTCCTAATCTTTCTGCCATATTGTCTACTTCTTTTTCTGTTGTTTTGCTAAATAATTTCCACTTGGTTTCATCCCAAATTTCCAAACGATTATAGACACCAACAATAACCACGTTTTTCTTTAGACCAGCATAAGTCTTTAAATAATCAGGAATAAGTATTCTACCAAGCTTGTCTATTTCTACCTCGCTTGCTCCAGCTAACATAAGCCTAACAAAACCTCGACTATCTTTTTGGCCAAGGGGTAATTGACTCAACTTCTCTACTAATTTATTCCATTGATTAAGAGGAAAAACAAACAAACAGTTATCTAAACCTCTTGTTATTACCATTTTTGCACCTATTTCCCTTCTTAATTTTGATGGTATGGCTAGTCTTTTTTTATTGTCTATTGTGTGTTTATATTCTCCTATGAGCATTTTTATTTTTAGAATATCTAGTTATCCACAGATTCTTTAAGTTATTAACACATTTATCCACAATTTACCACTACACTGTAATTTTATTCCACTAAAAGCCTTTTTGTCAATATTGATTTTTGTATAAAAAAATTTGGCTTTGTAAAGCCAATTTTTTTGGATTTTTACTAAGTTTTCCACAAATGACTATTCTATATTTCCTCTGGTTTTATTTCTATTACATCTCCTCTTTTTAGCTTTCCTTGAAGAATTTTCTTAGCAATTTGGCTTTCTATTTTATCCTGAATTACTCTATTCATTGGTCGTGCTCCGAATTCAGGACTATAACCTAAGTCTACTACTCTCTGAGCCAGTTCTCTTGTGATAATAAGTTGAACTCCTTGGGTTTTATTTAGCCTCCTGTTTAATCTTTCCAGCATTAAAATAGCTACTTTGATCAAATGTTCCTTGGTAAGAGGTTTAAAGGTTAAAACAGCATCAAATCGATTTATAAACTCTGGTCTAAAAATTTCTTCCCTTAAAAGATACTCTAAAAGCTCTTTTTGAAAGAAAGAATAAGCATAATCCTTTTTTTCCTCAACATATCTCCTTATAAATTCAGCTCCGGCATTAGAAGTGCCAACTATAATAGCATTGCAAAAACTCACGGTTCTTCCCAAAGCATCGGTCAGCCTTCCCTCATCTAAAACCTGTAAAAATAAATTTAAAATATTAGGATGAGCCTTTTCAATTTCATCCAACAAAACCAAAGAAAATGGTCTTTCTCTTATTGTGTTTGTTAATAAACCCTGTTCTTTTCCATCAGGACTTCCTATTAACCTATTTATTGCAGAAGGTGTTTGAAATTCAGACATATCAAATCTAATCATTCTTTTTTCAGAACCAAAATATGACTCTGCAAGAGCTTTACAGGTTTCTGTTTTTCCTACCCCTGTTGGTCCTAAAAAGAGAAAGGTGCCAATCGGCCTTCTGGTCTCTGACACTCCTGCTCTTGCCCGACGCATAGCATCTGCCAAAGCATTAACTGCTTCTTCTTGATTAACTATTCGCCTATGCAGCAGGTCTTCTAAATTTAAAAGCTTTTCTCTTTCTGGTTTCTGAATTTCCCCAGCTGGAATTTTTGTTTTTTGAGAAATAACTTCAGTTACATGTCTAGCCAAAACTTTATTAGAATCACTTTTTGTTTTTACATAAATCATTACCTCATCTAAAAGGTCAATGGCTTTTTCTGGAAAAGGAACATCTTGAATAAACCTATCAGTAAGTTCCACAATTGCTTTCAGTGCCTTATATTCCACTTGTAAGCCATACCTTTTTTCAAATTTAGGTAATAGGTCTTCTAAAATAAACATTGTTTCTTCTTTTGGTGGTTCTTGGATTTCTATCTTGTCAAAAAAATTCATTATTGCAGGATTGGTTTCAATGTTCTTGTGAAAACCTTCAAAAGTAGTAATTCCAATTATCTGAAGATCCGGTGAAGACAAATAAGGAATCAACGCCGAAGAAAGATCTATTCCTCCAACACTCTCTTGATGTCCTATATAATTGTGAATATCATCTATAATCAAAATTATATTCCCGGCATTAACTGCTTCTGAAAAAACTATATTTAAACGCTCCAATACCTCTCCTTTTGTCTTTAGTCCAGAAAACAAAGCTTGCATGTTTAATTCTAATACTCGTCTATAGTTCAAAACTGGCAAAGACCTTCCCTCAAGTACTCTTTTGGCAAAACTATAAACAATAGTTGAACGACCACCACCCGGCTTGCCTATAACTAAAACATTGTTTTCCTTACTGCGAGAAAGAATTCGTTCAATTTCTTCTATTTCTCTTCTTCTTCCAATAACATGAAGAGCAATATCTTTTTCTTTTATAAGTTCAGTAATATCAGTGGCGTATTTATCTACATTAACCGTATAACCAGCTGCCCAATGTTTACCTATCCCTGGTTTCCTCAACAAATTATCTAGCTTCCAAAATTTCTTTTTCCAATCAGCTTCATAGGTAATAAAATCATCCCAGGCAATTACATGATCTAAATCACCTGCTTCCAAGTCTTTGTCAAATAAAAACCTTTCAAAATTGCTATCAAACTCAGCTGCAGCCACTAAAAAATCTCTTACCTCTATCTGCTTGTGGAAATTTTCCATTGCCTGATGAGCTGCTTGCTTTAAAACTTTTTGAAAGGTAGAATCATACAAAATTTTAGTTTCTTTCTGAGGAATGCTGTTAAAAAGATTTTTTATTTCCTGACGGGTAATTCCTAATTTATTAAACACTCTTCTGACTTTTTCACTTTTAAATAAATAAAAAATTATATAAATAGGAGAAAGAGGAAATTTTTTCTTTTTCTTGCAAAAATTAAGAGCATCAATCAAAGCAAAAGCAAGATCAAAATCTAAGTATCTAGCTAAATTTATTTGGTCAATGCCTAAAATTTCTATGGCTTCTTTTAACGAAGGTTTTAAAAAAATGTTTTCTTTAAGAGCATTTTTAAAAAATAATATCCAAACCCAGTTAAAAATTAATAAACTTAGCCCTATACAAATCAAACCTACAGCTTGATTACTGGCTAGATTAAAAATACTGGCCCCTCCTATTAAAGATTGGGTTAAGATTAAAATAAAAAACAAAAGACACCAGTTAACTATTTTTAAAGCTTTTAACGGGAATCTTTTGGCTGTTTGTACTGCCTGATAAACTGTAGTATTGTATATATCAAATGTCATTTGATTTTAAGATTAAAACAATAAAATAAAACCAGTTAGAATAAGACCTAAAAGAATAAATGGCAAGAAAATCCAAAGAATTAAAGCCAAAAAGCCCAAGATTAAAACCCCAAATAGATTTATTAAACCCAACATTATTGTAAAAAACCTCGCTATAAACCCAAACCCTCGGGATATTGCATTAAAGGCAAGTGCCTCAAAAAGTTTTTTAAGGTCAAAGCCTCTAGGTTTCTTGGTTATATCTCTTCTCCAGGGAGAAAACAATGTTTTTAACAATAAAGGAATAGAATAATACTCTTTGACAAATCTTATAAAATCAAACCAAATTTTTATTAAAGACTTAACTGCTTCTGTATAATACCAGACCCAAAATTGGACAATTATAGATTGTTTTACATTTATTAGCATATTTTAATTATACAATATTTTTAAGTAGTTAAAAATAGAAATTTTAAAAACCAAGCTTAAGCTTGGTTTTTAAAATTCGTATCGTAATTCTTTAAGCTTCGCTATTTCTAGCATTATCATATCAACTGCTTGCTCAACAACTGCTAGATGCTGTATTAAGTAATTATAATCTTTCGTAAAAAACTCTAGCTGTGGTCCAAAAATTACTTTCTTAGATGAAATTAATGATTTTAGCCCTTGAGAAAATCCAAAACTTGGCAAACCAAAACAAGCTGTAGGAATTACTGGTGCACCCGAAAGAAGAGCTATAAAACCTACTCCTTTTTTTCCTTTTAATAACTTACTACCCCTTGTTCGGTGACCTTCTGGAAAGATTCCTATAATATTCCCTGCTCTCAAAAGCTGGACTGCTATATTAACACTATCTTTTTTAGCAGGCAAATAGCCAAGGTTTTGCCCCAGAAAAAATGAATAAATTCTTTTTCTTAAAGCAAGGTCACCTATATAAAAAAGTTTCTTTCCTTTACTGAGAAAAGTTTTTGTTAGAACATCACCAAGAGCTACTCCAATTACGAAAGGATCAAATGAATTTACATGGTTTGCAGCAATAATGAAACCCTTGTTTTTCGGCAGATTCTCTTTTCCTTCAACCTTAACAATTGTTGGTTGAAAAATTAACTTTGATAAAATTAATATCAATCTATATGTTAAATCTGTAAAACTCACTATATTATACCTCCTTTAATTAATTCATTAGTATTAACAAAGAACGATTTTTAGAAATTATAACACAAAAAGAATAAATCGTCTATAATTATCTATTATCAACTAGCTAACAAGATGGCTTTTTTGTCCGCGGTTAACTAAAGACTTGATATATTTATTAGCACCAAAAAACTTTCAATAAACAAACAATAAAAAACTAGGTAGTTTACTACCTAGTTTTTGCTTTAAATTTTTCGGGATTCAACCTGAAGGCATAAGCTAAAACTCCTTCTACATAATTCTTGCTATGATTATATGCATATAGCGCCTTCTTTTTGTCTATAAACCAGCCATGCTTAACCAAATAGTGGGCAATACTATACAGGGAATCTTTTAAAGAAAAAAGATTAACCATTCCATCTTTATCAGCATCAATGCCATACTTTAAATAACTGCTTGGAAGAAATTGAGCAATACCTATAGCACCAGCCCATGATCCTTTTACCTCAAAAGGGTCAAATCGATTTCTCTTACACAAAACAAGAAAAGAGACTAACTCTTTTACTGCCCATCGTCTTAAAATAACATCGTTTTTACTATAATAAATTATACTATTATAAACACCAAAAACCTGATGCTTTCCTTTTGTTCTACCAAAGTCACTTTCTATTTTTAGAATAGCGGTCAAAATTTCTTTTTCTATCCTGTATTTATCTTCCACTTCTTGAAGTATTTTTTGATTTTTTTTAATAAAAGCTCTGCCTTCTTTTAAAGAGTACTTCTTTAATAATCTAGACTTTGAAGAAAGATAATTTGGGACTTTTGTTTTTTTAATTTTTTTTAAAATGTCAGGATAAAATTTAACTCTCGCATCTAATAAAAGCTTATTTATCTCTTCAATAGAAAATCCTACTTTTTGCAACTCTTCTATTAGGTCTTGATATTCCTGCAAATTTACGACTGTTTGGGATTTGCCTAATGCTAAAACAATCAAGAAAAGAATTATTATCAGTAATAGTATTTTTACAATAATTCTTGCTGTTTTGCTCATTTCTCCCTCCTTTTTAAATTTTCAAAGAACTTAAAAAATGCTTATCTAATTAATTTTACTCATACCGCAAAGCTTCTATTGGATTCAGGTTAGCTGCTTTCTTGGCTGGATAAATTCCAAAAATTAAACCTACAATAGTAGGAACCCCCAAAGCTAATATTACCGCACTAAAAGGAACAGCAAAAGCCCAATTGGTGTTTAAAACTTTACTCAAACCAATAGAAGCAGCAAAAGAAACTGCCAATCCAGTTATTAAGCCAATTATTCCTCCCACAACAGTCAGGGTAACTGCTTCAACTAAAAACTGGATAAGAATATCTTTTTTTCTTGCTCCTACTGCTTTTCTTAATCCTATTTCACGCGTTCTTTCAGTAACTGAAACCAGCATTATATTCATAATCCCTACCCCACCAACAACCAGGGCAATAGCAGCTATTGAAGAAAGAAAGGCTGTAAGAACACCAGTAACCTGACTCATCATATTAGATGCCTCAACCTGGCTCATAACTTTAAAATCATCTTTTGATAAATCTCCTTCTGGATTATATATATTATGATTTTCTCTTAGGATTAAACGGATATCTTCAATTAAAGGGTCAATTACATCTGCATTTATAGCCCTAACCGTAATTAAGTTTAAATGGTCAATCCCTAATAAAAACTTCTGGGCAGTTGTCAGTGGAACATAAACATATTCATCAAAATTTTGAAACATTTCCATGCCTCTTTCTTCCATTACTCCTATTACTCTAAGATTAACCTTCTTAATTCTGATTGTTTTTCCAATTGGGTTTTCTTGTCCAAACAAGTCTTGAGCAAGTTTATATCCTAAAGTGGCTACTTTAGCTGCTTCTTTTACATCTTGCTCATCAATCGTTCTTCCTTTTATTGTCCACCAATCATCTATAATATATGCTTCTGGTGTTACTCCCATAAAGGTAATTTTTTCGTCTTGGTTTTGATATACTACCCTTGCTGTACCATAAACACTCGGCGAAACCATCTCAGCAAAAGGATGTTTTTTAATTGCTTCGGCGTCTTTAACTTTAAGAGTTTTAATGCTCATTTCTTCTAATGTTGACTGCATAATATCTACTCCCCTTTTAGGATCAAAAGAGCCCGGCTCAATATAGATTAAATTCGAGCCCATTGTTTGGATCTGACCGAGAATCAAATTCTGAGCACCTCGCCCTAAAGACATCATAATAATTACCGAAGCAATCCCGATAACAATACCGAGAATAGTCAAAGCAGAACGGGTTTTGTTCGTTTTTAAGGCATTAAATGAAATTTTAATAATTTCAAAAATCTGCATATTTTAAATAAATTATTTCACAAAACCATCTTTGGCCAGCCGGGGGCGGTTTATTTCTTTTTCATTAACAACTTTTCCGTCTTTCATTTCTATAATCCTTCTTGCCATTTCTGATGTATATTTTTCATGAGTAACCAAAACAATAGTATGACCCCGAACATTAAGCTCCTGAAGTATTTCCATTATTTGCTGGCCTGATTTGCTGTCTAAATTTCCTGTTGGCTCGTCAGCAAAAATTACTGCCGGATGATTAACTATTGCTCTGGCTATAGCCACTCTTTGTTGTTCTCCTCCTGAAAGCTGATTAGAAAGATGATTTATTCTATGGGACAAGCCTACTGCCTTGATAGCTTCTTTTACCATTTCATTTTTCTTTTTATTGGGTATTTTAGAATAAATTAACGGCAACTTTACATTATCAAATACTGTAGTCCTCGGAAGAAGATTAAAAAACTGAAAAACAAAACCCATTTCTTGATTTCTAATATAGGCCAACTCATCATCTGTCAAGCTGTCTATACTTTTTCCTTTAAACCTATAAGTGCCAGAGGTAGGCCTGTCTAAAAAACCCATTATATGCATTAAAGTTGATTTTCCAGAACCAGAAGGGCCTACTATTGCTACAAATTCCCCTTTTTTAATTGAAAAAGAAACGCCGTTCAAAGCGGTTGTTACAATTGAATCATCATAATATTTTTTTTCTAAATTTACCACCTCCATCATAGTCTTTTTATTTCTCTCTTGTATAAATTACTACTTTTTCTTTTTCTTTTAGTCCCTCTACAACTTCAATGTTTCCTTCATTATCTCTAATGCCTGTTTTAACTTCTTTTTCTTTAATTTCATTTCCCTCAAACACCCTAACGAATTTTTTGCTGCCTTTATAAATTAGGGCTCGATAAGGTATGTAAAGAACATTTTCCTTTTTATCTGTTTGAATAGTTACATCAGCGCTCATTCCTGGTTTTATTCCCTTTTCTAATTCATCAAAAACAATTGTTGTTCTGTAATATACAACTCCTTCAATAATTGTTTCAACTGGTTCTATTTCTCCAACTCTACCAGTATAAATCTTTTCAGGAAAAGCATCTAAGGAAATCAAAACAGGGTCGCCTATTTCTACTTTCCCAATATCTGCCTCGGAAATATCTGCTTCTATTTCAAATTTGTTAGAAGAAATTAAAGAAATAACTGAATCACCATTAGCCGTTACTAATTCTCCTATTTTAATGTCTATTTTAGCAACTTTGCCATTAATTGGAGAAGTCAACGTAGCATCGCTCAATTTTTTTTGAGCCTCAAGCAATAAAGCATAGGCCTTATCTACCTTTGCTTGATAAATGGCAATTTCTACATCTCGAGGTTTAGCTTTCAGTTTATTTAATTCCTCTACAGCTTTTTTATAATCATTTTCAGCTGTGTTAATATTTTTTTGGTTTGTGATTTTTTGTTCTTCAATTGCTTGTTTAGCATTAAGAACATCAGTTATTGCTGTATTTATTGCTGTTCTGCCTGCTTCTATGTTGTCCTTATCAGTATCCCATTGAGTTTGAGAATAATCTTCATAAATTATTACTAAATCAATAAGCAGAGAGGCAGAGTCTAGAGTGTCCCGAATAACTTCCAGGTTAGAAAATATTTCTTCAAAAGAATCATCAAGTTTGCTCGGTTCGGGATGGGCTTTTATCTCAGATACTATATTTTTAAATTCCGTAAAGGCTATATCTGCTTTATTTTTTTCTTCTTTAACATGATATTTCATTTCTATGTCTCTAAAAACTAGGTCACTTCGATAATCTTTGTACAAGGTGTTCTCATCAAAAATTGTGTTAAGCTTCTTCATTGCCTTATCAGCGTAAAAATAAGCATTGTTTATAGCATCAACAGCATCATCGTAATCCTTAGCCAGATCTACTTCTGCCTTCTTTTTAGTGTCTTGTAAATAATCGTAATTTTTTTCTACGGTCTGCTCTGCTACCCGAACCTCTTCCTCGCTAGGCCCGACCAATAATTTATCTAACTCAGCTTTTGCTTGTTTGTAATCAGCTTTTGCCTGAAGATACTGAGAATAAAATTCACCTGTGTCTAATTTTATTAACAAATCTCCAGCTTTAACATCTTGCCCTTCTTTTACATAAATCTTTTCTACCACCCCTCCTACTTTAAAACGAAGGCTTATGTCCTGGACTGCCTTTACTGTTCCAGTAGCTGAGATTTCTTCAATTATTGTTCCTTTTTTGACTTCGGCATAACTATATTCAGGTTCCTTGTTTTTATTCAACAGACTAAAGATAATAAAAATTATAATAATTATAATAACAAATCCTACAATTTTATTTCTCTTATTTGGTTCTATTTTTATCATAAATTTATATTTCCTGTGTAAAATATCAAAATTTTTCACAGGAATCATATTATTTATTAGTTAAATTTTAACACATTTTTTAATAAAATTAATTGGTCTTTTTTATTAATTAAGTCTCTTTTGGTTTCAACTCCCAAAAGTGTCCAAGTTATTTGCTCAAAAACTCTTGTCTTTTTGCTTATATTTCTATAAATTGAATTCAAGTCTTTTTTATCAATCATTAAAAACATAGCACTGCCCAAATAGTAGACCAAGAGGCAGGAAATAACCTCAGCCACCTCTCGAAAATTAGAAACCCGAAAAATCCCTTCTTTTTTGCCCTGTTCGATAATTTTAGCCAAAACAGGAACAAAAAACTGATAGCTTTTTTGCTGTATTTTATAAAACATCACAATATTCTGTTTTCTGAAAATTGCCTGAAACAAAACTTTCATTAATTTCCTGTGTACTTTTTTATAAGCCAATATTGCCCCAAAACATTTAGTCAGTTTTTCTAAAGAATCTAAATCGGTTCTCTCTATTATTAATTCCAATTTTTCGTTTATCTGTGCTGTTACCTTATTTATTAAAGCGTCTAACACATCTTCTTTGCTTTTAAAATAATGATAAAAAGTTCCTTTTGCTATTCTTGCTTCACGAATAATTTCATTCACAGAAACACATTCGTAGCCTTTTTTAATGAATAATTTTTCTGCTGTGTTCACTATTTTTTCTTTATTTGGTTTTGTCTTCATATTATTTAATATTGATTAATAGACCATTGGTCTAATTTTAGTGTAGAAAAACTTTTTTGTATTGTCAACCTCAAATAAAAATAGCGGCTGTTTTACCGCTATTTTCCATTTGCTCTCTTTCTTTTAAAATAATCTATAATTCTATAAAGTGCTTGCCGTAAAGCAATTTCTTCCAGCTCAATTTCATTAAGAGAAGGAAGACTCCTAATTTCTTTTTCTAAAACTTTAATCACTAAATCCAACTCTTTTTCTTCTTCTTTCATTAAACACCTCCTTTCCGATATCAAGACATCAATCCAAGACAGTAAGTTTAATTTAAAGATAAATAAAATTTTTTTATTTAGCAGGGGCGGAGGGAATCGAACCCCCGACCGCGGTTTTGGAGACCGCTATTTTACCACTAAACTACGCCCCCATGAAGTGAAATAACCAATAACCAAGAAACAATAACCAAATCAGAAAATCAGAATAATTAAAATAACTAGTTCAATTAGACACTTTATAATAAGGTCTTTTCTTCTCATTATATTGGTATATTACTTCTTTACTTCTTTATGCACCGTATGTTTCTTACACCATTTACTTTGCTTTTTCAAGTCAATATACAAAACCATTGACAGATGTAGTAATACTATGCTATAATAATATCGAAAAATCAGATTTGATACTTTCAGAAAGGAGGTCAAAAATGACTGAAAAACCGAAACTCGGGAAATTGCGCTGCGTAGAATGTGGTGCTCGATTCAATACAAACCTTGAACTCGAGCAACACTTTCACGCCGTCAACACAATCACTAAGGGCTCGATATACCTCCTTTTGCTTCCAGATGGGTGTACTCCTGGAAGATGGGAGGCTGCAAGAGCCTTTGCTAAAGCAATCGCGGAGTTGAGAGAAAAATGCCCTGATAAACAATTTCAGTACATTCCATTCGATCATAGCGATGGGGCGGTCAATTCTCTCCTCGCAGTTGCATTAGTATAAACCCATTTGAGGCTAGAGGGTAGTGCGAAAATTATTTCGGCTACCCTTTTTTATTTCTTTACTTCTTTATGCACCGTATGTTTCTTACACCATTTACTTTGCTTTTTCAAGTCAATATACGAATTTGACAAAAATATCTTTCCAATGTATAATAGTTTTATCCTGTAAGCCCTGACCTTCATGGCAGGCAGGGAAGAAGGAGGTAGCCAATGTGTCATCCGCCCTATAACGATGTAGACTTCGAAAAACTGGCTGGTTTGGCTACTAACCTTGGTGGTATCGCTGTCTTTCACTTCCGTATCGGTAAAGAAGAGAACTTTACGTATCCTCTTTGTCCCGACGAGGAAAACTACGCGGTAGTTGATCCTCGCACCTCCGAAGTGGTAGGCGAAATTACTCCTTTCGGGGCACTCACCGAGATGGAGCCCTTCCGTATCTATTTCCTTCACCCATTCGTAAAGAATGTAGAGAAAAGGAACCAATTAATCGGCGGCTAAGAGCAGACTATCCCTGCTCGGCGCCGAAAGTCAAACACTTTTTATTAAATCGGCTTTCGGCGCTTTTTTATTTCTTTACTTCTTTATGCACCGTATGTTTCTTACACCATTTACAAAATTTTTTGAATTCTAATTTCCGCTCCACTGATTTTTTATTTCGTCGAGTATAATAATTAATTCTTTTACACTCATCACAGGCCATTTTTGCAATATATTCTTTCTTCATAAAATAATTTATTTAATTCTTTTTAATCCACTTCCCTAGTTCTTGGCTATATTCAAATAAATCTAGGGATTTTCCTAAAAAAGGATTAGTTCCTGCCTTCAAAATCCAGTTTGTTTCTCCGGGTTCAAAATAGCCTACCACTCTATACTCAATTTTATCCTTATTCTCTTTCTTTGCTTCAAGTAAAATCTGTCTTAAAATATGCCCATCTTCATATTCAACATAAAAATCTTTATTACTATCCTGAACAAACCAAAATCTTGTTATATGCCAAGACCCTCCCAATACCGGCTCAACCGGAGAAATCTTATTAATTTTCTCAACAACATCGTGAATAATCTCTGAACGAGTAAGTTGGGAATTTTCAACTTTAACCCCTTCTTCCTCTAAGGAACTTTTTGGCAATTGGCTATTATTGCTTTCTATATAGAAAAAAATTGCGACTGCTAGTGTTAAAAAAATTATAAAAATTAATAAATATTTACTTTTCATACTAAGTCCAGGGCCGGGATCGAACCGGCGACCTCCACATTACCAGAGTGGTGCTCCCCGCCTGCCAATAGTCAGATTCGAACCGACGACCCCTTCTCATTCATAGAAATATCCTACCTGCCACCACCTTAGCCCAGGGCCGGGATCGAACCGGCGACCTCCACATTACCAGAGTGGTGCTCTAACCAACTGAGCTACCTGGGCTTAGGTTGTGGCGGGCAGGTAACCAACTGAGCTGTCTGGGCAAAATCTGTTTTAAATTTTAACAAATCATTTAGATATTGCCAAGTGTATTTAATTTAAAAAGTCCATTAATGGACTTTTTAAATTAATTCTGGGCGGAGCAGGATTCGAACCTGCGTAGGCCAGAGGCCGTCCCGATAAATGATGGGGG
>CAZVDC010000003.1:17014-27614 GCA_964625995.1 uncultured Candidatus Saccharibacteria bacterium
CGCCAGTTTTACAGACTGGTGCGTTTGACCACTCCGCCACACCCCCATCATTCATCGGGATGCTTTGACCACTCCGCCATCCGCCCAAAAAAGTAAAAGACTAATAGCCAGCGGAAGGAATCGCCCGGTCATCTCATTATATTCGTGACCGGGTCCCCCAGTCATCTTCGTGACCGGGTCCGGTCAATTCGGTCACTCGCAAAGCGAGATGACCGGAATGTACCGGAAATCGCCGACCGGCTGTTTTTATTTGCCCGATACACCTTGAGCCGTCCCTCGGACTCGAACCGAGAACCCGCAGTTTACAAAACTGCTGCTCTGCCAATTGAGCTAGGACGGCATATTAGGAAGGGCAGGTAAAACAGTTGCTCTACCGCTGAGCTACGTGGGTATAACTATACTTGAACAACTAAATTTCTTCTTCTTTATCCTTTTTTCTTGTTTTTTTAAGTAGCTTATCTAAAACATTGCTGATTTTTAAGGTAAAAATTTTTAGCCTTCTCAAAAATTTTTCTAATCTTGTTTGAGGAATTATATTAGAACCCAAATTCTTTGGAGCTTTTTTAATTTCTGAAAAAATTGACCTCAATGAAATCTCTTGGGCTCCAGGTTTTTCTGGCAACCTTGAAAGGGTTGGGATTTTTCTAATTACAATCACCAAAAGAGCGGCTAAGCTTAAAAAGAAAAGAATTTTGAAGATAATTATAAATATCATTTTATTAAACGCTTAATTAAAGTTCGTATCTAACAAATCTTCTTATTTTAATATTCTCTCCCAACTTTGCTATCTTTTCCTCAATTAACTCTTTTACTGTTATGTCTGAGTTTTTAACAAATGGCTGAGTAAGTAGGCATATTTCTTGACTAAATTTTTTGATTTTACCATCAATTATTTGATCAATGACTTTTTTTGGCTTATCTGTATCTGCAAATTGTTTTTCATATATAATTTTTTCTGTTTCTATAACCTCCTCGGGAATATCTTCTGGTGAAATATATTTAGGATCCATTCCTGCAATATGCATAGCTAAATCATGGGCCAACTCTTTAAATTCCTGATTTCTTGCTACAAAATCAGTTTCACAATTTAATTCTAACAAAACACCTATCTTCCCATTGCTATGAATGTATGCCTCTATTATCCCCTGTTTGGCTTCTCTTTCTGATTTTTTAAGGGCAACATCTTTACTTTTCAATTTTAAAAACTCTAAGGCCTTGTCATAGTCTCCGTTGCTCTGTTCTAGGGCTCGTTTGCACTCCATCATTGAAACCCCTGTTTGATCTCTTAGTTTTTTAACTTGTTCTGCTGTTATCATAACTTTATAGTTAATTTATTTTTTATTTTTTGCTTCAATAATTGCCTTTTTAACTTGGTCCAACATAAAAGACAAGGCAGCCACAGTGTCATCGTTAGAGGGAATAGGATAATCTACCATTGTGGGGTCTCCATCTGTATCTATTAAAGCTATTACCGGTATATTCTTTTTTCTTGCTTCATTGATAGCAATATAGCCGTCTTTAAAACCTAAAACAAATAATGCATCGGGCTTTCTGTCTAAATTTTTTAGCCCCCCAAAGATTTCATTCATTTTTTCTATCTTTTTATCTATTAAGGCACGTTCGCGCTTCGTATATTTTTCATATTCTCCCATTTTTCTTTTCTCTTCCATCTCTTTCAAGTTTTTTATTCTTCTAAGAATATTTTCAAAATTAGTTATGGTTCCCCCTACCCACCTTTCTACCACATAAGGCATTTTACATTCCTCAGCAACCTTTTTTGTAACCTCCTTTGCTTGAGGTTGGAGACCCACAAAAAGAATTATTCCCTTTTTTTCTACAATAGTTTTAATAAAATTAAGAGCTTCTTCTAGTTTCTTTTTGGTGCTCTGAAGGTCGATAATAAAAAGCTCTCCTCTTAAGTGATAAATGTAAGGAGTCATTTTCGGGTGTTTTCTGGACTTTGTATGCCCGAAATGTATGCCCGCTTCGGCCATTTTTTCTATAAGCTTCAAATCTTTTTCTTTTTTATCCTTTGTTTCTTTCGTCATATGAATGAATTATATCATAACTTTTTAAAAACTCAAGCACCTATAGTCTATAAAGGTTTTCTCGCAATAAAATAAATTGATAAAAATTTTGTTTTGTATTATAATATAATCTGTGTCCTAGGTCAAATCTAAAATTTATGGAAAAGCCAATTCAAAAAGAACAAACCAACAATCATTTAGAAACAGCTCGGGCAACTAAAAACAAATCCTTGTTTCTAGCTGCCTTTATAGCTACTATTTTTCAAATAGGATGGTTAACATTAGAAGCGTTTGGATTTCAACCTGTCCTCTTTGAAATGACCACTGTTTATCTTTTAATACTTGTTACCTATGTAATTAATAATCGCATCTTAAAATGGCAAGACTTTTCATACAAACCAAGAAAGGGGGAGTTTTTAGTATATTTTATCTGGTTATATACGTTTACCCTTTACACCTTATATATATTTAGCTTAGTTCCAAAAATTCCAGAGCAATTAAGCATAACTTTTAGTGGGGTAACTGTAGTATTTTTTGGAAATGAAATCGTTAAGTTTATAAGTCGTCTTCTTCCTGAAAAAAGCTTGCATTAAAAGTAAAAAAGATGTAAACTGTTATCAATAACACAGTTACTTATTATTAAAATAAAAACTTTTATGAAAAAAGATATTCATCCAACTTATTATCCTAATGCAATAATTCACTGTGCCTGTGGTAATATTATCAAGACAGGATCCACAAAACCAGAAATGCATGTTGAAGTATGTAGCGCATGTCATCCTTTTTATACTGGTAAAGAAAAAATCATTGACACAGCTGGCCGGGTTGAAAAATTTAAACAAAGATTAGAAAAAAAGCAGACAAAAGAAAAAAAATCGGGCAAAAAATAATTCCAAAACGTAAACAACAAAAATAACCTTCGGGTTATTTTTGTTTTTATATGAACCTAGAAACAATAAAACAAAAACTCGCTGAAATTGAAAGGCAAATCCAAGAAAATGAACAGTTGATTAAAACAGAACAAGACCTAGATTTAATCAGATTAGCAGAAGAAGAAATTAGCGAACTCAAAAAAAGAAAAATTATTTTGGAAGAACAAAAGCAAAAATTAATAAAACAACAAGGTGACAAGAAAATAAAAAGTGTTATTATTGAAATACGAGCTGGTACAGGTGGAGACGAAGCAGCCTTGTTTGCTGCTGATCTTTTTAGGATGTATACAAGATTCGCAGAAAAACAAGGATGGAAAACAAAGCTCTTGGACGCAAGCTCAACTCCCTTAAAAGGATATAAAGAAATTATTTTTGAACTTTCTGACAGCGATGTTTATTCAAAACTAAAACAAGAAAGCGGGGTTCATCGAGTTCAAAGAATTCCAGAAACTGAAAAAAGCGGCCGAATTCATACTTCCACAGCAACAGTAGCTGTTCTTCCCCAAATTAAAAAAGAAGAAATAAAAATCAATCCCAAGGATCTAAGAATAGATACTTTCCGTGCCTCTGGGCCGGGTGGACAATATGTAAACAGAAGAGAATCAGCTGTCAGAATAACTCATATCCCTACCGGAATAACTGTTGCTTCTCAACAAGAACGAACTCAAGCTGCAAACAAAGAAACTGCTATGAAGATTCTCCGCTCCAAGCTTTATGCTAAAAAAATTGAAGAAGAAGAAAAACAAAAAGGAACTATGAGGCGCCGTCAGATTGGGACAGGAGAAAGAAGTGAAAAAATCAGGACCTATAATTTCCCCCAAAATAGAGTAACAGATCACCGAATCAAAAAAAGCTGGCACAATCTTGAAGCTATTTTAGACGGCGACTTAGAGCCAATAATAAAAGAATTTAAGAAACATAATAAAGACAATAATTAAAGATAAAAAATTATTATTTCATCATTATGAAAGTTTCATTTGGCCACCTTCCTGTTCGATTATCTAAAAACAAACCATTTGATTTAATTATTGGTATTCCTTCGTACAACGAAGCAGATACTATTCCTTTCGTTGTAAAACAGGTCGATATTGGAATAAACAAATACTTCCCGGACTCAAAGGCTATAATAATAAACGCTGATAATAATTCTCCAGATAATACAAAAAAAGCTTTTTTGAAAACAAAAACAAAAACACCAAAAATCTACATAAGCACCCCTAAAGAAATCAGAGGAAAAGGAAATAATGTCTACAATATTTTAAAAAAAGCTCAAGAATTAAACGCCAAAAATACAGCAATAATAGATGCCGACTTAAAAAGCATCACGCCTGAATGGGTAAAAAAATTAATTTATCCTGTTAAATATAATAACTATGACTTTGTTCTTCCTCTTTACGAAAGAAACGAATATGATGGTTCAATAACAAATCACATTTGTTATCCTCTAATATATGGATTATTAGGAGTGAATGCTCGCCAACCAATAGGTGGCGAGTTTTCTTTTTCTAAAGAATTTGTTGATTATCTACTTAGCAAAAAATGGGATAAAACTACTAAAAACTATGGGGTTGACATTTTCCTTACTCTTAATGCTATTTTGAATAATTTTAAAATAGCTCAGGTAAATCTTCATAAAAAAGTTCATAAACCCAGCGCTCCTAAATTGGGTCCTATGTTTTTCCAGGTTGCTGCTTCCTGCTTTTCTCTGTTAGTTAAAAATAAAAAAATCTGGCTAAAAAAAATAAAATCTTATACACCTTTAATTATTTACAAGAATAAGAATCATTATAACCCTCAAAAACTTCCTGTTGATTATAAAGATTTAAAACAAAAAAGTCTTTATGAGTTTTCTCTTTATTACAAAATTATAAAAGAGTGTTTGGGTAAAGATATATACGGAAAGTTAGAGAAAATGTATTTTGAAAAAAAGATTCTTAATATTAAAACCGATTTATGGATGAAAATTCTCTACAGCATGCTTTGGAATTACGACAATAAAAAAATGCCAAAAGAAAAAATAATAAGGGCTTTGCGCCCTCTTTACTTTGGCAGAACAGTAACCTTTATTAAACAAACTTTAGAGCTTTCTTCTAAAGAGTCAGAATTAGCCATCCAAAAACAAGCAGAATATTTCTATAAACATCGAAGTTATTTACTTAAAAAATATAAATCTATTACTTAACTGCACTCTGTTTTATAAGATTAATCTGCTCTTGAAACTCAGCTGCTAAATCCATCACTTGATCTCCATAAAACCTAAGATACGGTTTCTTCCAATTACTTCCAGCTAAATAAATCATTGCAGCTCGCCACTCTGCTTCATAAGTTTGAGCACCTGCTCCGGCATTAGCTAAATAAAGAGCAGTAGCTACAAAGGCATCTGTAATATCCCAAGGATTAGGAGGGTTGTGTCCAGTTATAGCAGCTATTCTATTTTCATAAGCTAACCAAGTACGGGGCAAAAATTGGGCTGGACCCATTGCTCCTCCCCAACCATACCAGGCTTTTTTTGACACTGGCATTAAATCTGGATTAAATCCCAATCTTTCGCATATAGAAAGATAGGCGCTATGATCTTTCGGGTTCATGTCGGTTCGCCAAGTTCCAGTTCCTACATTCTTTCCCAACCCAGATTCTCTGCTTAATATAGCTAAAAGAAGAGCTGCTCTTACTCCTGTGACTGAAGAGGCAAACTCAGCAATATTTAAGGCTTCTTCAAATTTTAGAGACCCACCCATTCCTTGAAGAACATAAAGTTTGCTTCTTATTGTATTTACATCAGCCTGTTTAGAAGCTATTAATCTTTGGTATAAATATTCTTGGCCTCTAGTTTCTTCAAGAATTTTTTTTCGCTCCCGTTTCTTTTTTTCAATAGAATATTTCTGGGTTTCTTGAACTGCTCTTAATCCAATCATTTCATTTTTTTGATCTTCCAGGTTTTTCTGTTTTTCTTCTAATTCTTTTTTTAAGGCCCTTATTTCATTAAGGGATTTTTTTATTCCCCATTGAAGGTTTTCTAAAGATTTAATTTCTATAAAAAAATCTGACAATTTTTCTTTTGTCAAAATTATCTCTAAAAGAGAATAATTGTCAAATTTATAAATCTCTCTTATAAGCTCTGCTAAAACAATTTTTTCATCCTGACTTTGCTGTTCTATTTCTTTAATTCTTTGCTGAGTTTGGGTGATTTCTGCCTCAATCTCAGATAAAACTAAGTTTATTCGTCTAATCTCTAGCTCAAAGGTCTTAATCTGGTTATCTAAAAGACTAATCTCTCGCTCAAGACTTTTTGATTGGCTCTGAATTTCTCGCACTATTCCTCTATAGTGCTCTATTTGCTTTGTTAATTCCTCAATTTGGGCATTAAGCTCTGCCCGCAGTTGTTCTGCTCCCTTTTTGTTGAGTTCTGCCTCTTCTGATTGAGCTAGTGTTAAATTCTTAAAGAAAATACCAGTAGCTAAAAACAATAAAATAAAACAACCCAGAGCAAGAAGATTTCTTAATCTTTTTTTATTTGAAAAAAGATTCTTTCGGGTTGCTTTATTTAAAAAAGGATGTTCAAATGTTTTTTTGTTCAACATTAATCAAATCTAATAATCTTATTGCTCTTCCTTTTCTTCTTTTTCTTCTTTCTCTTTCTCTTCGCTTACCTCCTCAACTTTCTCTTCCTCTTTTTCTTCAACTTCCTCAGGTTTCTCTTCGGCAACTTCTTCTTCCAAGGCTTTTAATTCTTCTTCTGTACGAGGTGGGGTTACAAGAGCCACGACCTCATCTGGATTAGCTAAAATCTCTACGCCTTCAGGAACCTCTATGTCTTTTACGTGAATAATATCATCAAATGTTTTAAGAGAGGAAATATTTACTTTTAATTCATGAGGAAGATTTGCAGGAAGAGCTTTCACCTCCAAGTGGGAGATATTTTTTACTAATACCCCATCTAATTCTTTCACTGCTGGTGCTTCTCCTTCAAAAACCAAAGAAACTTCAGTAGTAATAGGTTTATCCATTCTTACCTGATAAAAATCAATGTGGTTAAATTTATCAGTAACAGGGTCGCGGCTAATATCATAAATCAAAACCGTTCTTTCTTTTTTTTCTTTTTCATCTTCTAATCCTTCTATTTCGAGTTTTAGCAAGGTGCTCTCCCCCACTTTTTCAAATATCTTGCTAAAATCTGTATAGTTCACTTCTAATAAAAGAGGTTTGGTTTTATAACCATACAACACTGCTGGAATTAAGCCCTTTTTTCTAAGGGCTTTAACTTTCTTCCCGAGAATTTTTCTAACTTTTGCTTTAAGTTTCAACATAGGAATTTTCTATCATGCTTATGTGCATTAGATATTAGCAAAATAAATCATTTTAGGCAAGTCTTTTCAGATTTTTCCTTGGCTACCAAATAATTTAATTTTTTCCTTAACGGTTTCTCTTACTGTATTTACTGAATAGGCAAGTATTTTGTATGGTTTAATTTCACTGCTTTGTTCGGCAAGCGATTTTTTTAAGGCATTAACAAACGCAATTCTTAACTCTGTATTAACATTGACTTTTACAACTCCTAATTTTATTGCTTCTTTAATATCCTCTTCTGGTGTACCCGAACCTCCATGAAGAACTAAAAATGTACTTGGAACATTCTTTTGAATCTCTTTTATTTTTTCTAAATATAAATGAGGATTCTCTAGGTCAACTTCTATACCATGAATATTTCCCACAGCTATTGCCAAGCTGTCAACTTTTGTTTTTTCAATAAATTCTTTTGCCTGGTCTGGTTTAGTTAAATCTTCTGGCTTAATTTCTATTTCTTTATGGATTTCAGAACCGCCCCTCAAATAACCTAGTTCTCCCTCTACCACTATATCTGGGTTTTTGCTTTTAGCATATTCAACAACCTGTCTTGTAATTTCAATATTTTTATTAAAATCAAGTCCTGAGCCGTCAAAGTGAACTGCTGAATAACCGGCATCAACTGCTTCTTTGACACTTTCAAAGCTTTTACAATGATCTGCATTTAAAATAACGGGTATATTTGTCTCCTCTTGCCAAGTATTTACTAAAGCTACTATTTGCTTAATACCTATAAAACTTCTCTCGCTTTCTGAGGTTCCAATAATCACTGGCGATTGCAACTCTCGAGCCGCCTCAATTATTGCTCTTAACTGTTCACCAGTAGAAATATTAAACTGTCCTACTGCATATTGCCCCTCTTGGGCTTTTTTAAGTATTTGAATTGGTTCCATAAAAGTTTAAAAATTAAAAATTAGCCTGAAAGACTTATATATCCCTTATCAAAATTTTCAATCATTAATTTCTCTAAATTTTCACTGCCCATATATTCCTCAAAAACTTTATTCCACAAAGCCTCCTGGTGGTGGTATAAATATTTTGCTCGTTCGTTTTTTTTGACTAACGACATTACATTATCTACTAAGTCAAAACTTACTAAGCTTTCTCCATTTTCTTTTTCTTTAAAAAATCCTCCAACCCAATCAAGCTCATACCACATCTTTAAGCTTCTTCCATCTATTTTTTCTCCAAACTTGGTTATATCTCTTTCTGCTCTTTTCCAGTGAAGAGCTTCCGGACTTATATGAGGAATAAACAGTCGAGGATCGTTAATATTATCTTTGGCTAAATATCGTTGAATTATTAGCCAATTGATTGTTTTCTTTTTCTTCCTTATTCTTTTAGGAACCTCTCCTTTTAACAAAGAGATTATTTTTTTGCCAAATTTTTTCTCTTTACTATTTTTTTCAAATAACTTGGAATAGAAATCTACTTCATGAAGGTAGTGAAGCAATAAAGAAAAAAGACGAAGGGTTTCGCCAGGGGTGTCAATTTTTAGCGGAATCACAAAAATCACTCCGAGTTCCTTAAGATGACTTACATTGTGGTATTTTTTTTCCATAAACTTTTCTGCTACTTTCAGCCACTTTCCTGACAAAACTCGCAAGTCAACTTCTCTTTTTTCAAAATCCTCAATAGTAAGCTTTTTATAGGCTCTGTTGAAAGTTTTATGCATCCATTCCTTACTTTCTACAAATCTCAAGGCGCAAAAAATCTCTATTAAATCTTCATTTTTTAAAAGGTCATTAATGTCTTTATAATTCAATGCTTTAATAATGTTTTTGGGAGGATTTTTTACTAAAATTTCCTTGGCTTTATGTTTTTTTAAAACAAAAAGAGGTTTAATCTTGGCTAATTTTAAAACAGTATCAAATATTGGTTTTAATTCTTCTTCTGAGGTCCCGCTTGGTTTGCCAAAAAATTCAAATAAAGTCCAGTCATCTTCTTTAACTTTTCTAATTAGAGCCTCAAAAACATTTTCTGCCCGATAACTATAACAATTCAAAGAAGCTAAAACCTGTCCTACTCTTTTATCGTTTTCCTCAATTATTTTTTCAATGACCCCAGTTTTCTGAGTTATGGCAGACATTTTTTCCTCTGTTTCTAAAATCGTTTCTTTTCTTGCTCTTAAAATTTTAGCTAATTTTTCTTGGGGTGTCATAGTTTTTGTTTACTAATCTTTAATTTTTGCCATTTTTGATGTTTAAATTCTTTTGTGGTTAATATACCATTTTTTGCTCCGAGATATTCTACAATAGACGTAGCATTAGCTGTTCCTAGCCTAATAGCCTCTTCTATTGCCCCTGTTTTAATTAAGCCAGTTACAAAACCAGAGCCAAAAGCATCGCCAGCTCCTGTTCTGTCTATATATCTTTTTTCTTTAAAAGTCCCAGCCTGATAAATATTTTTTCCGTCTGAAACAATCACCCCTTCTGGCCCTTTGGTCATTACTACAATTCCTTTAACATATCTGTCTAATTTTCTAAAAATCTCTTTTTCTTTCTGATAAGGCAAATTTGTTAAATTTGCTCCTTCTTCTTTATTTAAAATCAATACATCTACAACTGATAAAATATTTTTTAATCCTTTTAGCTTAAGGGCTAATTGAGCCTTTCCTGGATTCAAAGCAATTTTTATTTTATTTTTTTTAGCAAAGCTTATTATTGAAGGCAAAAGATTTGCTGATTTACCTGACAAACCAGCAATATAAATCCATTTAGTTTTGAGTTTACTAAAAGGGATCTCTTTCTTTTCTAAGAAATGACAAGCTCCGCGATAAACCAAAATTGTTCTCTCTTTGCTTGATACTGAGATAATAATTGAATAAGCAGTTCTATGTTTTTTATCTTTTAAAACAAAGGGTTTGATTTTTAACTCTTTCAATTCTTTTAGAATTGCTTCTCCTCCGGGATCGTTTCCTACTTTTCCCACATAAGCAGTTTTTAACCCTTGCTTGGCAAAAGTAGCAGCTGTATTTGTGCCACCTCCTCCTGTGGCAAAAAAAAGATCTTCTATATATACTTTTGACCCTAAATTAAAACATATTCCTTCGCCAGAAATAAATCTTTTGTTTTTGAAAATATCAAAATTTTTGCTTCTTACAAAAAGATCTCTAGTTGCTGAACCAAATGTAACGATATCAAACATAAAAAAATTATAATAAATAAAAATATCTAATTATTCTAATTAGCCTAGTTAAATCCTAATAGCTAAAATTCAAAATTCTAATATCCGGATCATCCGGGTGTTATCCGGATATCGGGGTCGCTTCACCCGGAAAGCACAACCCTCGCCTTT
>CAZVDC010000004.1:0-17913 GCA_964625995.1 uncultured Candidatus Saccharibacteria bacterium
CATTACCGATTTCTGATTTCTAACTACTAATTTCCAATTTGTAACGAGGAAAGACCTCGTTACATAATCCTACAATGAATTTAGTTATAGTAGAATCACCAACTAAAGCAAAAACTATTAGCAATTTTTTAACCAAGGATTATTTAGTAAAATCCTCTTTTGGTCATGTTCGCGATTTGCCTGAAAAAAGCTTGGGTATTGATATTGAAAATAATTTCAAGCCTAAATATATCATTCTGCCAAAAGCTAAAAAAATTATAAAAGAGCTTAAAACAGAATTACAAAAAAGCAATAAAGTTATTTTAGCAACTGATGAAGATAGGGAGGGTGAGGCAATCGCCTGGCACTTAATAAAAGCTTTGGACATTGAAAACAATAATCATCCAAAGATTGAAAGAATAGTTTTTCATGAAATTACTAAAACTGCTATTGAAGAAGCTCTTAAAAACCCTCGGGGCATTGATATGAATTTAGTTAATGCTCAACAAGCCCGCAGAATACTTGATAGACTAGTTGGGTATAAGTTGTCACCATTCCTTTGGAAAAAAGTAGCCAAGGGTCTTTCTGCAGGCAGGGTTCAATCAGTAGCTGTTCGCTTAATAGTAGAAAGACAAAGAGAAATTGACTCTTTTAAAAAAGAAGAATATTGGACAGTTGAAGCCGTATTTAAATCGCCAAAAACCTCAGAGAAAACAAAAGAATCTTTCAATTTTACTGCTAAATTGATAAAAAAAGACGGAAAAATTATCCCTAAGCTTGGGATAAAAAACAAAGAAGAAGCTGAAAAAATTATAAAAGACCTAGAAGGAGCTAAATACCAAATAACTGATATCCAAAAGAAAAAAATTACTAAATATCCTATGCCTCCATTTACTACAAGTACTCTTCAACAAGAAGCTAATCGCCGTTTAGGTTTTTCTTCAAAGCAAACCATGGCAATTGCTCAACGTCTTTATGAAATGGGATTTATTACTTACCACAGAACAGATTCTTTAAATCTAGCTGAATCTTTTCTTAAAAAAACCAAATTTTTTATCAATAAAGAATACGGAAAAGATTACACGCCAAAATTCTTTTTTCAATACAAAACTAAATCAAAAACTGCCCAGGAAGCTCATGAAGCAATTCGTCCAACAGCGCCCGAAAAAAAACCAGAAGAATTAAAAGATAAATTAGAAAAAAATCTCCTCCGACTCTATGATCTTATTTGGAGGAGAGCTATTGCCAGTCAAATAAACCCAGCAATATTAAGCTCTACCACTGTAGATATAAAAGCCAAAAATTATCTTTTTAGAAGCACTGGTTCTTTTATTGAATTTGATGGATTTTTAAAAGTTTATCCTATAGACCTTCAGGAAAATCCATTGCCTCAACTGGAAAAAGGAGAAAACCTCGAACTAACCAAACTTATTCCAAAGCAGCACTTTACTAAACCCCCTGCTCCATATACTGAAGCTACTTTAGTAAAAACACTAGAGCAAAATGGAATTGGCCGACCCTCTACCTATGCCCCAATTATAAGTACAATTCAAGAAAGAAATTATGTAAAAAAGATAAAAAAACATCTTTATCCTACTGATATAGGTATTTTAGTAAACGATATTCTGGTAAAACACTTTCCTGAAATTGTTGATATTAAGTTCACTTCTAAAATGGAAGAGGATTTAGATAAAATAGCCCAAGGCAAAAAGACTTGGTTGTCTACTGTTAAAAATTTCTACGAACCTTTCAGCAAACAATTAGAAGAAAAATATAAAGAACTTGACAAAAAGAGCCTAACCGAAGAAGCAACAAACGAAGTTTGTGAAAAATGCGGCCGGCCCATGGTGGTAAAAATAAGCAAATTTGGAAAATTCTTAGCCTGCTCAGGTTTCCCCGAGTGCAAAAATACCAAACCACTTAAACCAGAAAAAGAAGAATCAATAGATAAAAAATGCCCCAAATGTGGGGGTAATCTAAAAATTAGAAAAAGCCGTTTTGGAAAATTTTTAGGATGCTCTAATTATCCAGATTGCACTTACACAGAAAAAATTACGGAATAAATTATCCAAGATCCATCTAATCTGACTGCAGTTTCTTAACAAGGGCATCTAACTCTTCTTTGCTATAAAAATCAATAACCAATTTCCCTTTTTGCTTCTGACCAGTTATTTTAACCTTGGTGCCCAATTTATTAGCTAAATTTTCTTCTAGTTCTTTAAAATAAATATTTTTTCTTTTTCTGCCTCTGGGCAAAGGCTTCTTTCCTTCCTGAAGTCGCTTTGCTAATCTTTCAGCTTCTCGAGTAGTCATTTTTGTTTTTAGAATTTCTTTGTAAAGAAACAGTTGTTTTTCTTTATCTGATAAAGTTAAAATCGCTCTCCCGTGTCCCTCTGTCAACCTCTTATCAAAAATGGCTCTTTGAATTTCAGCTGGCAAATCCAAGAGCCTTAAAGTATTAGCAATAGTTGTCCTATTTTTTCCAACTTTTTTAGCAACCTCCTCCTGGGTCAGATTAAAATCCTTTATCAACTTCTTAAAAGCATAAGCTTTTTCAATTGGATTCAAATCATCTCTTTGGATATTTTCAATAAGAGCTATCTCTAATTTCTGCTGTTCTGTACTATCTCTAACTATAACTGGCACCTTCTTTAATCCACTCAGCTTAGCCGCCTCTAACCTTCGCTCTCCAGCAATTAATTGATACCCTTGACCTATTTTGGTTACAATTAAAGGCTGTACAATACCGTGTCTTTTAATTGAATTTGCTAGCTCGCTTAAAGCCTCTTTGTCAAACTGTTTTCTAGGTTGATGAGGGTTTTTTTTAATTTGCCCGATTTCAATTTCTAAAACAGCATTTTTATCAACGCTTTCTTTTTTTGGTTCTTTTATAATTTTTCTTGGAGTTTTTTGTGTTAAGTCTGTTTTTCTTTTGCTTCCCTTTGGCGGGATTAAAGAATAAAGACCATTTCCTACTGCCATATATTTAGTTCGCCAAAATTATTAAAACTTTAAATTGTAATCTTTCTCAGTTGCTATTAATTCCTTGGCTAATTGAAAATATGCTTTAGCTCCTTCACTTTTATGATCATGTTGGAGAATAGTCTTACCCAACCCAGGAGCCTCTGCTAACCTGTGGTCTTTGGGAATAATTGTTCTAAAAACTCGGCCAAAATACTGTCTTTGAACTTTCTCCTTCACATACTTTGCTAATTTAACCTTTTTGTCATACATTGTTAATAAAATGCCTCTTACTCTTAATTCTGATCTTAAATTTCTTCTGATTAAATCAATTGCTTTTAAAAGCTGGTTTAATCCATCTAAGGAATAATAATCGCATTGAATAGGGATAATAACCTCATCTGAGGCAACCAGCCCATTTATTGTTAAAAGTTCTAAACTTGGTGGGCAATCAATGATAATATAATCATATTTTATTCTGATGCTATCCAGATTTTTTAAAAGATTATACTCTCTATCTTCTAGTTCTATAAGCTCAACAGTAGCCCCTGCTAAGTCAAAAGAAGAAGGAAGAAGATGACAGCCAAAAATTTTAGTGCTTTTTATAATCTCTTCTGGATGGATTTGACCGATTAAAGAATGATATATGCTTTTATCTAAATTATCCGGAACAATTCCAAAACTAGAAGTAGCATTGGCCTGAGGATCAATGTCAACCAATAAAACATACTTGCCTAAAGCTGCTAAATAGGCACTGAGATTTACTGCTGTAACAGTTTTTCCAACCCCTCCTTTTCGATTGCAAATACTAATTATCTTAGCCATTTGTTTTTTATTATAGTATTTTTTTAAAAAATTGACAAACTAATATAGTTTGGTAAATTTAAAAGGTAAAAACCTTTACCTAATTAGCCGACGTGGCGGAATTGGCAGACGCGCTGGACTCAAAATCCAGTCCGGCTCAAACCGGGTGTGGGTTCGACTCCCACCGTCGGCACCAATTTTATTTCGAACCTTACAAATTAAAAAATTAATCGCAGAAAGGAGGATGAATGGAAATAATAAAACCATATTTTATAATCGAAGATAAGATTAATGGTGAAAAAATTTTAAAAAACTTAGAAAAATATGGCCGGGTATCCCACAAATCAGAAAATAGAATAACTTCTGACTCTGCTCGCAAATTTATAGCTAGAATTATTAAAATGGGCCACGAATCCGTTCTGGAACATGAAAAAATCACTGTTCGATTCATCTGCGACAGAGGTGTAAGCCATGAAATTGTCCGTCATCGAATTGCTTCTTATACTCAAGAATCAACCAGATATTGTAATTATAAATCACAAGGAATAAAGATAATAGAACCACTGTTTTTTGTTAATGACCCTGAAAAATACAAAATCTGGCTAAAAGTAATGAGGGTCTGTGAAAAAGCATATACCGATTTAATTAATGCTGGAGCTAACCCAGAAGAAGCACGAAGCGTCCTACCCAACTCTTTGAAAACTGAAATTATTGTCACTTTCAATCTTCGCCAGTGGAGACATTTTTTCAAGCTTCGCTGTTCTCAAAAAGCCCATCCTCAAATGAGAGAGATTGCTATTCCTTTACTTAAAAAATTTCAAGAATTAATTCCAGTAGTTTTCGATGATATTAAAATTGATTAATTTAAAACAAAAACCCTGAAGTTATAATTTCAGGGTTTTTATAATATCAAAAGCCTTTTGCTAAAAACTACAAAGAAGGAATGGAAAATTTCTTAGAAAAACTCCTAATTTCTTTCCTAATCTCCCTAAAAGACGCCCTACCAGAAATAACTTGATAAATCCATTCTGCAATCTTCTTCATTTCTTTCTCTTTCATTCCTCGAGTAGTAACCGCTGGGGTTCCAAGACGAATTCCTGAAGGATTAAAAGGAGACCGGGGATCATTAGGAATAGTATTTCGATTGACAATAATCCCTGCTTGTTCTAGTTTTTCTTCAGCCTCCTTTCCTGAAATGTTCTTGTTTCTAAGGTCAATTAAAATTAAGTGGTTATCAGTTCCTCCAGATACAAGGTTAAATCCATATTTTTTAAGTTCTTGGGCTAAGACTTTAGCATTTTTTACAACTTGCTCTTGATATTTTTTAAAAGATGGCTTTTTTGCTTCTTCAAAGCAGACCAATTTAGCTGCAATAACATGATTATGAGGACCACCCTGAATTCCAGGAAAAACAGCTCTATCAATAACTTGGGCAAATTTACTTTTGCAGAATATTACTGCCCCTCTAGGACCCCGAAGGGTTTTATGAGTAGTAGTAGTAACCACATCAGTAAAAGGAAAAGGGCTGGGATGAAGACCAGCTATAATTAATCCAGCAATATGAGAGATATCAGCCATTGAAATTGCTCCTACTTCTCTGGCGATTTGATGAAACTTTCTAAAATTTATCTTTCTAGGATAAGCTGTTGCCCCAGAAACAATCAGCTTGGGCTTATACTTCTTAGCCAATTTTCTTACTTCTTCATAATTTATTCTTCCGGTTTTTAAATCAACTCCATATTGAATAATTTTATAAACCCTTCCAGAAAAATTAACCTTATGACCATGGCTTAAATGGCCACCGTGAAATAAATTCATTGATAAGATAGTGTCGCCAAAATTAAGTAATCCCAAATAAACTGCTAAATTTGCTGGGGTGCCAGAATATGGCTGCACATTCACATGATAATTCTTGGCCTTAAAAACCGCCTTAGCATATTCTTGGGCCAGTAATTCAATTTGGTCATAAATTTTATTTCCCGGATAATAGCGCTTTTCTGGATACCCTTCAGAATATTTGCTTGTCAAAATCGACCCCAGCGCTTCTAATACTGCTGGCGAAGGATAATTTTCTGAAGGAATAAGGTTTATTGTCTCAAGCTGCCGTTTCTCTTCAAGTTTTATTAATTTAAAAGCTTTTGATTGTTTAAAAGACATTTTAATTTAGAGAGTTTTACTTTTTTTAATCTCTCTATGCCCTAATAGCATAAAGAACAAAGCAAAACCTCCTGCTAATAAAAATGTTAAGTATAGCTTGGTTTCTGGTAAAAACATAAAAGCAACTGCTAACAAAAAGAAAATGATTGCCCTGCCAAGATTATGAGACATCTCTCGAAAAACAATAAATCTATCAATGCCTTCCGGGTCTCTTGATGCTTCGTCATACATAATTGTCCTAAATGGAATATCAGAAGAAGTTGAGGCAAAACGATAAAAAGTATAAACCAGAAAAGCATCTAAGGGTCCTTTAACCAGAGATTTTAAAAACCAGGCAAAAGCAGTAAAAGTTGAGCCAATGCTTAAAAGTCTTTTTCTATCTGCTTGGTCTACAATTCTGCCGATGCAAAAAATAAAAATTAAGTTCAAAAACAAAGAAAAAGAAGTGACTATTCCTATTGTCTCATAGTTTATTGCTAAAATAAACAAAAAGACTGGCCATACAAACATACTAATACCAACATCTATACCAAAACTAGCAAAAGCTAAAGTATCTTTTATTCTTCTCTTAGAAACAATTTTTTGAAATGCTTGTTTGTATGAATCATAATAAACTTCATGAATCTCTCCAGAAAACAAAAGAGGGATGATTGATAATAAAAGAATGATTAGTACAATAGTAAACAGAATAGAAAAACCCAGTTTAAAAACCAAAAAACCACCTATTATAGGACCAACAACAGAAGCAAGATTATAAATTATCGAACTTATTCCTATTTGTTCTCCCCTAAGCTCTTTTTTAGAAAAACGAGCTATATCAGTATGATAAGCTGGCCAGTAAAAAACAGCAAAAAGAATTCTTAAAATTATTGCCCCTAAAAGAATAAAAAAAGAAGAACTAATTTGCCAAAGAGCAAGATAATAGAAAAATTGTATAGGAACACTCCAAATCATTGCTTTTTTTAATCCTATTTTTGTCATTAATTTTGCCCCCAAGGGAACTAATAATCCATACATCAAGGAAACAATGCCGAAATATACAAAAATGGGCCAAATACGCTTTTGAAAATATAAAAAAAGATAAATAGGTTCAAAAATACAAATCATTGCTACAGCAAAACGCCTTATAGCATGAGAAATATATATTTCCCTTAATTCTTTATTAAATTTTTGAAAGATAAATATTCTGTGAGTAATGTTTGGCATTTTAACTTAATTAAGTTAGGAAATTAATCCGGCTTTTTTTAAAATAGACCAAAGTTCATCTTTCTTTACTGGGCCCACCCTAAGAATTTTTGGCTCTGAAAAAGTTAAATCTAAAACTGTAGAGGGTTGACTCTTGGGCAACCTTCCAGCATCTACTACTAAATCCAGTTTATCTCTCTCTTTTTTAAACTGGTCTAAAACATCTCTTATATCTCCTGAAACAGGTCTAGTGGAAACATTAGCTGAAGTAGTTACCAGAGGAAAATTTAGTCTTTGCATTAAAAATTGAGTAAACTTATAATTTGGAATTCTTATACCAATTTTTGAACTGCCCCCAGTTAGAATATCTGGAACAATAGATTTTTTGTATAAAACAAGAGTAATTCTACCTGGAAGGATTATTTTTAAAAACTTTTGAATTTTTTCATTGATTACAGCTATGTTTTCTATCATCTTTAAATCTTTTGCTATCACTGACAACGGTTTTCTAAAATCACGCCCCTTAATTTGGAAAATTTTCTCTACAGCTCTTTCATTAAAAGCATCTGTTCCTAATCCATAAACCGTATCTGTAGGATAAACAACAATTCCACCTTTTTTAATTATATCCGCAACTGCATCAACTTTTTCTTTCTCGGGATTATCAGGATTTATTTTTAAAATTTTCATAGTTTTATTATATCATAATCATACATTCAACTGGCACCCTATATTAATGTAACGAGGCCTTTCCTCGTTACAATTACCAAAAACTAATCATAAAGAACCAAAATGTAACGAGGAAAGACCTCGTTACAATTTGGTATAAACTTATATAACGGGCTTGACATCTATTTGTATTTATATTATAATTTAGATAAAGATAAGGAGGTTAAAATGGATTTTTTATTGGCTAGTGGTGTTCTTGTTTTAGGGATTGGAGTCTGGTTTTTGTCCTTGATTGGACAAGCTCCAGTTCTCCCCCTAAGAAAACGGAAGCCACCGCTGATATAAAGAGCGTTCATAAGAACGCTCTTTTTTAAATAGTTATTAATGGCTTTTTATAAAACTATATTTACCAACCGTCCCTTGACAAAAATTACTTTCTTGGGCTTTTGATTGCCAATCCATTTTTTAATTTTTTCTCTTTTTAGAACAATCTTCTTAGCTTCTTCCTCAGAAATATCAGCATCAACTTCTACCTTATCTCGAACCTTACCATTTATTTGAATTACCAGTTCAAAAGTTTCTTTTTTAACTAATTTAGGATCATATTCTGGCCATTTTTCTTTAAAAATAGAATTTTTATGCCCCAGGAATTGCCATAACTCTTCGCAAATATGAGGAGTGAAGGGAGCTAAAATTTTTAAAAATTTTTCCGCGTCTTCCTTAGATAAAACATTATCCTTTTCTTGCCATAAATTTACAAAGCTCATCATTGAAGCTACTGCTGTGTTGAATTTCATATTTTCCAAATCGTCACCAACTTTTTTAATGGTTTGATGTAATTTTTGGAGCAATTCTTTAGTTGTTTTTTCTCCTATCTTATTTTTATTAAAGAAAAGAGCCCAAATCCTTTTCAAAAACCGGTAACATCCTTCTAATCCTTGAGTGCTCCAATTAATTGCTTGATCAAAGGGCCCCATAAACATTTCATAAAGTCTTAGACTGTCAGCTCCATAACCCTCTACTACTTCATCAGGATTAATAACATTCCCAAAACTCTTACTCATTTTTCTGCCATCTTCAGCTAAAACTATACCATGGGAACGGCGCTTGGCATAAGGCTCAGGAGTAGGAACAACTCCTATGTCATACAAAAACTTGTGCCAAAAACGAGAATATAGAAGATGAAGCGTAGTATGTTCCATTCCCCCATTATATAAATCTACTGGAAGCCAGTATTCTAATTTTTTATAATCAGCTAAAGATTTATCATTATGAGGATCACAGTAGCGCAGAAAATACCAACTAGAACCAGCCCAGTTAGGCATTGTATCTGTTTCTCTCTTAGCTGGTCCGCCGCATTTTGGACATTTAGTATTAACCCAATCTTTAATTGCTGCCAAGGGTGATTCTCCGGTTCCAGTTGGTTTATATTTTTCCACTCTAGGCAAGGTTACAGGGAGATTAGAATCGGGTACAGAAACCCAGCCAGGATTTAACATTTCTCCTATGCTGAACTTTTCATTTTTTTCGCGCCCTTCCTTTTTTAATCTTTCTACCTCTTTTTTGCAATTCTCACAAAAAACAAGTGGAATTGGTTCTCCCCAATAATGCTGACGGGAAAACACCCAATCACGAAGCTTATACTGAACACTCGCCTTACCAAGCCCTTGTTTTTCCAGCCATTTAGTAATTTCTTTAATGGCTTTTTCTGAAGTCATTCCGCTAAATTGCCCTGAGTTTATTAAAATTCCGTAATCAACAAACACCTCATCTGGCTTGTATTTTGTATTTTGCTTACCTGTCGGTAAAACAGCTTTCTTCTGCCTCGGTTTAATAACTTTTCTAATTTCTAATCCGTATTTTTTAGCAAAAACATAATCTCTCTTATCGTGAGCAGGAACAACCATTACTGCTCCGCCACCGTAAGTTCCAATAACATAATCCCCAACCCATACCGGAATCTTTTCGTTGTTAGCTGGATTTACTGCGAAAATTCCTTTTAATGGCACTCCTGTTTTTTCTTTTTCTAAATCTGTTCTTTCTAGCTCGCTTTTTTTCTTTGCCTGAACAATATACTCTTGGACCTCGTCCCGGTTTTTTATTTGATTCTTTAAAACCTCAATTAATTTATGTTCCGGAGCAACAACCAGAGCTGTTACTCCAAAAAGAGTATCAACTCTTGTTGTAAACACTTCAATTTGAAGTTGGGAATCTAAAATTCGGAACTTTACTGTAGTTCCCTCTGAACGACCAATCCAGTTTATTTGTTGAGCCTTAATCTTGTCCAAATAATCTACTTTTTCCAAATCCTTAAGCAATCTTTCAGCATAAGCAGTGATTTTCAACATCCATTGAGAAATTTCTCTTCTTTCTACCTCAGTCTTGCATCGCTCGCATCTTCCATTAACAACTTCCTCATTAGCTAAACCGGTTTTGCAGCTCGGACACCAATTAATAGGGATTTTATTTTTATAAGCTAATCCTTTTTCAAAAAATTTTAGGAAAATCCACTGGGTCCATTTATAATATTTAGGATCAGTGGTATTTATTTCTCGTGACCAATCAAACGATAACCCTAATCTTTTAAGCTGTTTTCTAAAAATCTCTGTATTTTTTTTGGTTACCTTTTCAGGATGAATCCCTGTTTTAATAGCATAATTTTCTGTAGGAAGACCAAAAGCATCCCAGCCAATAGGGTACAACACATTATATCCCTCCATTCTTTTTTTTCGGGCAACAGCATCTAGGGCAGAGTAACTTCTAACATGTCCGACATGAAGTCCATCACCAGAAGGATAAGGAAATTCAATCAAAATATATTTTTTTGGTCTCTTATCAAAATCTTTAGCTTGATACATTGCAGTTTTTTCCCAGTATTTCTGCCACTTTGGCTCAATTTTTTGAGGATTGTATTTTTTCATAACATTTTGAGTATAACAAATCCCTTGATTGTTTTCAATTTTTTCTGTATTCTATATTTACAACTCTTTAGAAAGGAGGAAAAGAATGAAAAAAATAAAACAGTTCTTTAAAAGAATATTTTATTTTATAAAATATCTTTCAATAATTGACCCGAGAACAGAAATTGGTAAAAATACGAGAATCGGACCTTTTACCAAAATCAGAGGAAAGGTTATTATTGGAAACAATGTAAAAATTGGAAGTTTTGTAGAGATTAAAAACTCCTGCATTGGAGACTGGACAAAAATTCCCCACTTTTCTTATATCGGAGATGCTGAAATTGGAAAAAATGTGAATATCGGAGCAGGGGTGGTAACCTGTAATTTTGACGGTTTCAGCAAGCAAAAACATAAAACAATTATTAAAGATGGAGCCTTCATTGGCTCTGGTGCAAAATTAATAGCGCCCCTAAAAATCGGTAAAAATGCTTATATAGCTGCTGGTTCTGTTGTTGTAGAAAATGTCCCTGATAATGCTTTGGCTATTGCTCGTGTTTCTCAAGCTAATAAATTAAATTGGATGATTAAAAGAAAGAAAAAAGAAAAAAGATATAGAGAATCAATTAAAAATCTCTCAAATCCCTCTGTAGAATGCCCAAGGTGTAAAGATAAAATCTCCTGGAATACTAAAAACAAACTAATTTACTGTTCTTGTGGCTATATCCAAGTAAAAGGTGATGGGTTTCATATAAATATTACTAAAAAGAGTGAAAATAAAACCAGTTCTTAAAAGAACTGGTTTTTTGCTTTTTTTATTTTTGAAATTTAAATGCCGAACAAATCTCGTGCGTTTTTAGTTGTCTGTTCAGCAACTTTCTCAAAGCTTAATTCTTTTAAATCAGCGATTTTTTCAGCTACATATTTAACATACAAAGGTAAATTCCTTTGTCCCCGATGGGGAACAGGAGTTAAATAAGGAGCATCAGTTTCAATCAAAATCCGTTCTAAGGGAGTATTCTTTACTACCTTATCATAATCTCTAGCATAGGTAATTAGTCCTGTAAAACTTAAATAAAAACCCATTTTTAAAAACTCTTGAGCATAACTCCAGCGACCCATATAACAATGAAGAACACCTCTTATTTTTTTCTTTTTGTTATTCTGTTCTTTGACTATTTCTAATATTTCTGGAAATAGGCGCCGGCAATGAATTATTATTGGCTTATCTAATTCCTTTGCCAATTCTAAATGTTTTACAAAAACTTTTTTCTGTAACTCTTTAACTTCTTCTGTATTTATCTGCGCATTTTGCGAAAAAGAACTTAATCCGCACGTATCTGGTTCTATAAGGGCATAATCAAGTCCAGCTTCTCCAATAGCAACTACTTTAGGACTCTTGGCTAAAGCTTGATACTTAGAAATATCAAATTTTTCTTTTTGAACATTGTGAGGATGTAAAGCAATAGAAGCATAAACCCCTTCTTTATATTTTTCAGCAATTTCAACTGCTTTCTTAGAAGTTTCATAATCAGTCCCGATATTAATCAACCAAATATCATTTTTAAAACAACGAGCAATGATTTTTTCTCGTTCGTTTTTGAATTCATCAAAATTTAAATGGCAATGAGTATCAATCAACATAACAAATTATTATTCCATTAAAATGTAACGAAGTCTTTCCTCGTTACATATTTGTAACGAGGTCTTTCCTCGTTACATTTTAAATTCGGGGAAATAAAACATCTGGCTTTTTGGTTTCTAACTGGGTTTTAATTTTTTCACTGGTCTCAGGTAAAAATGGCTTAATTAAATCAGCAATTATTGAAAGACAATATAGTAAATTAGATAAAACTTGTTCTGCTTTTTTAACATCTGTTTTAATCAACTCCCAAGGTTTGTTTTTGTCTATATAACTATCACCAAAAGAAATTAATTTCCAAATTTCTTCCAAGGCCTCATAAAGCTTGAATTCTGTCATATCTTTTTTGTAATTATCCTTGATTTCTGTAATTTTCTTTTGAAGAATCTTATCACTAATTTTTGATTCTAAACCCTGAGTTCTATATTTTGCTACAAGAGCCAAAATACGAGAGGTTAAATTTCCCAATCCATTAGCCAAATCAGCATTATACTTTTCTACAAAGCGCTCTTCTTGAATATCGCCGTCTTGACCAAAAGGAAATTGGGACAGTAAAAGATACCGAGCCCCATCAACACCAAACCTTTCAACCAAATCGTTAGGGTCAATAACATTGCCTAAAGTTTTACTCATTTTTTGACCATTTATTGTAAAAAATCCATGGATAAATTCTTCATCTGGTAGCTCCCAGCCCGCCGCCAAAAGCATAGCTGGCCAATAGATTGCGTGAAACTTCAGTATGTCTTTAGCTAGCAAGTGAATTACTTGACCTTCTTTCCAATATTCTCTAAATTTTTCTGAACCATCACCAGTATAATAATTTAAAAGAGCATCAACCCAAACATAGACAACCTGATTATTGTCAAAAGGCAAATCAATGCCCCATTTGACCCGCTCTTTTTGCCGAGAAATAGAAAAATCATCTAGTTTTTGTTTTAACAAGCCCAGCGTTTCTTTCTTGGCATTCTCTGGCCTAATTCTTAATACATCTTTCTTTATTAACTCTTCAATTTTTTCTAAATAATTTTTAAGCTTAAAAAAATAATTCCTTTCAGAAACTTTTTCTGGCTTAACCTTATGAACAGGACACAAATCATTTTCTAATTCTTTTCCAGTTAAAAACTTCTCGCAACCAACACAATAAAGGCCCTGATATTCTTTTTCATAAATTGCCCTTTTTTCCTTGAGGGTGAGTAAAAATTTTTTTACTGTTTCCTCATGGATTTTATCAGTTGTTCTAATAAAATGGTCATATTTAATACCCAAATTAGCCCAAGCCTTTTTAAACAGCTGGCTATTTTCATCACAAAACTGTTTCGGGCTTTTCTTTAATTTTTCTGCTGATTGAGCTATCTTTAAACCATGCTCATCGGTTCCAGTTAAAAAGAAAACGTCTTTATTCTGAGTCCTAAAAAACCGAGTTAAGACATCAGCGGCTAGAGTAGTATAAGCATGACCAATATGAGGCTTGTCATTAACATAATATATGGGGGTTGTAATAAGGTATTTCATATAAAACACTGAACTTATACTGAATTAAACAAAACTTATGCGGAACTTTTGGTAAAAATTCTTCTTTCTATTTCAACGCCATTAGGATTACCAAAATTAACCAAAAATCCTAATTTATATTTTGAACCTTTAAGGTATGTCCAGAATTGTTTTCTATCCTGCATTGTTAGGCTTGGCTTGCATTTAAGCTCAATTAAAATGATATCATTAACTACTAAGTCTGGGATATAGGTGCCGACTTTTTTACCCCTGTGATAGATGTCTATTCTTTTTTCCCTTTCTACTTTATATCCTTTAAAAATCAAATCTTCAATTAAAGAATTCTGATAAATAATTTCTTTATGATAGTTCCGAAATTTCTTGTAAATTTCGTAAATACATCCTCTAACATCATAAGACTCTTTTTCGTATAACAAATTACTCATATTTTTTCGCATTATTCTGTGTTGGTTCTGCTGAATTTTGTGTTAGTTCAGCGTTTAAAACTAACCACAATTGTATATTCTCCCCTTACTCCATCCTTTTCTATTTCCTTAATTACTTTACCTATAGAACCTCTATATATTTTCTCAAATTTTTTGGTTAGTTCCTTACCTACTATAATATCAGGTTCTGCATTGGTTCTGTTTTTTTCTGCATAGGTTCTGCGAAGGTCGTTGAGCGACCTTAAAATTCGATAAGGAGATTCGTAAATTATCACTGGGTATTTTGAATCGATTACTTCTTGAAAAAACTTCTTCCGGCCTTTTTTATGTGGAGGAAAGCCCAAAAACAAAAATCTGTTCATTGGAAAACCAGAAATACTACCGATTGTTGCAACCGCGCTTGGGCCAGAAACAGGAACAATTTCTAAATCAGGAATTCTCTGAATTAAAAAATTAATTAACTCGTTTCCTGGATCAGAAATCCCTGGAGTGCCAGAGTCAGAAACCAGAGCCAATTTCTTCCCTTTTTTTAATAAATTCAAAATATAGGTTGTCTTTTTTAACTTACTGTGCTGATGATAACTCTCAAGAGGCGTTTTGATATTATAACAACTAAGTAATTTTCTGGTTACTCTAGTATCTTCGCACAAAATCAAATCAACATCAGTTAAAACCTCTAAAGCTCGAAGGGTAATATCTTTTAGGTTTCCAATAGGTGTGGCTACTATATAAAGTTTTCCCATATGATTTAGTCTAACAGAAAACCTCTTGGTTGTTAAGATTTTTTGGGTTATAATAAAACAAAAAACTTTAATAGCTTTACTAAACTTATGGTTATCACTCCTCATTTACTTATCGGTGCCGCAATTGGATCAAAGGTAAAAAATACTGGGTGGATTGTAGTTTTAGCAGTTCTTAGCCACATTTTACTAGACAAGATTCCTCATTGGGATTATCCTCCCAAATCTCTTAGAAGCTCTGTTAGAAATAAAAATTTTAAAGCTATTTTGCTGTTTTTCTTAATGATACTTGGAGATACTCTGATAGGAATTTTAATTCTAGGTATTGCTTTGTATATAAATCCCTCAAACCTAAACCGGTTAATGTTTATTATCCTGGGAATTCTTTCTTCACTGATTTTAGACATTTTAGCAGGATGTGGAACACTTATTGGAGGAATTAATAAAAAGTTCCAAAAAATTGCTGACCTTTATATAGATTTTCATGAAAACGTTATTCATTCTCCAAAAAAAATTAAAAAGCCAACTCTATTAGGAGTTGGTTCTCAAATTTTAATAACTTTAATCGGGGTTTTAATAATTTTGCTATAACAAATCCCTAAAAATTATTCTATTTTTTGCTTATATCCTTAAAAAATTCAGCTAAAATCGCTGTTGCTGGAACAGCTAAAAGAACTCCGATAATCCCTAAAAGCTTACCACCTATAAGAAGAGCAATTATTACAACTACTGGATTAAGGCTTACTGCTTTTTTCATTACCAATGGTACAAGAATATAATTTTCCAATTGCTGTACAACAATATAAAGAACAATAACCCATATTGCTAAAATAGGAGCCTGAAAAAGAGCAATAATAACTGCTGGAATCGCTGATAATACAGGGCCAATATAAGGAACCAATTCTAAAATCCCAGCAATAATAGCTAATAATAAGGCAAAGCGAATATTTAAAAGGGTTAATCCTAAATAAACTAAAAGACCAACTACAAAAGCTAAAAACAACTGACCCTGAAGCCAATGAGCCATTTTTTTCTGAGCTCTCTCCCATAAACTTAAAACATACGGTTCATGTTCTTTCGGTGTTATAACCTTTAATAGATTTTGGATTCCATTCTTTTGAACAGATAAATAAAAAGAAATTACTATCACTATAATTACTGAAATAAGACCCCCAAAAACCCCAAAAGTTTTTGCTAAAATAGTATCAAAAGACCCCTTAAGTTTTTCTCCTAGATTAAATAAAATCCCCTGAATCTCTTTTACAATTCTTTGATACTTTAAAGAACTGTCTTGAAGCCGCTGGAATTTGTTATAAATTCCCTCAGCATAACCGGGCAATTCTGAAGAAAAATTCTTTATCTCTTTTGATAAAGAAGGAACAAATATTACTAATAGTCCAATTATTATCCCCACAGAAATTAAATAAACAAATAAAACCCCTAAAATTCTAGGGATTTTTATTTTTTCTAATCGTCTCACTGGCAAATCTACAGCTGAGGCAATAATAATAGAAAAAAATAGAAGCACTAAAACATCTCTAATAGCATAAAGAAAAGCTAAGACCAAGCCAATAAATATTATTCGCCAAATAGTAGTAGTAGAGATATTAACCGTTATTTTAGACATAACTATAAACTAATTTAAATTTCAATCCTGTGTTTTTAATGTAGTTTAAACTGATAATAACTTTTTAAATTTTTCCTTGTTCTTAAATGGTCCAATCAAAGCCAAATTTAATTTTTCGGGTCTAAAAATATCATTGGCTACTTTAAAAATATCATCAACTGTCACTGCTTCAATTTTAGCAAACTTTTCTTCAGGGGTCAAAATCTTTCCTGTCAATAACTCCTGTCCCCCATAAAAATGAGCTACTGCACTTGATGATTCTAAGCGCAAAATAGTACTTCCTTTTACATAATCTTTTGCTTTCCTTAATTCTAATTCTTTTACACCTTCTTTTGCAACCCGCCTATATTCTCCTAAAATCAATTCTATTGCTTTTTCAATCCGTTTATTATCAACCCCTGCCTTGGTAACCAAATAACCGCTATCAGTATAAAGCTCATTAGATGTATGAATATAATAGCCTAATCCTTCTCTGTCTCTAAAAGAAATCCATAACCTAGAACTCATATTTCCTCCTAAAATAATAGATAAAAGAAGCAAAGCATATTTTCTAGAGTCAAACAAGCTAAAAGTTCTTACTCCCAAACAAAAATGGGTCTGGTCGGTTTTTTTATATTGAATCAAAACTTGCGGCTTTGTTTGTTTTTCAATAGTTCTTTTTTTAGGCTTTGGTCTTTTTTGATTTATTTTCTCAAAATATCTTTTAATTTTTTCTCTTATGTTTCTATTATTTGGTATTCCGCCAGCTATTACAACTACTGTATTTTTTGATGAATAATAGTTTTTTAAATAATTTAAAAGATTTTGTCTGGTAATCTTTTTAACTAATTTTTTTTCTCCGGCAATGCTCCAACCAGCTGGCTGATCTCCATAAAGCAGTTTTTCCCATAAATCATCTACATATTTTACGGGTGTGTCTAAATATAAATTAATCTCTTCAATAATTACCTTCTTTTCTTTTTCAATCTCTCTGGAGTCAAGCTTTGAATTTATAAAAATATCTGAAACCCAATCAAGAGCCAAATCAAGATGTTTGTTATCTACTTTTGCCCAATAACCAGTATATTCTTTGCTGGTAAAAGCATTGTATTCTCCTCCCACTTTATCAAGGGTCTCTGAAATAGCTAAGGTTGTTGGCCTTTTCTTGGTCCCTTTAAAGAACATATGTTCTAAAAAATGAGAAATTCCATTATTTTTCTTATTTTCGTATTTAGAACCAGCTCCGACCAATATTAAAACAGTCACTGCTTTAGTGTTCTTTAAAGGAACAGTGACCAAGCGCAACCCATTAGGAAATGTATGCTTCCTATACATT
>CAZVDC010000004.1:18013-21939 GCA_964625995.1 uncultured Candidatus Saccharibacteria bacterium
TTCTTTTTCCCACTTATAAGCAACCTTGAGATTGACTTTATATTCAACAATATTCCCATCCTTAATCTCAACTGTTTGGGCAATAACTTTTGCTCCAGTAACATTCTGTTTTTGCTCGCAAACCTGCTTAATTGCCTCTTTTAAGGCCTGATCAAAACTTTCTGTTGAAGTACCAATAACTTCTTTTACTTTTATTAATGCCATAAGATTAATCTCTAAGCTGGGTAACAGCTTAGAGATATCCTAAGTTATCAAAAAGATAATTTATTAAACTATCGACCTTTATTCTTTCTTGTTTCATTGTGTCTCTATCTCTAACTGTTACTGTGTTGTCTTTTAAGGTGTCAAAATCAATGGTTATGCAATAAGGAGTTCCTATTTCATCTTGACGACGATATCGCCGACCAATAGAACCTGTTTCGTCATATTGAGCCATAAAATAAGGTTTGATTAAATTCAAAACTTCTTTTGCTTTCTTAACAATTTTTGGTTTATTTCTCACTAAAGGCAGAACAGCTACTTTTATAGGGGCCAATCTTTTATCCAGCCGAAGAACAATTTCCTTTTCTTTTGTTGCTTTGGTTGTTTTTGTTCTTCCGCCTTCTACTTCTTTGTAAGCATCAATAAGAAAAACCAAGAAGCTTCTATCTGCCCCAGCTGAGGTTTCAATGATATGGGGTATAAATTTTTCTTTGGTTTCCTCATCAAAATAACTTAAATCCTTGCCGCTATGTTTGCTATGATTAGACAAATCCCAATCCCCTCTGTTGTGAATCCCTTCTATCTCGTCCCACCCCCAAGGAAACTTGTATTCTATATCTACTGCTCTTTTTGCATAATGAGCAAGTTCATCTTTTTTATGCTCTCTAAAGCGTAAATGCTCTTTCTTAATACCTAAATCTAAATACCACTTCATTCTTTCTTTTTTCCAATAATTAAACCATTTATCTGTTTCTTTAGGATGAACAAAATACTGCATTTCCATTTGTTCGAACTCGCGCATTTTGAAAACAAAATAGCGAGGAGTAATTTCATTGCGAAAAGCCTTTCCTATTTGAGCAATTCCAAAAGGAATCTTTAATCTCATTGTGTCTTTAATGAATTCATAATTCATATAAATCCCCTGACAGGTTTCTCCTCTTAAATAAGTTAGGGTAGAATCATCTTCTACAGGACCAACAAATGTCTTCATCATTAAATTAAACTTTCTCTCTTTTGTTAATTCTCCGCCGCATTCAGGGCACTTGTTTTCTTTTAAATAATCCTTTCGGAATCGACGGTGGCAACTCTTGCACTCCACCAATGGATCAGCAAAACCCGCAGTCAAGTGTCCTGATGCTTGCCAAACCTTTGGAGACATCAAAATGGAACTATCAATTCCCACAATGTTATCTCTTAGCTGAACCATATCTTTCCACCACTGCTTTTTAATATTATTTTTTAATTCTGTTCCTAAAAAACCATAATCATAACAACTTTCAAACCCACCATAAATCTCTGAGGATTGATTAACAAAACCTCTTCTTTTAGCAAGTATTAATATATTTTCCATTAAATTTTTACTCATAAATTTATTCTACTACCTTTCCTTCGTTATAAGAAACAGAAGGGTCGTCAGGCAAATCAGTACTTTTAGCCGGACTAACCACTTCCAAAAATTGACCAGTAAAACTATCTTTTGCCTCAAATTTTGATTCATTAATAATAAAAGGTGAGGTGCCAACCTGATTTATAGATGGTCTTAATCCTATTTGAAACACCATTTCACAAACTGGCCTTATAAAACCTGTGCCCGCGGGCAGAGTTCCTATAGACCAAACTACTTGATTGGTTCGCTCATTAAAATATACCTCTTTGTAATCGCAGAAAACCTTATAATTATTCTTCCATTCTACTCCTTGAGGCAAAACACTGCTTACTTTTGCCTCTTCTAAATCATTTGTACTGTTGGTTATTTGCCAATGAATGGTGTAAGTAGTTAACTGGTTCACCCGCGGAGGAATAGGGCCATAATTTGAAATATCAACTGAAGTTTCTTTATAAAAAGCCTTGGTAAGTAAATTAATTTTGCTATTAACCTTTGAGGTCAAGCTTGTTTCAATCTTGAGTTTTTCTAAGTTAAATTGAGGAGGAACGTTCACTGTTTCTATTTCTGCCCTTACTTTTAAAGTAAAATTTCTATCCTCTGGACTAAATACCGGAGCGCTTTTTTTAACTGGAACAGAAAAATTCACTTGGCCTTCTTCTGAAGGAGGCAAAAGGGCTAAAGAAGAAACTCCGGCTGCACTCCAGATAATAACATTGTTTAGACTGTCAAAAAATCCTTTCTGTCTTAACTTTAAATTTTTGTAATCAAACATTTCGCCTTCTAAATAAGCCCTTAGAACAAGCTGACTAAAAGCAACATCTGTATTATTCTTAAATTTAATAGTATAACTCAAAAAATCTCCAGGATTCACCACCTCCTGTTTTTCTTCATTTAAAAACAAAGAAATAGAAATGGGAGGAGAAGAAATTTGGGTTATAGCACTAGCATTTCCTATTCCTAACTTTTTGCCATTTTTAACCTCATAAATTGTTACCCTTACTATTTTGTTTTCTTCTTCTATTCCTTCAAGGGACCCGGAAATACTTAAACTAGTTCTTTCTTTTTGTTTCAATTCTTCTATTAGCCAAATATTTTCCTCTTCGCTTGGCAAAGGTTCAGCTGTTTTGTAAGAAAACCCAGAAGGATATTCTACTTCAACCAAAAGATTTGAAAAATCCTTATCAGAATTGTTTAAAATATCACATTGATAAGTAATCTCCTCTCCGCTAATTGCTTTTTGGGGTGCGGTTAAATAAAGTCCCACTAAAACAGATCCTATGTTTGTTTTTGCCGAAGCAATATTTTCAAAACTAGAATTAATATTTTCTGGCTGGTATTCTAGTCTTGCTGTTAAAGTTTTAATACTGCCAATTTCTCCGGTTAGCCTCACCTTAAATCTTTTCTCGCCCTGTTCTTTGGCTTTAATTTCTCCGATGTTTTTAGTTTCTCTGTTTTTCTTTTCTCCCTCTGATGTATAGGTATTTTCAGGATAATTTAAAATTAGTTTAACGTTTTTTAGACTGACCCTGTTATTGTTTTGAAATTTTACTACAATTTCTGTCTCTTCGCCCGAAACAACACTTTCCGGGATAACAATTTCCAGTTTCACATTTTCTTTTGAAAAAGAAAACCACCCTCTTACGAGAGTGAAGGCAAATATAAGTAATATTATAAAAGCAACACCACCAGCAATTAAAAAAATATTCTTCTTAGACAATTTAGATCTTTTTTCTGGTTTTTCTAAATTCTCAAGATCCAATTTCTCTTTTTGATCTCTTAAGGTTTTTATTGTAAAATTCTCCTGATTTTCTGAATTCATACTTTTAAATATTTATCGGATATTGCCTGCTTTAATTATAACATATTATTAATATAAATCTCTTAGTTGTTTTACTTCCTGAGGGTCATAACCCAAGAAAACAATAAGATTCTTAAAAAACTCTTTAACTATGCTTAACTCTATCAATTCTTGGTTAATCTTCTTAAATGTTCTTAAAATCAAATCCCAGACATCCTCATCTTTTTCCTGACCCACGATTGCTTGATCAATTATTTCTCTTATTTTCTGAGCAACAACTAATTTTTTTAAATCTCTTTTTACTCCTAAAAACTGGTCAATCAAAACAGCATCTTTTAGAATATAAAAACTTCTTCCCTCAATTAAAATTAATTGAACATAGGAAAATGGCTCAATACTATAACGAAGCTTGCTTTCTATTTTTTTTACTCCCTTGGCTAATATTCGAACTTTGCCCAGCTCTTTACTGTAAATGGTTAAAAGCCGGTCTACCTCCCCAGCATCAGCTGATTTCAGAACAATTGCCTCGGTTTTTATCAT
>CAZVDC010000005.1:0-10221 GCA_964625995.1 uncultured Candidatus Saccharibacteria bacterium
ATTAGTCATTAGTCATTAGTCATTAGGAATTGATTAGGTTAATTAGAATAATTAGGTCAATTAGACAAATGTGACGATGTCCGAGGTCGTCACATTATTTTTCTATCTCTTTGTCTATTTATTTCTTTGTGCTATAATACCTATCATCAAGTTATAATTAAAGTTTAAAACTCAAAACAATTTTAACTTTATGACAATGGCTTTTCTTCTTATTCAAATTATAATTCTATTGATGTCAGTAATAATTCATGAAGTTTCTCATGGGACAGTGGCATATATGCTGGGTGACCCTACTGCAAAGTATGCTAAGAGATTAAGCTTAAATCCAGCAAGACACTTAGATTTATGGGGTTCTTTTTTGGTTCCTTTGTTTTTGTTGATAGTTAGAAGCCCAGTGCTTTTTGGTTGGGCTAAGCCAGTTCCTTATAATCCTTATAATCTTAAATATCAAAAATGGGGGCCGGCTTTAGTGGCTGGAGCTGGTCCAGGTGCAAACTTATTTATAGCCCTGGTTTTTGGTCTTTTATTAAGATTTATTCCCTGGGCTCATTCTTCTTTTTCTTATGCCTTGATTCAAGTTTTTAGTTTAATTGTTATTCTGAATATTCTTTTAGCTGTTTTTAATCTTGTTCCAATTCCACCTCTTGATGGTTCCAAGATATTATTTACCCTTATTCCTTCTCGTTTTAGCCACATTCAACTTTTTTTAGAACAGTATGGCTTCTTTATTCTTCTTTTCTTTATTTTTTTCCTTTTTCAATATATTTTACCAATTGTTTTTTGGCTTTTTAAGTTAATCGTAGGAACATCTTTGGTTTTGTAATTTTATTAGGTGCCATATCAAATGGTTTTAAAAATGCCAGAGGTTTTTCTCTGGCATTTAGTGAATATTTAACTTTTCTTTTTCTTTTTTTATTTTTTCTTCCAATTTCTTTTGACTAATTTTTATTTTTCTATTATCAGGTGAAAGCGAGCATCTTATTCTGTTCAAACCCCAAAAATAGAGAGAGACTGATAGGATTAGGAAAAGGAAATACAGAACAGAGAAAGTTTTAAAGATTACCCATTCTTTATTTTTTATTAATAGAAGCATAAAAATTCCTATAGCGCAGTTACATCCAGCAAGAAAACCTGAGGCCAAGAAAAAACCTACTTCTTTTTCATTGTTTTCATTGTTTTTTTCTCGTGCTTTAATCATAAAATTAACAAACAAATAACAAGAGATTCCAAAAACCAGACCTATTAGCCAAGATGCATAACTTGGATTGTTCTGAACAAATTTAATTAGCTGTTCCATTTTACTTACCTCCTTATTTTTTATTGTTAAACAGCTGAATAAATTATACCACAAATCTTTATAAAAAGTCAAGGTTTTGCCTCTGTTTATTATTTTTCAATTATCTGTAGCGCTTCTAGAGTTGACACTTTTCTAAAAATTTGTTAATTTTGGAAATAACTATTAAATATTAAAACTATCAAAATAGATGCCCACCATTCATCAATTAGTTAAAAAACCAAGAAAAAAGATAGTAAAGAAACCGAAAGCACCTGCTCTTCGGCGAGGTTTTAATATTTTAAAAAATAGACCAATATATTTCCCTTCTCCTTTTAAAAGAGGTGTTTGCGTAAAAGTAACAACCGTAACTCCAAAAAAGCCAAACTCAGCATTAAGAAAAGTTGCCAGAGTGCGTCTTACTAACGGGATGGAGGTTACTGCCTACATCCCTGGCGAAGGTCACAATCTTCAAGAACACTCAGTGGTTTTGATAAGGGGAGGAAGAGTAAAAGATTTGCCAGGAGTCCGTTATCATGTGGTTAGGGGTGTTTTAGATACTGCTGGCGTAGAAGGAAGAAAAAATCAAAGATCTAAATACGGTACTAAAAAAGAAGCAGCTGGTGCTGGTCCAAAAACAGCTGAATCCCAGACAGAGCCAGAACCAGCTTCAGCTGAGTAGATTAATTTATGAGAAGAAGAAGAGCACCAAAAAGAAAAATATCACCTGATCCTAAGTATAACAGTGTTAGACTGGCTAAGTTTATTAATAATGTTATGCGAGATGGAAAGAAAAGTCTTGCCCAACGAATAGTTTATGATGCTTTGGAGATAATTAAACAAAAGACAAAAAAGGAAAATCCTTTAGAAGTTTTCGACCAAGCTATTGATAATGCCTCTCCTTTATTAGAAGTAAAGTCGCGAAGAGTAGGAGGAGCAAATTATCAAGTTCCTTACGAAGTAAGAGGAGAAAGGCGGGAAGCCTTGGCAATGAGATGGATAATAGAAGCAGCAAGAAACAAGAAAGGAAAGCCAATGTCAGAGAAATTGGCTATGGAGATAATAGACGCTTCAAGAAATGAAGGTGATGCCATAAGAAAAAAGCAGACTGTTCATAAGATGGCTGAGGCAAATAAGGCATTTGCTCATTTAGCTTGGTAATTATCAACTAATAACTAATCTGTTACGAATTTACGAATAATTCGTAAATTCGAGATTGATTCGTAATTCGTTGATAACATGCGGCAGTATCCTATTGAAAAAACAAGAAATATTGGGTTTATTGCCCATATTGATGCAGGAAAAACAACCGTTACTGAACGGGTGCTTTTTTACACCGGTATCTCTCATAAAATTGGTGAGGTTCATGAAGGTGAGGCAACAATGGATTGGATGGCTCAAGAGAAAGAAAGAGGAATTACCATTACGTCAGCAGCTACTACCTGTTTTTGGAGTCCCAAAGAATATCTTTCTAAAGATAAATCAAATGAACATCGAATAAATATTATTGATACGCCAGGCCACATAGATTTTACCGTGGAGGTCCAAAGATCTCTGAGAGTGTTAGATGGCGCTGTGGTGATTTTTGATGGGGTTGCTGGAGTAGAACCTCAATCAGAAACAGTTTGGCACCAGGCCGATAAATTTAAAGTTCCAAGATTGTGTTTTATAAACAAGCTCGATAGATTGGGGGCAAATTTTGAAAGGAGTTATCAGTCTATTCTAGAAAGATTAACCCCAAACGCTGTGCTTTTACAAATACCAATAGGATTAGAAAGCGAGCATAAAGGAGTTATAGACTTATTAACTCAAAAGGCCTATTATTTTGAAGGAGAGCATGGAGAAATAGTAGTAGAAAAAGAAATACCTGAGGAATTAAAAGAAGAAGCGGAGAAGAAGAGACAAGAGTTGATAGAAAGAGTTGCTGAGCAGGATGATAAATTAACAGAAAAGTATTTAGAGGGTCAGGAAATTTCTTTAGAAGAGCTTCAAAAAGCCCTGAGAGAGGCAACTATTAATTATAAATTAGTTCCAGTTTTTTGTGGTTCAGCTCTTAAAAATAAAGGCATTCAGCTTTTGATTGATGCCATCATTTATTATTTACCCTCACCTATTGATTTACCTCCAGTAGAAGGGACAGATCCTCGAACAGGAGAAAAGATTACTAGAGAGGCAAGCGATGAAGCACCTTTTTCAGCCTTAGCCTTTAAAATAGCCAATGATCCTTATGTAGGAACATTGACTTATTTTCGGGTTTATTCAGGAAAACTTGAGGCTGGTTCTTATGTTTTAAACTCTTCAACTGGTCAAAAGGAGAGAATAGGCAGAATATTAAGAATGCATGCTGACAAAAGAGAAGAGGTAAAAGAAATCTATACCGGAGGTATAGGAGCGGTGGTGGGTTTAAAGAATACTAGCACAGGTGATACTCTTTGCGACCCGCAGCATCCTATTATTCTTGAAAAGATTACCTTCCCGGAACCAGTGATATCAGTTTCTATTGAACCAAAAACAAAAGCTGACCAGGAAAAGATGAGCATAGCTCTTAGGAGATTAGCTGAAGAAGACCCTACCTTTAAAATTAGGACAGATGAGGAAACCGGCCAGACGATTATTTCTGGAATGGGAGAGCTTCACTTAGAAATTTTAGTAGATAGAATGATGAGAGAGTTTAAAGTGGAAGCATCAGTAGGTCGTCCCCAGGTTGCTTATAAAGAAACAATTAAAAAAGAAGCTGAAGCTGAGGGGAAATATATTAGACAAACTGGTGGACGAGGTCAGTATGGGCATGTAGTTTTAAAGATAGAACCCCTGGAACGAGGAAAAGGTTTTGAATTTGTTGATGCAATAAAAGGAGGGATTATTCCTTCCGAGTTTATCCCAGCTGTAGAGAAAGGAGTTAAAGAAGCAATGGATAAAGGAATTTTAGCAGGTTATCCTGTAGTAGATACAAAAGTCACTTTATTTGACGGCTCTTTTCATGAAGTAGATTCTTCTGAGGCAGCATTTAAAATAGCTGGCTCAATGGCATTTCAAGAAGCAGCAAAAAAAGCAAACCCAGTTTTATTAGAACCAATAATGAAAATAGAAGTAGTAATTCCTCAGGAATTTTTAGGAGATGTAACCGGCGATTTAAACAGTAAAAGAGCAAAAATTGAAAAAATAGATGATCGTGTTAATATGAAAGTAATTGATGCCATGGTTCCTTTAGCTGAAATGTTTGGTTATGCAACCCAATTGAGATCAATGACTCAAGGAAGAGGAACATTTACAATGGAGTTTGATCATTATGCAGAGGTACCAGCTAATATTGCTCAAGAAATAATAGAAGGTAAAAGGAAATAAAAGGTCGAAAACATTTGACATATTTAAAGATAAATATTAAACTAAGTATTGAATTAATTAATAGAATTAATAGAACTAATAGAAGCAGATAAACGCAGATAAACACGCAGATAGATGCAGAATATCAGCGTTAATCCGCGTTTTGATCTGCGTAAATCCGCTTCTACAAATATGGCAGAAAAATTTGAAAGAACAAAACCTCATGTTAATGTAGGAACCATTGGTCATGTTGACCACGGAAAAACAACTTTAACAGCAGCTATCTTAAAAAGACAAAGAGAGAAAGGTTTTGTTGCCTCAAATAAAACCGTGGACCAGATTGATGCTGCGCCAGAAGAGAAGGAAAGAGGTATTACTATAGCTCTTGCCCATGTTGAATATGAAACAGAAAAAAGGCATTATGCTCATATAGATGCTCCTGGGCACGCAGACTATATTAAAAACATGATAACAGGTGCTGCCCAGATGGATGGAGCAATATTAGTAGTATCTGCAGCAGATGGTCCAATGCCTCAAACTAGAGAACATATTCTACTTGCTCGTCAGGTAGGTGTTCCAGTAATTATTGTTTATCTCAATAAAACGGATCAAGTAGATGACCCAGAATTAGTAGATTTAGTAGAGACAGAGGTAAGGGAATTATTAAATAAATATGAATTTGATGGAGACAATGCTCCTGTAATTAGGGGTTCAGCTCTTAAAGCTTTAGAAGGCTCAGAAGAAGATCTTAAATCAATAGATGAATTAATGAAAGCTCTTGATGAGTATATCCCAGAACCTCAAAGAGAGACCGATAAGCCATTTCTTATGCCTATAGAAGACATTTTCTCTATAGAGGGGCGAGGAACAGTTGTAACTGGAAGAATTGAGAGAGGAGTAATAAAATTAAATGAAGAAGTAGAGATTGTTGGACTTCGAGATACTCAAAAAACAGTAGTTACAGGAATTGAGATGTTTAATAAGTCATTAGACGAAGGACGAGCAGGAGATAATGCAGGTATTCTTTTGAGGGGAATTAAAAAAGAAGATGTTGAAAGAGGCCAAGTAGTGGCAAAACCCGGAAGCGTAACTCCTCACACTGAGTTTGAGGCCGAGGTTTATATTTTAACCAAGGAAGAAGGGGGAAGACATACTCCGTTCTTCAGTGGGTATAAACCTCAATTCTATATCCGAACAGCTGATGTTACTGGAGAGGTAACTCTTCCTGAAGGAACTGAAATGGTAATGCCAGGTGATACAATAAATTTGACCATTAAGTTAATGGCACCTGTTGCCCTTGAAGAAAAACAACGATTCGCTATCAGAGAAGGAGGAAAAACGGTTGGAGCAGGAGTAATTACTAAGATTATTAAATAAAAAATGAATAAGCCAGACAACAGATAACAGAATTTAGCCATTTAATGGCTAATTCTGTTATCTTAACTAGTGTTGTCTGAAAGAACGCAATGCCTACAAAGAAAAAGAAGCAGGAACAAGAAAATGAAGAAAAATTAAGACAAAGGCTTCGAATTAAAATTAGAGCCTATGATCATAAAGTTATTGATCAATCAGCTCGACAAATAATTGAAGCGGCTGAAAGACAGGGGGCAGAGATTGTTGGCCCTGTGCCATTACCAACTGAAATCAAAAAATATACAGTGAATAGAAGCCCTTTTGTTCATAAGAATTCAAGAGAGCAGTTTGAAATGAGGATTCATAAAAGATTGATAGATATTTATAACCCCAATGCTCGAATAATAGATGCTATGAGCAATTTGAACCTGCCGGCTGGAGTAGATGTTGAGATTAAAATGCAGTAAGGTTTTTAACCAAATTAAAAACCTTCTATTTAATCAGATTACATATTATGAATTTATCTTTAAGAGAGTTGATTTAATACAATTATTTGGGACTATCCGTAGTGTGCCGGGTAATCCCGGCATTTATTTTATCAATTAACAAATTATGAAGTTTATACTTGGTCGAAAATTAGGTATGAGTCAGGTTTTTGATAAAGAAGGTAAAGCAATTCCTGTAACGATTATTGAAGCAGGCCCTTGTTTTATTACCCAAATTAAAAACAAGGAAAAAGATGGTTATGAAGCTGTTCAAATAGGTTTTGAAAAACTTAAAGATAAGAAAGTAAAGAAACCTCAAAAAGACAAACCTTATAGATATTTACGAGAGTTTTCAATTGCTGATTCTCAATTTTCAAAAAAAATAGGAGACAAGATTACAGTAGATATTTTTCAAGAAGGAGACATTGTTAAAGTTACAGGAATTTCAAAAGGAAAAGGTTTTCAAGGGGTTGTAAAGAGACATGGATTTAGCGGTGGTCCGGCTTCGCACGGCCACCGTCATGTTTTGCGCACACCAGGTTCAATTGGTTCTGCTTTTCCTGAAAGAGTTGTTAAGGGGCGAAAAATGCCAGGTCATACAGGAGCGAAGCAGGTTACAATAAGCGGTTTAAAGATTATAAAAATTGACCCCGAAAATAATTTGTTGGCAGTAAAAGGGGCAGTACCTGGTCCAAATGGTGGATTGGTGGAGATAAAAACTTATAGATAATAAAATAAATTTATGTCTGAACCAAGAGTAGATATATACAATATTAAAGGAGAGAAAACGGGGACAATAGAACTTCCTTCTAAAATTTTTGCTGTTGAAATTAATCATGATTTAGTTCATCAAGCAGTTGTTACTCAACTGGCAAACAGATATTATCCTTGGGCCCATGCCAAAGATAGGTCAGAGGTAAAAGGTGGCGGAAGAAAACCTTGGCGTCAGAAAGGAACAGGTAGAGCTCGTCATGGTTCTATTCGTTCTCCTCTTTGGGTAGGTGGAGGAATTACTTTTGGGCCAAGAAAAGAGAGAGTTTTTAAAAAGAAAATAAACAAGAAAATGAAACGAAAAGCATTATTTATGGTTCTTACCTCTAAAGTTCAGGATAAAGAGTTAATTTTAGTGGACAATTTGGAACTAAAAGAACCGAAGACAAAACTGTTGGTTGAAATATTGAAAAATTTGCTTAAAAAAGTTGCAAAGAAAAAGGATTCTAAAAATGATAAGGACCTAAAAATCCTTTTAGTTCTTCCTAAAAAAGATGATAAGCTAATTAAAGCAAGCAGAAACATTCCTAAAACAAAAACTATTTTAGCTGACAGTCTTAATGTATTAGACCTTCTTTCTTATAAATATCTATTCATGCCCAAAGAGGCTATAGGCGTGATTGAACAAACCTATTTGGGCAAGAAATAAAAATGAGTTTTTTACAAAATTTATTTAAAAAACCAAAAAAAGTACAGGAGAAAAAGAAAAAAGAAGAGAAAAAGATAAAAAAGGTTGAGACGAAAAAAGAAAAGGTTGAAGAAACAAAACCGGCTGTTTCCCGTTTAAAAAAACATAAAAAAATAGAAGCTTACAGAATATTAAAAGAACCCCATATAAGCGAGAAAGCAACAAGTTTAAATGAGCAAGATAAATATGCATTTAAAGTTTATCCTAAAGCAAATAAATCAGAGGTTAAAAAAGCCATAGAATTTTTATACGGAGTAAGAGTTAAGAAAGTGAATATTATTAACATTCCTCGAAAGAAAAAGGCGTTTAGAGGAATTGAAGGAAGTAAGTCAGGTTATAAAAAAGCAATTGTTACTTTAGAAAAAGGTGATAAAATTGAGATATTGCCTCACTAAGGTAATTATGCGGGTAAATATAATAATGCCGGTCTACGAATTGCGGATATCGGCATTAAATCCCGTATATTGAATACAATGAAACAATACAAATCAACAACTCCAGGGCGAAGACAAATGACAGGTATAGATTTCAAGAAAATTTTAACCGCTACAAAACCCTACAAAGCGCTTACTAAAACTTTAAAAAAGAAAGCTGGTAGAAACAAGCAAGGAAGAATTACAGTTAGGCATCGAGGAGGTGGTCATAAAAGAAAATATCGAATAGTTGATTTTAAGAGAGACAAGATGGATATTCCGGCTAAAGTAGAAACTATTGAATATGACCCCAACCGTTCTGCTTTCATTTGTCTCGTCACTTATAAAGATGGAGAAAAAAGATATATTTTAGCTCCTCAAGATATTAAAGTGGGAGATGAAATTATTACAGCAGAAAAAGCGCCTCTTAAGCCAGGAAATCGAATGGCTTTAAAAAATATTCCTGTAGGAACTCCCGTATATAATATAGAATTGGTTCCTGGCAAAGGGGGTAAAATAGTTCGCTCAGCTGGAACATCGGCTCAAGTAATGGCGCATGAAGGAGGATATACTTATTTAACCCTTCCTTCTTCTGAGGTAAGAATGGTTCCCCAAGAAGCAATGGCTACAGTAGGGGTGGTTTCAAATCCTGAGCATCGTTTTGTAACTATAGGAAAGGCTGGACGAGCAAGATGGTTGGGGATAAGGCCTACGGTTCGTGGTTCAGCAATGAATCCAGTAGATCATCCTCACGGAGGAGGAGAAGGGCGAGCTCCGATAGGATTAAGAAAAGGACCAAAGACTCCCTGGGGCAAACAGGCTTATGGAGTAAAGACACGAAAAAAGAAAAAATACTCAGATAAGTTTATAATTAAAAGAAGAAAGAAGAAGAAAAAGAAATAAAACTATAATGCGGATAAATGCTGATATTATGCCAATTTACAGATTGCGTATAAATTAGATATTAGTAATTCGTCTTCTGTTGGCAGGAGGCATTATCAGTATAAATCCGCATATCAACATAATGGCTAGGTCACTAAAAAAAGGTCCCTATGTGGACGAAAAGCTGTTAAAAAAGATTAAAAAGCTTAAGCCAGGCGATAAAACAATAATAAAAACCTGGTCTCGAGCTTGTACTATTACCCCAGAGATGGTTGGGTTCACTTTTGGTGTTCACAATGGCAAAGAGCATATTCCGGTTTTTGTTACTGAAGATATGGTAGGACATAAATTAGGCGAGTTTGCTCCAACTAGAAAATTTATAAAACACGGGGGTAAAATGCAGAGAGAGTTAGAACAAAAAGCTAAACAAGCGGAAAAGAGTTAAAATTTTATTACATCTGCTTATGGAGATTAAAGCAAATTTAAACTATTTAAGAATATCACCTAGAAAAGTCAGACTGGTTACTGATTTAATTAAAGGTATGGATGTTCAAGAAGCAGAGATTCAGCTTAAGTTTCTAACCAAAAAAGCTGCTAAACCTGTATTGAAATTATTAAAATCAGCTATTGCTAATGCTGAACATAATTTTGGCATTAATAAAGATAATTTGTATATTTCTGAGATACAGGTAAATGAAGGACCGCGCTTTAAAAGATGGATGCCTAGGGCAATGGGAAGAGCAGATTTAATTTTGAAAAGGACAAGTCACGTTAAGTTAGTTTTAGGAACTAAAAAAGAAGTTGAAGTTAAAAAGAAAAAATCCAAACCCAAAGTTATAAAAGCAGAAGAATTAGAAAAAGATAAAGAAATAGAAAAACAGCTTATTCAGGAAAAAGAAACAGAGACAAAAGAAGATATTAAGGAGAAAACCAAAGCGCCTTCAAAAGAAAAAACATCTAAAAGAAAACTCCTAACAGGGGTTAAAGGTTTGGGTAAGAAAATTTTTAGACGCAAGGCCTTTTAATGGGTAT
>CAZVDC010000005.1:10321-17124 GCA_964625995.1 uncultured Candidatus Saccharibacteria bacterium
ATCAACGAATAACTAATCTTTTTCGAATTTACGAATATCGATAACAAACCCATAAACTTATTCGTAAATTCGCATGGGATTCGCAATTCGTTGATTATAAAGATTCGTAATTCGTTAACGATTTATGGCTCACAAGGTTCATCCAAAATCATTTCGACTGGGGACAATCTCTAACTGGAGATCTCTTTGGTTTAACAGAAAAAAATATAAAGAATTTTTAAAGCAGGATTATGAACTGCGGGAATTTTTAATGAAGAAATTAAAGCAAGCAGCTATAAATGATATTGAGATAAAACGTTCAGCAAATTTGATTCAGATTAAAATACATTCAGCAAGACCAGGAATTATTATCGGAAGAGGGGGAACTGGTATTAATGATTTAAAAAGAGAGATTATAAGAAAGATTTTTAAAGGGAGAACTAATGGGATAGATATTAAGTTAGATATAGAAGAGGTTAAAAAACCAGAAATTCATGCTCAAATAGTAGCTCAGAATATAGCCGAGCAATTAGAAAGACGAATGCCTTTTAGGTCAGTAATGAAAAGAGCAATTGAAAAGGTTATGCAGAATCCAGAGGTAAAGGGGGTAAAAATATCTCTTTCAGGCAGATTAGGTGGTGCAGAGATGGCGCGTCGAGAATGGCTTAAGAAAGGAGAAATGCCTCTTCAAACTCTTAGAGCGGATATTGATTATGCTCAGGTTAATGCCTATACTACTTACGGGACAATTGGCGTAAAGGTTTGGATTTATAAAGGAGAAAAATTCTAAATAGCGACCCTAATCTACGAATAACATCCGAATTATCCGAATTTAATAGCGATCCCAATCTACGAATAACATCCGAATTATTCTAAATAGCGACCCTAATCTACGAATAACATCCGAATTACCCGAATTTAATAGCGATCCCAACCTATGAATGACATCCGAATACTATATTAGGAACATTCGGATGTCGATTCGGATCATTCGGATCGTCCTAAAGTGTTGCAGCCAAAAAAAGTAAAACATAGAAAATGGCAAAAAGGAAGGTCAAGAACCAAAGTGGCTAGTCGGGGCACAGAGTTAAACTTTGGAAGCTTTGGTTTAAAAGCACAAGAATCTGCTTGGCTTACAGCTCGCCAAATAGAAGCGGCTCGAAGAGCGATTACTAGATATGTTCAAAGAGGCGGAAAGATTTGGATAAGAGTTTTCCCTGATAAACCTAGAACAACTAAGGGAGTAGAAGTTCCCATGGGAGGAGGAAAAGGAAGTGTTGATCATTATGTTGCTCCTGTGAAACCAGGAAGAATTATATTTGAAATGGATGGAGTTGAAGAAAAAGTGGCTCGGGAAGCAATGCGATTAGCTAGCTACAAACTTCCTATTAAAACAAAGTTTGTTAAAAAATAACCTCTATGAAACCTAGAGAATTGCGTCAAAAAACAGATAAAGAATTAAACCAGACACTCTTTGACTTGAGGGAAAAGCTCCGCGAGCTTAGATTTAACTTAGTTCAGGGAAAAGTGAAGAATATAAAAGAGGTTCATCAAACCAAAAAAGATATAGCTCGCATTTTAACTATTTTAAGAGAAAGACAGCTAAAGAAAAACAATCAATAAATAATAACTTACTATGACAGAGCAGGATAAAAAAACAAACAATAAGAGAAATGTTAATAGAAAAAGATTAAAAGGGGTGGTTGTTTCTGATAAAATGGATAAAACCATTGTAGTTTTAGTAGAAAGATTAAAGAAACATCCAAAATATAAAAAATATTATAAGGTAAGAAAGAAGTATAAAGCTCATGACCCAGAGAATAAATATAAATTAGGAGATAAAGTAATTATTGAAGAGTGCCGACCAATTAGCAAAGAAAAACACTGGGTAGTAGTAGAAGCAGATAAACGCAGATGATAATGCAGATTCACGCAGAAATTTCCGTGTTATTCCGCGTAACTATCTGTGTTTATCTGTTTCTATAAATATGATTCAAGTAGGAACCAATTTAAAAGTAGCTGATAATACCGGAGCAAAGCTTATCCGGGTTATTAAAGTGTTAGGCGGTACAAGAAGGAGATATGCAAGAATTGGAGATATTGTTACTGCTTCAGTAAAAGAAGCTGAACCTAGGAAAATGGTTAAAAAAAAGGATATAGTAAAAGCAGTAATTGTGAGACAGAAAACTCCAGTAAGAAGACCAGACGGATCTTATATTAGATTTGATGAAAACGCCGCAGTTATTTTAGAAGGAAAAGAGCCAAAAGGAGGAAGAATTTTTGGACCCATTCCGCGAGAATTGAAGGACAAAGGTTTTAATAAAATAATTTCTTTAGCGTCAGAAGTACTTTAATAGAAGCGGATAAACGCAGATAATAATGCAGATCTACGCAGAAATTTCTGCATTGTTGCATCGGGTAACTATCTGCGTAGTTCCGTTTCTACTAAAATGAAAATTAAGACCGGCGATACAGTTTTAATAATTTCTGGAAAAGATAAGGGAAAAAGGGGAAAAGTTATAAAATCTCTTCCAAGAGAGGGTAAAATTATAGTAGAAGGAATTAATATAAGAAAAAAGCATGTTAGACCAAGGCGGGAAGGAGAAAAGGGACAGATAGTTGAGGTTCCGGCTCCTTTTGATGTTTCCAATGCCAAGCTGATTTGTCCTAAGTGTAAAAATGCAACAAGGGTTGGTTATAAAATAGTGGAGAAAAACAAATATAGAGTGTGCAAAAAATGTAATCAGGAAATATAAAAATAAATTTCTAATTAACCTAATTTCTAATTAACCTAATTTTTAATTAAAGTCCTAGTCTCTAATATCTATACCTTGAAATTTTCAAAATAAATAATTGGGTTAATTAGAATAATTGGGTTAATTTAAATCCTTGCTTAATCTAAGAGAAAAATATAAGAAAGAAGTTATCCCCGCCATGCGGGAGAGATTTGGGTATAAAAATGATTTAGCTGTTCCTAAAATAGAAAAGGTAGTAGTAAATGCTGGTATTGGAAAATTTTTAAAAGATGAGAAAGCTCAGGAAACAATTATTAATGATTTAGCAAAAATTACTGGTCAGAAGCCGGTTTATACATTAGCAAGGAAAGCAATTTCTGGTTTTAAAATTAGAAAAGGAATGAAGGTAGGGTTAAAGGTTACCTTAAGAAAGAAAAGAATGTATGATTTCTTGGACAGGTTAATTCATGTTGCAATTCCCCGGATAAGGGACTTTAGGGGTATCCCAGAGAAATCAATAGACAAAGAAGGAAATTTATCAATAGGTATAAAAGAACATATTATTTTTCCTGAAATTGCTCATGAAGATGTAAAATTGATTTTTGGTTTTGAGGTGACAATAGTAACTAATGCTAAAACACGAGAAGAAGCAATTGAGTTATTTAAATTATTAGGTTTTCCAATAAAAACAGGAGCAGATTCACGCAGATAGTTGCGCGGAATAATGCGGAAATTTCTGCGTAAATCTGCGTTATCATCTGCGTTTATCTGCTTCTATATATGCCAAAAGAATCTCAGATTGCTAAATCAAGAAAAAAGCCAAAATTTTCAACCCGCATAGTTCGGAGATGTTTTAGATGTGGGAGAAAAAGAGGTTATATGAGAGATTTTGATTTATGCCGAATTTGCTTTAGAGAACTAGCTAATCGGGGAGAGATTCCTGGGGTTAAAAAAAGTAGTTGGTAACAGACTACAAAAGTACAAATTTTTACAAATATACAAATAAAATGAAAATTAAAGAATCTTTCAAGGGCAAAGTAATTTATCCCGAATTGAGTTATAAAATTATAGGTGTTCTTTTTGAAGTTTAGAGAGAAAAGAGTTTAGCCACAAAGAGAAGTATATCCAGCAAGCAGTAGCAAGCGCTTTTAAAAAGAATAATATTTCATTCGAAAAAGAAGTAAAGACAGATCTTAAATTTAAAAATGATAAAATCGGAGTGTATTTTTTAGACTTCTTAGTTGAAGGCAAAGTTGTTTTAGAAATAAAAAGAAAGAATTATTTTTCAAAGCATGATATTGAACAAGTTTATGCTTATTTAAAGGCAACAGGACTTAAATTAGGTATTATTGCCCATTTTACAAGAAAAGGCGTAGAATTTAAACGCATTCTAAATCTAGAATAATTTTTGTAAATTTGTAATTAATTTGTAATTTTGTAGACATATGACTGATCCTATAGCAGATATGTTAACTCGAATACGCAATGCTCAAGCAGTAGGACACTCTACTGTAAGTATTCCTTTTTCAAAAATTAAATATTCCATAGCAGAAATTTTAGCCAAGGAAGGCTTTGTTAAAAATGTTTCAAAAGTTGGACAGAAGACCAAAAAAGTAATAAAGATTGAACTTAAATACGAAGATGCTAAAAATACTATTCCTGTAATTTCAGGACTTAAAAGAATAAGTAAACCAGGCAGAAGAATATATATTAAAGCAAAAGAGATAAAATCTGTTTTGGGTGGAAGAGGAATAAGTATTATATCAACATCCCAAGGATTAATGACAGGGAAAGAAGCTAAAAGAAGAAAACTAGGCGGAGAAATACTGTGTGAAGTTTGGTAACTATTATCCGAATGCTGCGAATTTTATATCCAAATCAACGAATTTTACTACGAATCTTCAAACAAGTGTCATTTAAATTATTCGCAGATTGGGATATTTATTTGTAGATTAGGATAATATCTATGTCTCGCATTGGCAAACAACCAGTTAAAATTCCTGAAGGAGTCGAGATAAAGCTCGAAGATGGTTTAGTAATTGTTAAGGGTCCAAAAGGTGAGCTTAAAATTAAAACCAGGCCAGAAATTGAAATTACTATCAAAGATAAAGAAGTTGTTCTGAGTCCAGTTAATGATACAAAACAAGCGAAATCTCTTTGGGGAACTTATCGTTCTCTTATTGCTAATGCAGTAAAAGGAGTTACTGAAGGATTTGAAAAGAAATTAGAAATAGAAGGAGTTGGTTATAAGGCCAATTTAGAGGGAAAGGATTTGATTTTACATTTGGGATATTCGCATCCAATAAAAGTTGTCCCGCCTGAAGGGATTACTTTTAGCGTTGAAAAAAATCTTATTACAGTTTCCGGTATAGACAAGCAATTAGTTGGTCAGGTTGCTGCTGAAATTAGAGCAAAAAGAAAACCCGAGCCGTATAAGGGCAAGGGAGTTAGATATCAAGGAGAAATAATTAGAAGAAAAGCAGGAAAGAAGGCGATAGGAACAGAATAATCATCAACGAATTACTAATCCTTTACGAATTTACGAATTCGTCGCGCTAAGTGTGATTCGTAAATTCGGATAAGATTCGTTATTCGTTGATAAGTCGTGAAAGATAAACAATTAAAACGTAAAAAACGACACATACGAGTTAGAAGCAAGGTCGTTGGAACAAGTAAAATCCCACGGCTCTGTGTTTTTCGTTCCAACAAGCATATATATGCCCAAATTATTGACGATGAAAAAGGTCACATTCTTGTTTCAGCCAGTGACCTTGAGTTAAAAAACAAAAAAAATAGTGAGGTTCCTAAAGAATTAAAAGCAAAGGTAGCTGTAGCATATATGGTTGGCCAACTGATTGCCCAAAGGGCAGGCGAGAAAAAAATTAAAAAGATTGTGTTTGATAGAGGTGGTTATAAATATCATGGTCGAGTTAAGGCGTTGGCTGAAGGAGCTCGTTCAGGTGGTTTAGATTTTTAATTAGTTTATATAAATTAATCATATGGCAAAAAGAATTAGTAAACCAAAAGAACCAACAATAAAAGAAAAGCCCGAGTTTGAGCAGAAGCTTTTAGATTTGCGAAGGACAGCCAGAATGAAAGCCGGGGGGCGCAGATTTGCCTTTCGTGCCACTGTTGTTATTGGCGATAAAAAAGGAAAAGTAGGTGTGGGAGTTGCCAAAGGGAGTGATGTTAGTATTGCTATTGATAAAGCAGTGCGACAAGCAAAGAAAGAAATAATAGAAATTCCTCTGACTGAAAGCAAAACAATTCCTCATGAGGTAGAAGCAAAATATGGGGCAGCAAAGGTTTTTCTTAAGCCTGCTAAAGAAGGAAGAGGAATTATTGCTGGTGGTGCAGTTAGAATTATTTGTATACTTGGAGGAATAGAAAACATTACCGCTAAGATATTAGGAAGAACAAATAATAAGCTAAATAATGCTAGAGCAGCAATAGAGGCCTTAAAAAAATTAAAGTTGAAATAAAAAATATGCAGCTTCATGAGCTGAAACCAACTCATAAAATTAAGAAAAAGAAACGCGTTGGTAGAGGTGGAAAACGCGGAACTTATTCTGGTCGGGGAATAAAAGGACAAAAAGCAAGAGCAGGAGCAAAAATCCGACCAGCATTGCGCGATTTTATTAAAAAGATTCCTAAAAAAAGAGGATATAGATTTGAGGGTAGAAAGAAAGAAAAACCACAAATAATTAATTTGAAAGATTTAGAAAAATATTTTAAAGAAGGTGAGGTTGTAAATCCAGAAGCCTTGTTAAAGAAAGGGTTAGTTAGTAAAATAAAAGGAGGTAAAATGCCAATAGTAAAAATTCTTGGTCAGGGAACGGTCACCAAAAGATTAAAGATAGAAAATTGTCTAGTTTCAAAATCAGTGGCTAATATTGATTTGTTAGAAATTGTTCAGAAAGAAAAGCCGGTAGAAAAAAAGGTGATAAAAAAAGAAAAAGAGAAAGAGAAAGATAAAAAAGAAGAAAAGAAAAAGACATCGCAAGCCAAACAAAAAGAACAAAAAAGCAAAAAAGAAACAGTAAAGAAAATTAAGAAAACTAAAGCCTCTAAAAAAGTTAAAAAATAAAA
>CAZVDC010000006.1:0-6729 GCA_964625995.1 uncultured Candidatus Saccharibacteria bacterium
GGTTACTCGTAGGGTGGTCACTATGTAATGTAACGAGGAAAGACCTCGTTACAAAATGTCTAATTGACCTAATTATTCTAATTAATCTAAGTCATTTAAAATAAATTACTTATTAATTTTAGCTTCATTTCTATCCGTATAACTTACGATCGTAGCTTATGCGGATAGGGAGTGTGACGAGGTTTTTCTCTATCTTTCGAGCGACCACCCGTAGGATGGCCTCGTTATAATAATCTAGCATTTATAAAGTATAAAAAAAGAGCCTTTTGGCTCTTTGTAATTTATTTGGTAATTTTATAAAACTTTTATTTTTTTAATCTTATAAAATTTTTCATAACCGCACAAACAAGGCCATGGTCCCCCGCCACTATAAGATCTTCTAGCAGCACTTTCTCCTAGTTTAGTAATCCAGGAAACAAGTTCTAGATTTTCAGCAAATATTCGTCCATCAGTCAGCCAGACTCCGACAATTAAGTCAAACTTATTCTCGTCTGGAGAAGAACCTCGGAGTTCTGTACTAAACATTTTTTCTGGATCTAATTCGTAATAATCAATTTCCCAATTTATCCAGTCTTTTTCATTTGCATAAGAAAAAATATCTTCCTTGGTTATAAATCTCCCTTCGTTAGATTTGCCATCACCAATAATAAATCCTTGTAGTTCTAAACTAGCTATTGTTTTAAAGGGATATTTTCTGGGAAAAGAAATTCTTAGAGTATTAAGTGGAGGGCATCGCATAGACCAGATTCGTTGGATATGGTGGTGATTTTCGCAAATTAAATCATCTTTCCAGCCTCCTAATAGGATAATTGGGAAACCGTTCTCTGGGGATTGCCAAGCACCGAAAAATAGAGCACTCCACAAATCAGTAGGATCTTTTAATTCGGGACTAATTCCAGAAATTTCTTTCATTCCTCGCCTCCTTTTAAATTTTAAAGTACTGTAGATTAAGGTATTGTTATCCTAACAAGGAAGCAATTATTTTGTCAAGAATAAGAATACAATGAGGTTTTACCTCGTTGTATTCTTATGTTTAATATTTTAACATTCTAGCGAAAGTGGTAGAATATAGGATGAGAATAGGAATAAGTAGTGATAAATTTAAATTATGAGTAATCAAGAAATAGCTAAAATACTTTATGAAATATCAGAACTTTTAGAAATGAAAGATATTCCTTTCAAGCCAAGAGCCTATGAGAAAGCTGCTTTAGCCATAGAAAATTTAGAAGAAGAAGTAGAGGAAATATATAACAAGGGAGGACTAAAAGCTCTAAAAGAAATCCCAGGAGTGGGAGAAAGTATAGCTGAAAAGATTGAGGAGATAATAAAAACAGGTCATTTAAAATATTATGAAAAATTAAAAAAGAAAATGCCAGTTGATTTAGAGGAGATTACTGCTGTTGAGGGCGTGGGGCCAAAAATGGTAATGAAACTTTATAAGCATTTAGGAATCAAAACCTTGCACGATCTTGAAAAAGCAGCCAAGGCAGGAAAAATTCGTGGTTTGGAAGGATTTGGCGAAAAGACCGAGCAAAATATATTACAAGGAATTGAATTTTTAAAGAAAAGTCAGGGAAGATTTGTATTAGGATTTGTGATGCCTAAAATTAGAGAGATTGAAAATAGAATTAAATCTTTAAAAGGGGTAAAACAAGCAGTAGTTGGGGGCTCTATACGAAGAAGGAAAGAAACTGTTGGAGATGGTGATATTTTGGTTGCAGTCTCTTCTCCTAAGATAGCCAAGAAGGTGGTAGATTATTTTATTCATATGCCAGAAGTGGTATATGTTTACAGTAAAGGTGAAACAAAGTCTTCTGTTAAATTAAACAATGGGATGGATTTTGATTTAAGAGTAGTTCCCGAAGAAAGCTTTGGGGCAGCCCTTCAGTATTTTACGGGCAACAAAGACCACAATATTGTTTTAAGGAAAATTGCTATAAAAAAAGGATATAAGCTTAATGAATATGGTTTATTTAAAGGTAAAAAAATGATTGCTGGGAGAACAGAAGAAGAGATTTATAAAGCCCTCGGGCTACAGTGGATGGAGCCAGAACTGAGAACGAATACAGGAGAAATAGAAGCTGCTCAAAGAGGCAAGTTGCCTAAAATAATAAACTATAATGACCTTAGGGGAGATTTACAAATTCAAACCACCTGGAGTGATGGCGCAAGCTCAATTGAAGAGTATGTTGAAGAAGCAATGAAATTAGGGTTGGAATATATCACAATTACAGATCACACCAAAGGATTAGCAGTTACGGGAGGATTAAATGAAAAAGATTTAGAGAAACAAGGTAAAGAGATAGATAGAATTAATCAAAAATTAAAAAAAGAAAACAAAAAATTTAAGATTTTAAAAGGGGCAGAAGTTAATATTAAAAAAGATGGCTCTTTAGATATTAGCGATAAGACCTTAAAGAAGTTAGATGTGGTTGGAGTTGCGGTTCATTCTGGTTTTAAAATGTCTAAAAGGCAAATGACCGAACGGGTAATAAAGGCAATAAAAAATCCAAATGCGGACATTTTATTTCATCCTACTGGTAGAGTTATTAATCGCCGACCTCCTTATGAGTTAGATATAGAAAAAATTATAAGAGCAGCCAAAGAGACTAACACAATTTTAGAAATTGATGCTTATCCTGACAGGCTTGATTTAAAAGATGAACATGTGAGAATGGCAGTTAAGGCAGGGGTGAAACTTTCTATAGACTCTGATTCTCATCATGTTTCCCATATGCGCTATTTAGAGTTCGGTATTGCTCAGGCTCGGCGAGGTTGGGCAACCAAGAAAGATGTGGTTAATACTCAACCCCTGGATAAATTTTTAAAATCTTTGAAAAAATGATGAGTGATTTTCAGAAGAAAGTTTATCAAGTAGTAAAACAAATTCCCAAGGGGCAAGTAATGACTTATAAAGAAGTAGCTGAAAAAATTGGTAATAAAAAAGCTTATAGAGCAGTGGGTAATATTTTGAACAAAAATATCAATCCTGAAGTCCCTTGTCATCGAGTTGTCCGTTCTGATGGAAAAATAGGAGGTTACCGGAGCGGGATAAGAAAAAAAGCCAGGCTTTTAAAAAAAGAAGGTATTAAAATTAAGAAAAATTATACCTATTTAAATATGTATTTAAAAAAATGAAAGATGTATTAATCCAACCTTTTTTATTAGGATTATCTGTGGGAGTTTTTTGTTTTACTTATTGTGCACCTTTTATAGCTCCTTTTTTAATTGCTGAAAAAAGAAAGCTTAAAAATAGCTTTGGTTTTGTTTTAAAATTTATTTTGGGTCGATTTAGTGGCTATGTGCTATTTGGTGCGTTTTTTGGTTATTTAGGAGAAAGGATTAATAATTATACAATTAATTTAATTTTGATAATCGCTCTTATTTTTCTTTCTTTGATTTTAATAATTTATGCCTTTGGTTTAATAAAGCCTAAATTTTCTTTTTGTGGAAAAAAGATTATTAAAAACAAAAGCCCTTTAATAATGGGTTTTTTAATGGGTATAAACATCTGTCCGCCATTTTTAATGTCTGTATCTTATGTTTTTACTTTGCACAGCACAATCAAAGGGATAATTTATTTTATTGTATTCTTTTTGGGAACTTCGCTTTACCTATTACCTCTTGTTTTTTTAGGTTTATTAAGCAAGATAAAAGAGTTTAGAATAATTGGTAGAATCGCTGCTTTAGTGGTGGGAATTGTTTTTTTAGTTTATGGAATTTATTATATTTTTAGAGGAACGATAATATTTCATAATTTATAAATTATGAGCAAAGAACGGCTTTTTGTAAAACTAAATCGTTTTAGTGCTTGGACCTTACTTATTCTTATTATTATATTTATAATCTCTGGTTATGGTATGACTAAAGGGATTATTAATCCAGTTTTTTCTAAATATCTCCATGAAGTTTTATTACCCATTCCTCTTTTTGTTTTTTTTGTTTTTCATGTGGGTATGGGAATAAGATATGCTTTTTTGCGATGGAATTTGTTTAATGACAAAAAAGTATTAGATATTTATATTTTTATAATAACCCTATCTCTTTTAGTTCTTTTCTTATGGTTATATTTCTTTTAATTTTTGCTTTATAAAGCCCAAAATAATGTAACGAGGTCTTTCCTCGTTACATTGGGTAATCTTGGTAGCAATTTAAAACTATGTTTAAGAAAATTACTGCTGTTATATTTTTGATTGTTATAATTTCTTTAGTTGGATACCTGATTTATAGTCGAGAGAGAGCTATAAGTATAAACAATAAAGAAGATCTGCATCAGGCAAGCTATTATACAAAACTTTCAAATGGGCTTATCCAATGCAATTTATGTCCTAATCGATGTATTTTGTCCAAGGGACAGATTGGATTATGTAAGGCAAGACAGAACATAGACGGCGAGCTTTATTCCCTGGTTTATGGAAAGGTTTCTTCAGCCCATGTTGATCCAATTGAAAAAAAGCCATTTTTTCATTTTATGCCTGGAAGCAAGGTTTATTCAATCTCTTCTACGGGTTGTAATTTAAGATGTTCTTTTTGTCAGAACTGGCAGATTTCTCAAGTTTTTCCTTGGGAAGTTCAGACTAAAAATATGACCCCCGAAGAAGTTGTTGAGGAAGCGATAAAGAGTGGAAGTAAAATAATTGCTTTTACCTATAACGAACCTGTAATTTCTTATGAGTTTATGTTAGATACTGCAAAGTTGGCCAAGGAAAAGGGATTAAAAACAGTTGTTGTCAGTGCTGGTTATATTAATCCAGAACCATTAAAAGAACTTTTAAATTATATAGACGCTTATAAAGTTGACTTAAAAGCATTTAATGAAGAATTTTACCAGAAACTTACTGGTGGTCACCTAGAGCCGGTTTTAGAGGCGATGAAGATTATTAAAGAGAAAGGGGTTTGGCTAGAAATTGTTAATTTGCTTATTCCTGGAGAAAACGACAGCGAAGAAGAAATAAGAAAAATGGTTAGATGGATTAAAGAAAACTTAGGTGATGATGTTCCTTTGCATTTTTCTCGGTTCTATCCTATGTATAAGCTTAAAAATTTACCTCCCACTCCTGTGGAAACAATAATAAAAGCCAGAAAGATTGCCTTAGAAGAAGGTCTAAAGTATGTTTATACTGGGAATATTTCTTACTTAGAAGGTGAAGCTACCTATTGTCCTGAATCAGGGGAGGTGGCTATTCAAAGACAAGGATATTTTATTGTTTCCAATAATTTGAAAGAAGGTTTTTGCCCATCTGGGGAAAAAATTCCAGGGGTTTGGAAATAAGCCCTAAACATAACTAAAGGTTTTAGAGAATAAAACTATGAATCATTCAGTAAAAGTAGGATTAAGTTTTGGTTTAACCTCAGGAATAATTACTACTCTTGGCTTGATGATTGGTCTTTATTCAGGTACTTATTCTAAATTGGCAGTACTTGGAGGAATATTAACCATAGCAATAGCTGATAGCCTTTCAGATGCTTTAGGTATTCATATTTCTGAGGAGTCAGAAGGAAGGCATAGTACAAAAGAAATTTGGATAGCAACTGGTTCTACTTTTGTATCCAAGTTCATTTTTGCTTTAACTTTTATTGTTCCAGTTTTATTACTTGAACTTCAATCAGCTATTATTGTTAGTATATTTTGGGGAATGTTGCTGGTAAGCATATTTAGTTTTAGACTTGCTAAGGAACAAGGAATAAGTCCTTGGGGAGTAGTTGGAGAACATCTTTTAATTATTATGGCAGTTGTTGTTGCTACGTATTATATTGGGCACTGGATAAATTTAGTATTTAGATAGTTTTTATCTATTTTTGAAGAATTGTATCTACATATCTATGAAAAAGTTTTTGATTTTTGTTATATTAATAATTACAGTCATTGGAATTTCTTTAATTTTTGACCGGAGTAAATTTTTAAAAGAGGAAAATATGGAAGAAGAGATAATTAATAATAATTTTAAAAACCTGTCAGTTAGAGAGCCAGCAGTTGCCGGTGCTTTTTATCCCGGCAACAAAGAAGAATTGGAAAGAGTGGTTGAAAGATATTTAAGCCAAGCTCAGGTTCAAACAGATAAGAAATATATAAAGGCATTAATAGTGCCTCATGCTGGTTATGATTATTCTGGCTGGGTGGCTGCTTATGGCTATAAACTTTTAGAAAATAGAGCAATAAAAAGAGTTATTCTTATTGGAAATAGTCATTCAGAATACTTTGATGGGGCTTCTGTTTATCCTGAAGGGTATTTTAAAACGCCCCTGGGGTTGGTAGAAATTGATAAAGATTTTGTTGAAAGATTAAAAAAGTCTAGTAATAAAATTTATTTTAAAGAGACAACTCACTTAAAAGAACATTCTTTAGAGGTTCAATTACCATTTTTACAGAAAACCTTGAAGGGTTTTAAGATTGTGCCAATTCTTTTGGGAAATCAAGAGGGAGTAGTTGATGATTTGGTAAATACCTTAAAGAACTTAATTGATGATACTACTTTAGTTATTGCTAGCTCTGATTTATCCCATTATCCTAAATATGAAGATGCTCAATTTTCTGATAATGAAATTATTAAGGCTATTTTAACCGGAAAAAGAGAAAATTTAGAAAAGACGATTAGAGAAATAAAACAAAAGAATATTCCCAATCTTCAAACCTGCGCTTGTGGCCGGCAGGCAATTGAGGTGGTAATGGGCTTGATGGAGAATAAAGATGTGGAGATTAAACTATTAAAATATGCCAATTCTGGCGAC
>CAZVDC010000006.1:6829-15812 GCA_964625995.1 uncultured Candidatus Saccharibacteria bacterium
CGTAGAAATTGGCGATAAGTCGCATGTGGTAGGCTATGCTGCTATTGCTTTTGTGAGCGATAAATCAGAAGATGAGCTAGGATTAGAAGAAAAGAAAAGATTGTTAGAAATTGCCAGAGAAGCAGTGGAAGTTTATGTAAAAGAAGGTAGGATTATAGAAGTAGAAGAAGAAAATCCATTTTTAAATAAGCATCTTGGAGCCTTTGTTACTCTTAAAAAACACGGCAAATTAAGAGGATGTATTGGGGTTTTTGAACCCGATATTCCCCTATATCAAGTTGTGAGAGATATGGCTATCGCAGCTGCTACTAAAGATAATCGTTTTTTTCCAGTGAGCAAAGATGAGTTAGGCGAATTAGAATATGAAATTTCGGTTTTATCTCCGTTAAGAAAAGTTGATTCCTGGAGAGAGATTGAAATTGGTAAACATGGCGTACAAATTAGAAAAGGTTTGCGTTCAGGCGTTTTTCTTCCTCAAGTTGCCACAGAAAATAATTGGGATTTAGATACTTTCATGAGTACTTTATGCGTTCAAAAAGTTGGTTTACCAGCAGACTGTTGGAAGGATCCAGAAACAGAAATATATGTTTTTACTGCTCAAGTTTTTGGAGAAAATGAAGTTGAAAATTTAAACTAAAAATTTTAAGCCTTGTAAAAATTATGAAAATTGAATCGTACGAATTCGGAAGAATAAAAATTGACGACAAAGATTATGTTAAAGACGTCATCATTTTTCCTGAAGAAGTTAAACTCTGGCAACGGGAAGAAAGTCATTCGGTGGGACTAGATGATATCAAAGAAGTGGTAAATAAAAAGCCAAATATTTTAATATTTGGCACAGGTTATTCAGGGTTAATGGAGGTTCCTAAGAAACTGCAAGAATACTTAGAAGGTTTAGGGATTAAAGTAATTATAAAACCAACAAAAGATGCTTCAGAAGTTTATAATCAGCTTTTAGAAAATGAAAAAGAAGGAGTTATTGCAATGCTTCATTTAACTTGTTAACTTGCTCAAAGCGAAAAATTCCTAGAAAGAAAAAGAGATATCAAAACAAAAAGATTAAGCAAAATTAAGATAAAAATAACCTGAAAAATACCAAAGACAGGAAGTAGAAAAACACTGACAAGAAAAGCAGCTAGGCAAGAACCTAAAAGGTCAGCGCCATAGACAACCCCTGTTTTTTTAAGGGGTTTATTTTTAAGATAAAATTTATTTAAGATTGGGAATTCAAAACCTACAATTGCTCCAATTGAACCAGTCAGAGTTAAGAAAATCAATTCTATTATTAAAGAAGGTCTTGGAGAATATTCAAATAAGAGCCAAGAACCAAGCAAGAAAGATAAAGAAAATAAAATTATTAGAAAATGAATCATAGCCAAAGATTTAATTTTAAATTTTTCCAATTTGTTAGAGGCCACCCAGCTTCCTATTGACATACCAGCCATTAGGATTGAAATAATCAGAGCAATTCTATAATAAAGATAGCCATAAAATATCTGGAAAGAATATATAATTATTATCTCAGTCGCCATCAGGGTGAAGCCACTTATAGCCATTATTAAAGGAAAGATATCTTGAAATTTTTTATTTCGAAATTTTTTATTTAAGAAGAGGGTTAAAACCGCAAGGAAAATTAAGCTCGTAAGCATAATAAACCATTTAAACTCTATCTTAGAAACCGAATTTAAAAAATTAGCTAAATTTTTATGAAAATAACTAACCCAATAAATTAGATTGTAGTAATAGCTGATTGGTAATTGGTCCAGATTTACTTTTATTTCTTCATTAAGTTTTAAACCATTGATCACTTTAGGAATTCTATCGTTTGTTAGTCTGTATTTAATATAATTTTCAGTGACAAAATCGGTTTTGATATTTCTGTTTTTTAATCGTTGAATAAGTATTTGAGGGTTGTAATCTAGAGTTGTTTGAGAAGCGAGAAAGAAGATATTATCTTCTGGTAAAATTATTAAACTAGGAAAAACTTCTTTTATAGTTTTATAAAGAGATGATTGAAATGTTTTAAGCTCTGGGCTTAGATAGTTAGGAGAAGAAGAGAGGTGGAAGGCTAAAATTCCTTGAGAATCCAAGTGGTTTTTAGTTATGTTAAAAAATTCTTTGGTATAAAATCTATTTAATAAAGCAGTAGAAGGATTGGGAAGGTTAATGATTATAATATCAAATTTTTCTTGGTTAATTTTTAAGAAATGCCGGCCATCAATGTAAAAAATTTTTATTTTATTATTTTCCAAATCCTCATAAACTTCAGGGGTTAGATAATTTTTTATTGTTTTGATAAATTTAGGGTCTATTTCTAAATAATATATTTTTGCTGGTTGATGTTTTAAAATTTCACTTAAAGCCCCATTAAACCCACCGCCGATTAAAAGAACCTTTTTTGGTTTAGGGTGATAGAGAAGAGGAAAATGAATTAAATATTCATTAAATACTTTTTCTTTATTAGGTCCTATTAACAAACCACTTTCATAAAAGTTATATTGATTATTTGTTTTGGTAATAGAGATATTGCCATAGAGAGTATTTTTTGATTCTACAAGCGTTTGTTTGGGGAAATTAAGCCCTCTAGTCCAAATATTTAAATGATTTGAATAAAGAAAGATACTTATAAATGCAACCAGAAGAATAATCAAGATAATTTTAAATCTTGTAAATCGTTTCTCGGCAAGATTAATAACTAACCAGGCGCTAATTAGATTTAAGTATGCTAAAATGGAAACAATTTTAAATTCATTAACAAAGGTTAAAAAATAACTAAAAACAAGTCCTCCAACAACAAATCCTAAGGTTTCATAGAAATAAGATTTTCCGAGTATGAAACTGGAAGAAATTCTGTTTTGATATGTTTTCCAGGCCAGACTAGCTATTACAAATTGTAATCCATAGACCAAACAAAGAGGGGCAATGATTAAAAAAGCATAAAATAAGGCAGGAACTAAATTGGGTATTTCTCCGGGATAAGCACCGATTAAAGTTCTGCTTAGTCTAATTAGATAAATTTCTAAAAATAAAAAAAGAGCTATAAAAATATGACAGCCCAGAAGAAGTTTTAAGCTATGTTTGTTTTTAAATAATTTTACCAAATAGAAGCTTCCTATACCTGTCCAGAACATCCAACTAAAAAGAATCCAGCCAATAAAAAACTCATTACCATAAAAGCTAATCATTAGCTCTCTAATGATTATTACTTGGCCAATAATTGATGATATTCCCAAGATAAATAAGGAAAGAATTAGTACTCGTTTCATCAATTTTAGTTTAATAGAAATATTTAGATTAATAAAGATTTTTCAACATTATTCTAATTATGTAACAAGGTCTTTTCCATCCTACGGGTGGTCATCATAGTGACCACCCAAGGATGACCACCTGCAGGGTGGCCTCGTTACACTTCATTGAACATTATGAGATGCATATTCTTGATGAAAGAAATAAAAAATGGTATAGTCTAATACAGAAAAATGAGTAAGGGTTTATCTAAAACTTTAAACAAAAAACAGGAAAGGGAATACAAGCGTTTTTTAGAAGCAGCTCCTTTTAATTTTTGTGATGGGTTTTGTGATAGATGTAATTTTGCAGGTACCTGTTCAATTTCAAGACAAGAACTTGCTTTTCAGTTGAAGCGCCAGAAAGAAGGAAAGGACCCAAATGATACTAATGCTTTTCTAGAAGAATTGAGTAAAAATTTTAAAAAAATAATTTTCTTTTTAGAAGAAGAGTTAAAAAAACAGGGCATTAAACCAGCAGAGATAGAAATTAAAGAAGAAGATTTTGTAAAACCAGAGAAAGAATTGATTTGTCGAGAGGCCCTGAGGTTGAACAAGTTAATTTTTAGCCTAATAAGGGAGATTGAAACTGATTTAGAGAACACTAGGCCCTGGTATTTAATTTCTCTCCAGCTTGAAATTATAGATTTATCATATTATGGTGGCTTTATTTACAATAAATTAATTAGGGCCTTGATTTCAAAGGATTTCGAGAGGAAAAATAAAGATAATATGGAATTTGTTATTCCTGATTCGGAAATTTCCTCTTGTTTGGCTCTTTGTGCCTTAGAAAACTCTGAGATTTGTTTAAAGAACATTTTGAATTTAATTAATGAAGTGGATGTAAAGTACAAAGTCAAAATAGATAGAATTCTAAAATTAATAGAGAAAATTAAGCTCGGAATTAATAAGCGTTTTCCCAAAGCAAAATATTTTAAAGATAAGATTATTTTTCATGGGGCATTTATTTCTTTAAACCAACAAAAAAGAGCCAAATTTTAGAAATTTTTATAAGGAGGGAAGAATGGAAAAAAATAATAAAGAGAAGAAAGAAAGGTCTTGGTTAAAAGAACAGTCAGAAAGAAATGTAATAAACATTAAAGATTGGCCTCCCTGGATGCAAAAAATAGGAAAGATAGAGATTAAAGGGCCCCTTCAAGCCCTGCTTATAAGCCCTGATCATAAGACTCGATTTGATATTCTTGATGGTAAAAAAACAGTAACCGTCCGACAGGGTTGGCGGAAATATTTTGTGGGTCCAGTAATGCTTTGCTGTCATATTAGACCCTGGGCAGTAATGGCTGATATAGTTGATGTAAGACATTGTTTTCTCAGAGAGGTAACAGAAGAAGAGTGTCGAGGTAGCGGTTTTAAAAATTTGGAAGATTTAACAAGAGGACTGAAAAAATATTATCCAGATATTAACCCGGATTCAGTAGTAACGGTAATTAAATGGCAAAATGTAAGAGGTTTGTGGGTGGATCATAAAGATTTTTATAAAGAGCTTTATCTTAAAGACTAATTAGAAATTTTACAAAAGCCGATAAAATTTATCGGCTTTTATTTTTTATTTATCCAATCAAGTATTAGCCTGTATTTAATTTGTTAATTTGTGAAATCGAGCTGAGTAATTTCAAATTTTGAATTACTGAATTTAAGAAAACATAATTTTTAAAATAATAATTTTGCATTTTAGCTTTAAAAATATAATTTTAAACTAATTCAACTATTTCAAGCTCAGAAAAGCTTTTAGATGGATATTCCAATATATCAATATATCGATATATTGATATATTGGGGTGAGACAAGACATTTTTGAAAGTTTGTATAAATTATAAAGAGGTAACAACACATAAAGAGGTAACAACACAATAAACAAAACACGACAAACAAAACATGATGAATGAAACACGATACAAATAAAATACAATATAATAGAACAATAACGAAATACCGAGACTTGATCTCACAACATACAATGCAATGAATTTTTTCCTCGTCGCATTGTATTACAAAGAAAACCCCAGTAGTAATATATTAGACAATACTGAAAAAGCTTGACAAGAAATAGTTTTGGGTATATACTCATAACATAAGAAAAGGTCGATGATAGAAAGTTAATAAATTAATTAAAACCTAATCATATTCAAGCATCAAAATTACTTGATGTTTGGATAATAAGATTGGGTTTATAAATTATGCCAGGGCTTGATGGAACCGGTCCTTTAGGTTTAGGGCCTCGAACTGGTTGGGGAATGGGTCTATGTGGTCTAGGATTAAGACGCGGGCTAGGATTAAGGCGAGGATGGAGAGGATTTGGTCGTGGTTTTGGTTGGCGAAGAAACTGGACAATCAAGGATGAAATCACAGCCTTAGAAGAAGAAAAAGAGATATTAAAAGAAGAGCTAAAGAACATCGAAGAAGAATTGAAAAACCTAAAGGAACAGAAATAGTGAGTCCCCCACCTGTTAAAATTTTAATAGGTGGGGGCTTCCGTATTTTAAATGATATACTATAATAAAAATATATATGCCAAGGCCTCGAATTTGTAGAAGGATTAGATTTAATCCAAAAATAACTTATTTTAAACCTCAAGGTATTCCAATGAGGCTTTTAGAAGAAGTTGGGTTAAGCCATGATGAACTGGAGGCAATTCGACTTCATGATTTAGGTGATTGCAATCAAGCAAAATGCGCTCAAAAAATGAAGGTTTCGGCGAGCACATTTCAAAGGATTTTAGCTTCAGCTCATAAGAAAATCGCCGAGGCATTGATAGGAGGAAAGGCAATAAGAATAAGCAAGTTAAACGCCAAATAATGGAGATTTTTATTCTATATTCTAATAAGTACATTTTAATCAGTTTAATCGCCTTTTTTAGTATTTTTATTTGGATTAAGCTTGATGTTAGTATTTAAATTGATATAATAAAACCTGAGATTATTTAAACGGGCTAAATTTAGAGATAAAAATTAATTATTCTTCCGGATAATACGGGCAATTATCCGATTATATTTAAAAAACGGATCATTGTTCGTAGATTCGGAATATGTTTATGGCTAAAGTTACTCATGAGAGAGAAAAGTGTATTGGTTGTGGAACCTGTGTAGCAGTTTGTCCAGATTTTTGGACAATGGATAGCGATGGAAAGTCTAGATTGAAAGGATCTAAAGATGTTGGCAATGGAATTTTTGAATTGGAGGTCGATGACCCAGGTTGTTGTAAAGATGCTGCCTCAGCTTGTCCAGTTCAGATTATTAAGATAGAAGAATAAAATAATGCAGTAATTGTTACTGTAGTAAAAAATGGCTAAATTTTAAATTTAGCCATTTTATTTTTTTTGTTTTTAGAATTCAAAAATTATTCCAATTGTGAAGTACTCCCTGTTGAATTCATAATAATCAAAATTTTGAAAACTAGAATATCCGATGTGAAACTGTTTAAGACGCAGATTGACAAAGAAGCCTTTGTTTTTGAGGCTATTTATAGCCGCGCCAACACGGATAAAAATATCTTTGCGGAGAGCCAGGTGATTTTTTAAAATTACGGTAACTGCTTTTTTTCTTCCGAACTCTTTTATAACATCAAGACTGGTAAAATTATAATCTTTCCAGTAGTAATCAGCACCTAGTTGGAATATTGTAAAATTATCAATAATTTTAGAGAATACATAATCTATTTTTGTTTTTATCACCACTGATTTTAAAATCGGTTTATGAGCAGCTATTCCCACTATTCTATCATATTTTTTGATTCTGACTTCAGGAATAAACAGTAATTTACCAGACTTTATATATTGTCCAAGAATTAAGTATCGAGGAGCTCCTTCAGCAGTGTTTAGATTTAAGTAAAATCCTTTTAGACCAAAATAAGCATTACAGTTATCTATAGTTCTATGATTACTGTCTACAATTTTCTGATAACTAATATCTATTATCCCGCTTTTTTTGTTATCTGCCCTTGAAGGCAAAACAAGTAGGGCGAGAACAAGAAAGCTTGTTGTTACTTTGGGCCAGTTTTTCTTTATTACCTGATTCCAAATGAATACCATTAATCCTCCTAATCTTAAAATCATTTGAAGAAGATTGTAAAGAGAATACAGGGCAATTATTATAGCCGGCCTTTCTGTATAGCCGATTTTAATTCTTGAGTACACAATTGTTTCAACAATAAGGTAGAAAAAAAGAAGAACAGCAAGGATTGTCCACATGTGGTAATAAAGCAGAGTCACAAGAGAAACCAACTTAAAAGGATCAAGAAAAAGGCTAACTAGTTGATAAACAGATTCTCCCTTTAACTGGAAAGCAGTATTTCTTTTTATAATAAGTTTAAAGAAGAGGGGAATATTTCGCCAAAGGCCAGGCCACCAGCCGAATACTCTTTGTTTAATTAGGTCAATAAGATTATCGGGCGCATCAGTTTTGATTACTTGATCAACAAAGACTACCTTTCCTTCGCTTGCTAATTCAATTAATGTTCTTTCTAAATCTTCTCCCGGGAAAACTTTAGTGTGTTTTTCGGTCAATTTTTTTAATCTTGAGGTTTTAAATAATCCTGCTGCTCCAGAAATACACTGGACTGATGCTGTTCTATGTTGGAATTTTCTACCTATCTGCATTGATTTAGCATATTCGTGACCCTGTAGTTCCAGAAGCAAGTTTCTTTTTTTCCAGAGAGGTCGAAGTTTTTGTTCAGGCATTATATTAAAAGCTACAGCAGTTATTTCTTTTTCTAACAGAGAAATTGGACATCTGAAAATAGGCGGAAGTATAGAATCAGCATCCAATAAAAGAACAAAAGGAGTCTGGATAATTTTCAAAGCTTCTTCTATTGCTCTTACCTTACCTTGATTTTCCGTAGAAATGAAATTTGCCATAGGAAGAATCGATTTTGCTTTTGCAAGACTTTTGTCTGTACTGCCGTCATCGATAATAAAGATGTTCTTTTCTGAGAATAGCTGAATAACTGACTTTAGGGTTTTTTTAATCTTTCTCTCTTTATTGTACAAAGGGATAATCACTGAAACTTGGGAATGATTCCATTGGTAGTGTTTTCTTTTGTACGGAGAAAAGGATTCAATTAAAACTTTAATACCATCTACAAGAAAAGCTAGACAAATCACAAAAATTACAATCTTCAATTTTACCCTCCTTTATTTTTTTGTTAAAGAACTAATGTATTTTGATTTTAAGTTATGATGTACTATAACACATATTTTAAAAAGAATCAATAGTTTGTGTACTGTCCACGCGCATATTGTAAAATTTAGACACATGATAGAATAAAAGTTTTGCAAAAAGATCTTTCCTATTACATTATTCAAAATTAGACATTAGACATTAGATACTAGATATTGGGCATTGATATTTGATTAGGTCAATTAGAATAATTAGGTCAATTAGACATTTTACAATTACCCTATTTATGCAAATCATTGTTTTTTAGAAATACTGTGGTATAATAATACTCAAATGAGTTTTTTTAAAAGTCCCCTGTAGCTCAATGGACCCCGTACTATAAATTTTTCGAATTTAAGTACGGGGCAAGTGCCGCAAGCCCTCGTAGTTCAACGGATAGAACGTCTCCCTCCTAAGGAGAAAATGGAAGTTCGACTCTTCCCGAGGGCATCGCGGGCTGGTAGCCCCTCACTTGGAAAGGATAGACGTTACTAAACCCTAAAGATCTTAAAAGACGATAAGCTG
>CAZVDC010000007.1:0-5007 GCA_964625995.1 uncultured Candidatus Saccharibacteria bacterium
ATCTCATTGCATTTTTGATTCTTTTTAGATATACTCTTAAGGGAGTATTAATTTTAAAAATTATTAACATATGTTAATAATTGCCACAGGAATATCTGGGTGCGGAAGAAAACAATATCTTGAAAGATTAGCTAACTACGCCAAAAGACAGGGTAAAAAAATAAAGGTTTATCATGTTGGCCAAATGCTTTTTGACCATGCTCAGAAAGTAGGAATTCACCTCACCCAAGAAAATGTTCTCAATACCAATCCTTCGGTTATCAATGCTATCCGAGGAGCGGTTTTTGAAAATATTTTAGCAAATCTTGACAAAGACAAAAAAGAAAATGATGCTGTGATAATAAGTATTCACAGCATATTTTATTGGAAAAAAAGATTTATGCGTGCGTATGACCGATTTTACTTAAGCAAATTTAACCCTGATATGTTTATTACTTTTTTTAACCGCGCCTCGGATGTCCAAAAAGAATTAAATTCAAGAGCTCAATGGAAACCCCAAAAACTTACTCTTCAAGAAATTCTGCTTTGGCAAAATGTAGAAGTAGAAATGACTGGAAGCTGGGCAGAAATTAACCGGACTCCTTTTTATGTAGTCTCAGTACTTCAACCTTTAAATACTATTTACAGGTTAATTTTTGAGCCATGGGTAGAAACTGTTTATATCTGCATGCCAATAACCCATTTAAAAAAGAAACTCTACCAAGAAAAAGTACACAGGTTTATTAAAAAATTAGAAAAATATTTTATTGTTTTTAACCCTCTTAACTTAGACAGTATTAAGGGCAACAAGCCTGACTTAGCCACCTACCATCATACAGTCAACCAAGATTTATACTGGCTAATAAAACAAAGTAAAAAAGTAATAGCCTATTTTCCTGTAGTTGTTGCTTCACCTGGGGTTATTAATGAATTACGCGAAGCTCATGAGTCAAATAAAGATGTCTGGCTAATTTTTCCAAGCAAAAAGAAAAGTCCATTTTTAATTTACTTTAGCAATAAAATCTTTGAAACCCCTAAAGAATTTTTTGAGTTCTTGGAAGGGAAGTATAAACAAAGAAAAATAAAGTCAAGAAAAAAACCGCTTAAATAGCGGTTTTTTAAAAGGCCCTGCTAAAGCTTTTCTAGTGATTCTCTGGCAAAAAATCCAAGTGGGTGTCCGCACGTCCCGACCACGGCCGGAACAAATATAAGACTCCCTTTAGAAAACAGTTTGACCCAGAATCGTGCTAGAAAGCCAACTTAGCAGGGCCATTATTATTATACCAAGCCTAATAATTTTAATGCAACCTATTTTGTGGATAAAAAAATGGCCGTTGTTTTCTTCGGCCATTTTAAATAATTAGTTTCAATAACTAAGGCTTATAAATAAGCCAGAATAATTTAAAGGCTAGCTCTTTCTTTATAGCTTCTTTTTCTTGAATCTCTCTTTCAATAGCTTTTTTTAACTCCTCTTTCTTTTTGATTTCCTGTTTTAGTCTTCTAAACTCTTCTTCAAGTAATTGAACATTCTGATAAAAAGCTTTTGGATTAGAATGACCTCTTAAATTATTCATAGCTTACCTCCTTTATTTTTAAGGTTCAAATTCAACACCCTGGCAACTTTCCTGCCAAAGTTGGACCTTCTTGAGTTGCTTGGTTTTTCTGATATTCTCTTATTATCCTTACCAACTCCTCTTTTTCTCTTGTGCTAAATTCTCCAGACTCTTTAATTTTTTTTACTATTTCCTTCCATTTCTCCAATGTTATCATTGCTCCCTCCTTTTTAATTTTAAAAAAGCCAGCTCTTTGGCTGGCTATTTAAACTAAGATTATTTTGAGCATTTAAAGCCTTAGTTTAAATAGCCAGCCCCTCCTTACGATAAAAATAAGGCTGACTAAAATAGATATTATTAAAATTATTAAACTAGAAATCTGATTCATCATTTTTAAAACATTATATCTTCTTCTGCTCTTTTGTAATCATGAATTTCTTCTGGAGAAAACCAAAATTTTAGTTCATGCTCTGCCTCCTCAGGGGTTTCTGAAGCATGAACAATATTATGAACTGCTCTTTTGTTTTTGTTGGCAGCTGCTGCAGAGTCAACAGAGAAGTCTCCCCTTATTGTTCCCATTTCTGCCAAAGCCGGCATAGTATTTCCGCAAAGCTTTCTTACCATGTCAACAGCATGAATTCCTTTAATTACCATTTTTACCAAAGGACCCGAGGTCATAAAATCAATCAGCCAACTTCTTACCATTTCTCCGATTTTCTTTGAATCATCAGTACCTAACTCTTCTTTAATATCTAATCCGTATTTCTCATAAGTAGCCTTGGTTTTTTCTCCCAATCTGGTTATCCATTTTTCGTCTTTAGGATAATGACCATCAATCTGGTCTTTGGTTGCCCAAATCATGCCCAGAGCAATTACTTTTAATCCTCTTTTCTCAATTCTAGAAATAATTTCACCAATCAACCCCCGCTTAACTCCATCGGGCTTTATTAAAACAACTGTTTTTTCCTCTTTGGGGTCTGTCATATTTTTATTCTTTGTCTTTCTTTATCAAGAAATATAACAAATTGACAAAATTAGTCAATGGTGATAAGTTGAAATCAAGATGATGGTCTTTGAAAACTAAACCATAAGGAGAAAAAAATGAAAAAAATATTTTTGATTTCTCCAGTAAGGAATGCTAATAAAGAAAATTCTGAACAAGTTAAAAAATATGTTAAAAAACTAGAAGACCAAGGACATAAAGTTCATTGGCCATTAAGAGACACTGACCAGAACGACCCAATTGGATTAAGAATTTGTACTGATAATGCAAAGGCAATTATAGAATCTGATGAAATTCATATTTGGTGGAACCCAGAATCTCGAGGATCAATCTTTGATCTCGGAATGGCTTTCATGTTTAATGTCCTCTCTGAAAACTTAGGAATTTTTCAAGCCAAGAAAATTGTCCTAGCTAATCCTCAAGAAGTTGATCCTTCTAATCAGAAAAGCTTCAATAATGTTCTTTTGGTTTTACACCAAAAATCCTTAAACAAAGAGGCGGGAAAATGAAAAAATTAAAAATTTATTTTGCTGCACCTTTGTTTAAACAATCGGAACGAATTTGGAATCGAATGTTAAAAAAAGAAATAGAAAAAAGAGCTAAAATCTATAATTTGAAAATAAAAATTTTATTCCCTCAGGATATAGCAGAAAAAATTCTAAGCAATAAAACATATTCTGAAAAGCAAAAATTAATGCATCTTTACAAAGCGCTTCGTGATTACCTTGTTATAAGTGACATAGTGATTTCAATATTAGATGGAGCCGATGTTGAAAGCGGCACCTCGGCTGAAACTTTCGGAGGTAGGATTATGAATAAAAAAATCATAGGGGTAAGAACAGATTTTCGTAACTCAGGAGAAGAAAAAGGGCTAAATTTAATGTTGTCTAAAGCTCTTGATAAATTTATTTATTTTCCGGCTTTCAATGAAAACTATAAAGAACTTGCTGAAAAAATTGTAAAAGCAATTAAGGATTTTCAAAAGGATTAAAAACACAATATAAAAAGCGTCAAACATAATGACGCTTTTTTGTTCCCATATCGGTTTCTCTAATTATTTTTAGAACTATGCGATTGTTTAATTCTAAACTTCGTCCCATCACTTAAAATTTTAATATCTCCGTCTTGACCCGTGATAAAAATAGGAATATCAGCTAAATTTTCTAAAACTTCTCTATGAGGGTGATTATAAAAATTATCTTTTCCAGCTGAGATTACAGCAATAATTGGATTAACTGCTTTAACAAAATTCTCAGTTGTTGAGGTCTTGCTGCCATGATGGGCAACTTTTAAAATGTCAGAATTAAGATTAATACCCAAACCAACCAATGCTTGCTCAACCTCTCTTTCTATATCACCAGTTAAAAGAAGTTCAAAGTCTTTATAAACCAATTGGGCAACCATAGAAGTATTATTGCTTTTTTCAAACTTTTTATTGTTTAAATTATTAGAAGGATGCAGTACAACAAGGTTTATTTCTTTGTCTAGTTCTATCACTTCCCCAATTTGAGCAATATAAATCGGGATGTTTTTATTTTCAACAACCTTTTTCCACTCTTTATACTCAGCTGTATCCCTAACAACACCAGTAGTCAAAATCCCTCCGATTTTATAACGTTTGACAACCTCAATTAAACCACCCAGATGATCATATTCTGGATGAGTCAAAATTACTAAATCAATATACCTATCCCAAAAAGGCAATTCCTTGCCTAATTTTTCTAAAATAGTTAAATCTGGACCGCCATCAATCAAAATCTGTCTCTTGTTAGGGGTCTCAATAAAAATCGCATCCCCTTGACCAATATCATAAAAATTAATTTCTAAAAACTCTTGTTTTTCTTCAATTAAAACCCAGGCCCAAATTAAAATCAACACCGCTAAAAGAACAATCTGAATTTTTAAAAATTTGTTTTTAAATATTGACATATCTCAAAAATATGATAGACTAAGCTTAACTTAAGCTTTTTAACAATTTGATAGGGAGTTAAGAATGAATAAAAAGGATAAAGAAGAAAGAAAAAAAGTTAAATACATTGCTGAAGTACCCAATAATTTTATTGAATTTTGCATAAGGAATGCCAAAGATCCTGAATATCTAAAAAAACCAGAAGAAATGTTAGGCAAACAAAAAGTAGAAGAAGTCTTGGCTAAACAAAAAAGTAAGGTAGAAAAAACGCTTTCTTTTGAGGAAAATTTCAAACAAAAATTAATTGATTGGGTCAAAAACAAAAATCTATACGAAATTTTTTGCTTATTGTCCAATCTGGCCAGCTGGGCAAAAAAACAGCCTTCACCCCCAAACACTACTCTTTGGAACGATATAGAAAAAAGAATTAAAGAAACAGCCCAAAAAACAGGAAAAAGCGAAGAAAGTATATTAAATTTCTTATTCAATTCTGAAAATGCAAAAATCTGGATGATAAAATGGAGAGGACTGGACACCTTAGAAAGTTTTTATAAATAAATAAG
>CAZVDC010000007.1:5107-15767 GCA_964625995.1 uncultured Candidatus Saccharibacteria bacterium
TCGTTTATCAACCCCTCTATTTAAAATATGATAAATTTCTAACATACGTATTGACGAAGTTGTTATTAACGAAGTTGAACTTCGTTAAATTTAACGAAGTTCAACTTCGTTAGATTTTAACTTCGTTAGATTTTTGTTAGATTGACTTCGTTTTTTTGTTTTTTATACCAATATAAAAATCCGATTAATAAAACATAATAGCCGACTAAAAATACCCAATGAACATTGGAAATTTTTTTAGCGGCAAAAGGAAGTTTGGAAAAAAGCTCCACAAGCTTGGTAATATAAGCGAATATAAACCAAACCGGCCAGATTAGGATTTTACCTAGTAAAGACCACAAAACCGAAGCTAAAGAAAAAATAAAACCCGTTCCCATAACATAAGGAAGGGCTGGTACAATTAAAACATTAGCCAAAGGTGAAATAAATGAAATTTGGCCAAAATTATAAACCAAAATTGGCAAGGTAGCAATTTGAGCAGCAAAGGTCATTGTAATAACTCCTGGAATTTCTTTTCTTATTTCACCTTTATCCAACCATCTTTTCGGTTTTTCTGGTAATAATTTATCTAGCCATTCATCAAAAATCGGCTTGATATAAATTATCCCTAAAACCGCTAAAAAAGAAAGTTGAAATCCAATATCAAATTTTAAAAGTAAAGGATTTAGGGCTAGCATTACTGCTGCGGCAAAAACTATAGCCCGACCAGAATCGTTTAAGCGACCAATTTTTTCAGCAAAAAGCAAGATCCCGCCCATAACCCCTGCTCTAACTGCTGAAGCCGGCGCTCCAATCATAATTATAAACAGGGCCAAAATTCCTAAAGTAACATAAAACGCTTGCCCTCGCCAAAGACCAATACTGATTAATATAATCATCAATGCTTTTATCAAGATGATTATATGCATTCCAGAAATAGCAGTAATATGTCTCGTGCCACTAATGTTTAATTGATTTTTTAAATTGTCAGTAAGGCCTTGTTTATTTCCTAAGATCAAAGCTTCTAAAATTGCAACTTCAGGCAAGGGCATAATTTCCTCTACTGCTTGTTTTATTTTATTTTTAAAAAAGTAGATTGTTTTATACAAAAAATTTCCGCGATTGTTTCCAGTCGGCTCAATCTTTGGATAATACATTACTGAATGAATCCTATCTTTTGCTAAATAACCTTTATAATTAAAATCTTCAAATTCGCTGGGAGTTTTTAGCTTGCCAGTTATTTCCAACTCATCGCCATATTGATATTCCGGATAAAGTCTTGTGGTTACCAAAATGATGTCTGAAACATCCTGCCACTGATTACCAACTTTTAATTTTTGACTTTTAATTTTTAATTTTTGGTGATTGCTTCTTTTATCTGGTTCTTTTGTTATGTACCCGATAAAAGTAATTTCTTTGTCTAAATCATTGTAATCTTTAAATTTGCTTTCTGGAGAAAATAAAAATCCCCAAAATGGGGAAATTTCAAACACTGATATCACAAACAACCCTCCGATAAAAATAAGACAAATTCCTAATAAAATATCCGACTTACTCCATCTCACATCTATAATTTATTAGTATTAGCTCAATCTAATAATATTAGAACATACCAAAAGACGACAAAGTTTTTACTCTCTTAACTCCACTTTCTCTACATTCGGTTCTAATATCTTGAGCATTTTTTGAAGGTCCTGCAAAGAATAGGGCTTTATATTTCTAAAAGAAGAGGCCAAAACTTTATCAGGCCTAAATTGCTGTAAAGCAACTTTTTTAGCTCCTTTTAACCACTGACTTATAATCTTTATATCCTGCCGGGTTACAATTTTAGGCGCTACAGTTATTCTAAATTCATATTCTTTCCCGCTTTCCTTGATAATCTCTACACTCTTTTGAATTAAAGAAGTTCCGCGACGCCACCCTACTTTATTATACTTTGACAACGATGTCTTAATATCCATAGCAATAAAATCAACTAATTTTTCATTAATTAATTTCTTTAACATTCTAGGATTACTTCCATTTGTGTCCAATTTAACCAAAAATTTTAAGTTTTTAATTCTTTTTATAAAAACCGGTAAGTCTTGATGAATTGTTGGCTCGCCTCCAGTAATACAAACTCCCTCTAAAAAACCTTTTCTTTGTTCTAAAAATTTAAAAAAATCTGAGGTTTTTATTTGAGGATGATTTTTTATCTTATTCGGATCTACTAATTCAGGATTCTGGCAATAGGGACAACGAAAATTGCATCCAATCAAAAAAACCGTGGCTGAAACTTTGCCCGGATAATCAATTAAGGTAAGTTTCTGAAGTCCGCCTATTTTCATTTTGTTTAATAATATTTACTCCACCTTAAATTCTTCTCTTTCTCTAAACTCTTCTTTTTTACCCTTATTCCATTGCTGAACAGGCCGAAGATAACCGACAATCCGGGAATAAACCTCACATGGTTGCTCAATCGTGCATTTTGGACAAGTAAAGTGCTCCCCTGGTATATAACCATGCTGAGGACAGATACTGAAAGTAGGAGTAAGAGTAAAATAAGGTAATCTAAAATTTTCAAAAACCTTTCTAACAAGCTGTTTAGCCGACTCTCCTTCTAATAAACGCTCTCCTAAAAATCCATGAAAAACAGTTCCTCCAGTATATTTTGTTTGCAATTTATCTTGTAATTTAAGGGCTTCAAACAAATCATCGGTGAAATCAACTGGTAGTTGAGTAGAGTTAGTATAATAAGGTTCTTTTCCTCCTGCTGTAATGATTTTTGGATATTTTTTCTTGTCTAACTTTGCTAAACGATAAGCTGTAGACTCAGCTGGAGTAGCTTCAAGATTATAAAGATTACCTGTCTCATTTTGATATTTCTTTAGCCTTTCCCTCATAAAGTCCAAGGTTTCTAAAGCAAATTTTATTCCTTTGGCTGTTCCGATATTCACACCCATAAAATTCAATAAGGCCTCGTTCATTCCCACTAAACCAATGGTAGAAAAGTGATTACCCCAGTAACTTCCTCTTATTTTCTTAATTCCTGACAAATAAAACTTAGAGTAAGGATAAAGCCCCTTTTCCATAAAATTATCCAACGCTTTCCTTTTTATTTCCAAACTTTCTCTGGCTAAATCCATAACCTCGCCAAGTCTTTCAAAAAACTCTTTTTTAGTCTTAGAAAGATAACCAATCCGAGGCATATTTATTGTTACTACTCCAATCGAACCAGTCAAAGGATTACTTCCAAAAAGACCACCTCCTCGATGATAGAGTTCTTTATTATTCAACCTTAACCGACAACACATACTTCTTACATCTTCTGGTTTCATGTCTGACTGAATAAAGTTGGCAAAATAAGGAATACCGAACTTGGCTGTCATTTCCCAAATTTTTTCTAAAGCAGGATTATCCCACTCAAAATCTCTGGTTATGTTAATTGTAGGAATAGGGAATGTAAAAACTCGGCCTGAAGCATCTCCTTCGGTCATTACTTCAGCAAAAGCCTGATTAAGCATATTCATCTCTTCTTGAAATTCTCCATAGGTTTCTTTTTGGGGTTTGCCTCCTATAATTACTGGCTGATTAACTAAAGTTGGAGAGGGTTTAATGTCAAGAGTTATGTTAAGAAAGGGCGTTTGAAATCCCACTCGTGTAGGAACAGCACAATTAAAAATAAATTCCTGCATTGCTTGTTTTACCTGCTGATAATTTAAATTATCATATCTAACAAAAGGAGCTAGTAAGGTATCAAAACTGGAAACAGCTTGAGCGCCTGCACTTTCTCCCTGAAGAGTATAAAAGAAGTTAACCAATTGCCCCAGTGCTGTTCTCAAATGTTTAGGTGGTTTTGATTCTACTTTTGTTGGTACGCCCCCGAATCCTTTTAGAAGTAAATCATATAGATCCCACCCGCAACAATAAGTGGCTAGGGTGTCCAAATTATGAATATGAAAATCTCCGTCCATTGCTGCCCTTCTTATCTCTTCAGGATAAATTTTGTTCAGCCAATATCTTTTTGTTCCAGCAGAAGTTAAATAATGATTTAAGCCCTGTAAAGAAAAAGCCATATTAGCATTTTCTTTTATTTGCCAATCTTTCTCGTTAATATAGCTATCTATTGTTTCAAGTGATTCTTCAATGGCCTTCTGGGCTTCTCTAATTCTTCTGCGTTGTTCTCTATAAAGAATATAGGCCTTTGCTGTTTCAGCCAGGCCTTCTAAAATTAAAACTTCTTCTACTATATCTTGGATTTCTTCTACAGTAGGAAGTTTTTTGGGGCCAAATCTTCTATTTAATATATCTACTACTTCATTGCTCAAACGGCGGGCTATTCTCTTTCCTCCTTTTTTAGTTGCAGTTAAAGCCTTAAATATTGCTTCAGTGATTTTCTCCTGTTGGAAGTCTACAACCCTGCCATTTCTTTTAATAATTTTTTCTATTTTGTTTTTCCTTGTTTTCTTTTTCTTCATAATACTTTTATTCTATCCGATTTATCAAAAAGGTCAAATACCAAATCTTCTTTATACTTTTATTATAGCAAACCTGTCAAGTTCTAAAAAAATTGGCTTTATTTAGCAAAAATTAAACGGCCAAAAAATATTGGCCATTTAATTCTTTTAATTTATCCACAGAAAAAATTACTTCTTTTTATCTTTCCGTACAAATGCAGGAATATCCCACTCATCATCTTCTATTGAAGCTACGATGTTAATTTTCTGCTCTTGAGAATTTTTTTTCTTTTCTTTCTTAGTGTTATTTACTGAATCAACTGAAAAAGAGTTTAAATTATTTTTTTCTTTATCTTCTTCTGTTGAAGAAGTTAATGGAAGTTTAGCTGAGGAATTTCCTTCACCAAAACCAGTAGCAATAACTGTAATCTTTAATTCTCCTTTCTTTAATTTATCATCAATTGTTGCTCCAAAAATAATTTTAGCTTCAGAGTCTACTGACTCAGTAATAACCTGAGCAGCTTCGTTAACTTCTGTCATTGCTAAATCTATTCCACCGCTAATGTTAAATAAAACTCCTTTGGCTCCATCAATGGAAAGCTCTAATAAGGGCGAATTAATAGCTGCCTTGGCTGCTTCAACAGCTCGTTCGCTTCCGCTTGCTCGGCCGATTCCCATTAAAGCTGGTCCCCCCTCTTCCATTATAGCTTTAATGTCTGCAAAATCTATATTGATTAAACCCGGAGAAGTAATTAAGTCAGAAATACCCTGAACTCCTTGGCGAAGAACATCATCAACAATAGCAAAAGCATCCAAAAGCGAGGTTTTACGGTCGATTACTTGAAGGATACGGTCATTAGGAATTACTATAAGTGTATCTACTTTATCTTTTAGTTCTTCCAAAGCGTTTTGAGCAATCCTTGCTCGTTGAGAACCCTCCCAAGTAAAAGGCTTAGTAACTATTGCTATGGTAAGAGCACCTGCATTTTTAGCTTCCTCAGCAATAATGGGACTTGCCCCAGAACCAGTGCCACCGCCAAGACCACAAGTAATGAAAACCATATCTAATCCTTTTAATGCTTCTCTGATTTCATCTCGATTTTCTTCGGCTGCTTGCCGACCAATCAAAGGATTCATTCCTGCTCCTAAGCCTTTGGTTAGCTCTTTTCCTATATGGATTTTTTCTGGTGCATTAGTAAAATGAAGGTCTTGAACATCTGTATTTACAGCTGCAAAACTTATTCCCTTAATCCGGGAACTTATCATTCTGCTAATTGCATTGCCTCCGCTCCCCCCTACGCCGATAACCTTAATTTTTGCAAATGTTTCAATGTCTGGTTTTATCTGAGGCATATTTCTCGCCCTACTCGATCAAATTTTAAACTTGAATTAATTTTAAAATTTGATCAAGTAAAACACTTAATCAAATTAAGTTCTAATTAGGGTAAAAAGGCTCGAAACCATTTTTTTATCTTATTTATAGTTGAAGGAGTTGAAATGTTTGATAAAAAACTTTGACCTTGAGATCTATCAGGCATTGTAGCTCCCCACATAACCAATCCTACAGCTGTAGCAAACGTTGGCTTAGCAACCTCTTCAACTATACCATCAATTTCTGCCGGCCTGCCAATTTGAACAGGAAGGCCCAATTCTTTCTTGGCAAGGTCTACTATTTTTGGCATAAGCGCCCCTCCCCCAACCAAAACTGCTCCTGCTGGAAGAAGGCGTTGCCGATTAATTTTTTTTAGTTCCTTGTTAACCAACTCAAAAATTTCTTGAATTCTTGCTTCAATAATTCTTGCTACTTCTAATCTACTCACTTCTCCCTCTTCTCTCTCATCTAGCTCAGCCAGGTTTATCATTTCTTTCTTTTTAATCTCGGAAGCTAGAGCGCATCCATATTTTAATTTTATTTTCTCTGCCAATTCTATTGTTGTTCTCAAACCAATAGCAATATCATTAGTAACATGGGCAGAGCCAACCGGCAGAACATGAGCATGAAGAAGCTTGCCTTCTTCATAAACAGCCATGCTTGCTGTTCCTCCCCCTAAATCTAAAACCATCACACCAAGCTCCTTCTGTTTTTTAGAAAGAACTGCCTGAGCTGCTGCCAAAACATTTAAAACCAATCCATCAATTTCAATCCCTAAATTATTTGCACATTTTGTTAAATTTTTATTAAAAGGAGCAAGTCCGTCTATAATTAAAGCTTCTACTTCTAATCTAGCCCCGGTCATTCCCAAAGGATCTTGAATATCATCTTCGTTGTCTAATTTAAACGACTTTGGAATAATATGAATAATTTCTCGATTAGAAGGAAGAGAAATAGCAGAAGCAGAATCTATAACTCTATTGATGTCCTCTACGGAAACTTCTTGGTCAGCCCGGGAAACAGCCACCAGCCCCTTATTTTCCATAATATTAATATGATTTCCTCCAACGCTCAAAAAAGCATGATCAATGGAAACTCCACTGCTCAATTCTGCTTGTTCTACTGATTTTTTAATACATTCAGTAACTTCATCGATATCAATAACAACACCTCTGCGCATTCCGCTTGAAGGAGATTCTCCTCGACCAATTATTTTAACTCGTTCATCTCCTTTTTTATAAGAACCAACAACCGTTCTAATGGTAGAGGTACCTATATCTAAACCTATGTAAATATTCCCTTTAGCCATAAAAGTTACAAAATTATTTATTCTAAATTTATTATAACCCCTGTTTTATTTTCTGAAAAATTTTTACCTGTTCTTTAAACATCTTTTTCTGTTCTTCTGGGGTCTCATCATTATATCCTTTAAGATGAAGAAGGCCGTGGATTAATAAAATGACAAGCTCCTTTTTAAAAGAATGCCCAAATTTTTTTGCTTGCCTGTCAGCTTGAGAGAGACAAATTACGATTTCTCCTTCTCTTGTAAAAATTTTATCTAAAAAACTTTCATTACTATAATTAAAGGCTAAAACATCGGTTATCCGGTTTTTCCCTTTATATTTCTTATTAAGAACTTTTATTCTTCTGTCTCCAACAAATACGATGTTTAAATTATCTATTTTTTTTAAATTTATAAACTTTAAGATTCTGTAAATTATTTTCTTAATAAAATTTTTGTCTATTCTCCTTCTAGTCAGGTTCACAATTTCTATATTGTTCATAAACAAAACAGCGATTATTAAAGCTTACTTTAATAACTCATTAACTATTCGGCTCACGGTTTTTCCATCTGCCCTTCCCTTCAATTGCGGCATTAAAACGCTCATCACCCTTCCCATATCCCGCGGACCAATTGCTTTTACTTCTTCAATTGCTCTTTTAGCTGCTTCTTTTATTTCTTCTTCTGACATTTGTTCTGGAAGATACTCTTCTAAAATTTTTAATTCTTTCTCTTCTTTTTCTGCTAAATCCATTCTTTTACCCTTTTTAAATTCTTCAATAGCATCTTTTCTTTTCTTAGCCTCACTTAAAAGTACCTCTATAATTTCATCTTCTGTAAGAGCGCTTAATTCTTTTAATTTTTCTAAATCTTTTTCTTCTTTGCTAATCTTTGTTCTTTTCTCAATCTCCTTATTCTTTAAGGCTGAGTTTATTCCTCGAAGAACAGAAATTTTAAGTTCGTCCTTAGTTTTTAAGGCTTCTTTTAAATCACTGTTTATTTTTTCTTTAACTGACATAGGTTTTATGTAGTTATTATATTAGCCCTAATTTCTCTTTCTCTTCTACTTCTTTCTTCTTCTTTAATCTATATAATGCTTCTTTTCTTCGCAATTCTCTCTTTTTCTTTTTTTCATAAAAACGAGCCTTACGGGCCTCTAATAAAATCCCGCTCAATTGAACCTTTCTGGTAAAGCGTCTTAACATTGCATTAACGCTTTCATTTGGTTGTCTTTTTACTTCAACTGTCATAGTTTTAACTTAATTAATTTTCTGAATCAGACCAGCCACCCATTAAATGAAGGTGTAAGTGATCTATTATTTGTCCTCCTTTTCGACCAACATTGAAAATAAGTTTATAACCATTTTCTGTTTTCTGATTTTTAGCAATTTTCTTTGCTAATAGAAATAGTTTACCAATAAGATTAATATGTTCTTCTTCAAGATTATTTACTGAAGGAATATGAATTTTAGGAACCAACAAAAGATGAATAGGAGCAGACGGTTTAATGTCTTTAAAAACAATAAAATCATTATCTTCATAAATAATATCCGCTGGCTGCTCCTTTTTAATAATTTGACAAAATATACACTCCATATTCTATAAAATTTTTAAATTTCTCTTATTTTCTTTTTTAACCTTTTTATAAGTTTATCCAAAGGAATTATCTCCTGAACACCAGAGTCCATATCTCTTATAATTATATTATTCTCTAAAACCTCTTTTTGGCCAAGGATTAAAACAATTTTTATTCCAAGTTTATCTGCTAATTTTAATTGAGATTTAATACTGCCCTTACTTAAAGACTCTGCTACCCTTATTCCATTGCTTCTAAGCTTTTCAAACAAAGCCAAGCTTTTCTTTCGACCAAGATCTCCTAAATGTGCTAAAAACACTGAAGGAGCTGGCTCCGAAGGAATTTTTATATCCTGAGCCTTTAAAACAGAAATAATTCTTTCTATTCCGCCAGCTACACCAACTGCCGGAGTTGGCTTTTCTCCGTAAAGCTCAATTAAATTGTCATAACGCCCTCCTCCTGCTAATTCTCCTACTTCAGAATTTTCTAGCTTAAACTCAAAAACTGTTTTAGTATAATAATCTAGCCCTCTTACTAAATATGGGTTTAAAATATAAGGAACTTCTAGCTCATCGAGTATTTCTAATAGACCCTTAAAATGATTATGACATTCCTCACATAAATAATCAATAATTTGAGGGGCATCTTCTATAAACTGTTTACATTTTTCTTCTTTACAATCTAAAAGGCGTAAAGGATTAAGTTTAAGTCTCCTCCTGCAGTTTGGACATAATTTTCTACTTAACCGGCTATAATAATCTGTCAAAAGTTTCCGATAAGTTCCTCGACATTCTGAACATCCAATATTGTTTATCTCAATATTAAACTTTTTAATTCCTAATTTCTTAAATATCAAAGAAACCAGCCAAATAAGCAAAGCCTCATTAATAGGATCTGAATCTCCTATTATTTCAAAATTAAACTGATGAAACTGCCGAAATCGACCTGCTTGGGGCTTCTCGTGACGAAAAACAGGACCCATAGAAAAAAGCCGTACTGGCTGAGGAAGATTTTTCATTCCATGCTGGATATAGGCTCTTACTATTCCTGGAGTAAATTCTGGCCGGAGAGCAAGACGGTCACCTCCCTTAGTTTTAAAAACATACATTTCTTTCTGAACAATATCTGAAGAAATTCCAGTTCCTTTCTCAAACAATCTTGCGTCTTCAAAAATTGGTGTATCAATACGAGAAAATCCATAGCTATAAGCAAGTTTTTCTATAACCTCTCTTATTCTAGACCAGTATTTCTGCTCTTCTGGTAAAATATCAAAAGTACCTTTTGGGGCTCTAAGTTCTGATTTTTTAAACTTTTCTAATTTTCTTTTTCTTGTTTTCCTAGAAACAGTCTTTTTTTGTCTAGTTTTTGTAGAAGTCTTTTTTCTTGGCATAAAAATTACTTTATTAACCTTGCTTTATAAAAAGGCCAAGCCCTTAAAAAAGCCCTTCCAATTAAATAGTGTTCGGGAACAGGCCCCCATCTTCTGGAATCAGAAGATGCTTGACGATTATCTCCCAAGACAAAGTATTCGTTTTCATCTAATTTTACTTCTATGTTTCCAGGAGTAAAGTCATTATCCCCTAAATAAGGTTCCTCTAAAATAAATCCTTGAGGATTTTCTTTGTTAAATATATAAACCTGTCCTCCTTCAATTCGAACTGTTTCGTTTGGGAGGCCTATGATTCTTTTAATATAAAATTGGGTGGGGTCTTCAGGGTATCTAAAAACTACTACCTCGCCCCTTTGAGGTTCCCGGAAACGGTAAGTAATCTCATCCACAATAAGATATTCTCCACTCTCAAAGTTCGGCTCCATTGAAGCTCCTCTTACAAAAAAAGGCTGGAATAAAAAATAGCGGATAGGGATAATAATAGCTAAAGAAATAATTACAATCTTTGCTGTTTCCCAGATAAAACTTAAAACATTCCGCAATTCTTCTTTTATTGAATTATTATTATTGTTGTTCATATAGTGAAATTATAATATAAATATCTCTAAAATGCAACTCTCAATGT
>CAZVDC010000008.1:0-2440 GCA_964625995.1 uncultured Candidatus Saccharibacteria bacterium
CTGTTTCTCTTGCCATTTTTTGCCAAGAGTATTTTTTTATTTGCTTAAAACCTTTTTCTATAAGACCCTTTCGCAAATCCTTGTTTGAAAGAACTTTTTTTATTTTCTCGGCTATATCATCAACTTCTAATGGATTAAAATACAGAGCAGCGCCACCCAAAACCTCTGGCAAACAACTGGCCTTAGAAGAAACAACTGGAACACCGCGGATCATTGCTTCAATGGGGGGCAAGCCAAAACCCTCATTTAATGAAGGAAAGACATAAAGAACAGCATTGCGATATAATACATCTAAATCATTCTCTGATATAAATCCAGGAAAAATAACCCTATTCTTAATTTCTGGGTTTTGTTTTTTTATTTCTAGTTTTAATTTTCTATAAAAATAATCATCGCCACCTGCTAAAATTAAATATAAGTCAGGAAAAATTTTTATAACTCTTTTGAAAGCCAAAATTAATCTTTTTAAATTTTTATGAGGATAGGCATTGCCAACATAGAGCAAGTAAGGCTTTTTTATTTTAGAGCTTAGAGTCTTCGTTCTTTCTAAGTCAACTAACTCATCTTTTTTACCTTCTTTTATTTGTGAATAGGCCCCTTCGTAAATTACCTGAATTTTCTCTGGTTCTATATTATAATACTTTAATATCTCTTGCTTGGTATAGTTTGAAATTGCAATAATTTTCTCTGCCTTTTTTACTGCTCTTGAAAAAACTATTTTATAACCTAATTTTTTAAAAGGATAAGTGAAAAAATTTTTAAAACTCTTTTTAGTGGTAGGAAATTTTCTTAAGGTTAAATCATGAATAGTTACAACAAACTTTTGTTTATATAAAATAGGAACGTTAAAATGAGTGAAATGAACCAAATCAAGCTTATATTTTTTTAATTTTAGCGGCAAGAATATTTGTTCTTTTAAGCTATACCATTTATAATCAGCTAAAACTTTTTTAAAATTCCGATTTCGTGGCTGATATTCTTTATAACTATCTTCTCGCAAAAAAATAAAATATTTATTTTTAAAATCAATATCCTCTAAATTTCTGATTAAATTCTCAGTATATCTGCCAAATCCTTTGTCTTTTGGGCCAAAAAATCTGGCATCAATTCCTATTCTTTTAATTTTTGTCTTATTTTTCATAAACTCACTTTTTCTAGGATAATAATACTCCAAAAACAAAACAATTTTTATCTATTTGAAAGCTCATAAAAAATATTTAACAACTCCTGGGCAGTTTTGTTCCAATCAAATTTCTGAGCCTGTTTAATCCCTTCTTTTTTCAAAAACTCTTCTAGGTTTTGGTTTTTTAATATCTGTTCTAATGCCAAGACTAATTCGCTTGTGTTATGGGGGTCGACCATTATTGCTCCTTTTCTCACCACCTCGGGTAAAGAGGAAGTATTTGAAACAATTGTAGGAATTCCACAAGCCATTGCCTCCAAAGGAGGGAAACCAAACCCTTCAAAAAAGCTAGGATAAACAAAAACCTTGGCTAAATTGTAAAGATAGGATTTATCTTCATCGTCAATTGCTCCTGTAAAAACTATGTCTTTTTTATACTTTGAGTTTTTTGCTTTCTCAAAAACCTTTTTGTAAAGCCATCCTTTTGCTCCAGCAATTACTAGCTTTAAGTCTTTATAGACATTTTTTTCTTTTCCTATTACAACCCCTTCAAACCCATGCCAATCAATTTTAAAATTATGTTCAAATAATTTTTCTTTTAATATCTCAAATGCCTTGATAATAGAAATTATGTTTTTTCTCGGTTCAATTGTACCGAAATACAAAATAAATTCAGAAGGGAGATTATATTTCTTTCTGACTTTTTCTATCTGAGGCGAGTTTTTGGAAAGTGGCTTAAATTTCTCATCAACTCCGAGATAAATAACTTTTACTTTTTCCGGCTCTACTTTATATATTTCTACAAGGTCTTCTTTAGTAGAAAAAGAATCTGTTACAATTTTATCAGCCTTTTTTGCCTGTTGTCTGGGAAAGGTTAAAAAATGCCAGAGCTTCCTTGAAAAAGAAAAAAATTGAGGATAATGCTCAAATGATAAATCATGAAAAGTAATTACTCTCTTACATCTTTTACTTAAAGAAATAGGCAAAAAGTGGGGGCTAAAAAAGATGTCAACCCCACCCAAAAGTTTATCTATTTTTGGCTTTTTAAATAGTTGGGTAAAAAAATCTAAACAACGATTAGGTAGTTTAAATTCTTTTAATTCTACATTTTTAAAATTAAGCCAAGAATAATCAAGTTTTACTTTATTAAAAGCATTGTAAAATAACTTATACTTAACTTTTTTATCTAATGCAAAAAGACGGGGCAAGAGATTTAAAACATACTCTTCAATACCAGTTCTTGTGCCCTTGGCTAACACTCTTATATCTATTCCAATTGTTAAATTCTTATCAGTCATAATACAAAAACTAAGACTA
>CAZVDC010000008.1:2540-15127 GCA_964625995.1 uncultured Candidatus Saccharibacteria bacterium
TATATGTTCCTGCCAACTTTTTTCTACAAAGTTTTTAATTTCTCTTTTAAACCTTTCTTTACTGAATTTTAAAGCATGTCTGCGGATTTTTTCTGGATTAAAATTTTTTGATTGAAAATTTTCAACAGCTTGAATCAATGCTTTTGGTGTCTGCTCGTTAAAAAATATTCCTGTTTCGCCTTCTTTAATTGACTCTAATGCTCCCCCGCCTCGATAAGCAATAACTGGCTTCCCGCAAGCCATTGCCTCTAAGGGCACAATTCCAAAATCCTCTTCTTGAGGAAAAATAAGAGCTTTACAACCCTGATAAAATCTAGCCAAGTCTTTCTCATAAAGCTCTCCTAAAAATTCTATATTTTTCTTAGCTATTTTCTCTAATCTTTTTCTTTCTGGTCCATCTCCTATAATCTTCAATGGCTCACCCAGTTTATTAAACGTCTTAACTGCTATATCAAAACGTTTATAAGCCAACAGTCGGCCAACCATTAAAAAATAACTGCCCCTTGATTCATTAGAGATAAAAAAAGTATCAGTATCCACTGGGGGATAAATTACCACTGCTTTTCTTTTATAATATTTGGCTATTCTTCTGGCAACAAATTTAGAATTACACAAAAATTTATCTACCCGCATCGCTGCTTCTCTGTCCCAAACCCGGAGATAGCTTGTAAAAAGGGGGATTAGTTTTCTAATGATTTTAGGTAAACCAAATTCTTCAATATATTTATGACAATCATCCCAAAGATAACGAGGAGGGGTGTGACAATAACAAATATGCAAGCTTTCTGGTTTAGTAATAACACCTTTTGCAAAGCTAGCTGAATCAGAAAGAATCAAGTCATAGTCAGACAAATCAAAATGCTCAACAGCAATCGGCATTAACAAAGGGAAAAGCCTATGTTTAGATTTAGCAAAAGGAACTCTCTGAAGAAAAGAGGTTTTAATTTTTCTTTTTGTAAAAATAGCTCCTTTGTAAAATTTCTCAGGAGCGTAAATTAAAGTAAAAATAGGAGCATCGGGAAAAATTTCGCAAAATGCTTCTAAAACCCTTTCTGCTCCTCCATATTGATTTAAATAATCGTGAACTAAAGCTATCCGCATAAGCCCCAAGAAACAAGAAACAATAACCAAACAAATACTAAATTTCAAATTTCAATAATCGAAACCTTTAGGATTTTGATCATTGGTTATTGATTATTGTTTGTATCTTGTTTCTTGGTTATTGGTTATTAGAAATCTTTTAGCAGGCAGACCTATCAGTGAACAGAATTAAAAATGTTTTTAATAAAATATAGATATCTTTTTTTAACGACCAGTTTTCAATATAATAAGTGTCTAACTTTACTTCTTCCTCAAATGGAAGGTCTGAACTACCACTTATTTGGGCTAACCCTGTAATACCCGGTTTAATCAAAAGAACTTTTTTGTGATGCTTTTCATACTTAGCAACCTCCTCTGGTTCATGAGGTCTTGGTCCAACTAAACTCATCTCTCCCTTTAAAACATTAATTAGCTGAGGAAGCTCATCTATACGGAGTTTCCTTAAAAATCTTCCTACTCTTGTAATACGAGGATCTTTTTTCATCTTAAATAAAGGCCCATCTTTCCTTTCATTGTATCTTAACAGCTTCTTTTTAAGTTTCTCAGCATTCTTAACCATTGATCTAAATTTATAAAGATAGAATATTTTCCCTCGACTTACTCTTTTCAATTTAATAATAGCTGGGCCTTCGGAATCGATTTTTATTATCAGAGCTATTAATAAAAAGAACGGCCAGAGAAATAATAAACCAACAAAAGAAAAAGTTATGTCAAAAACTCTTTTAAGAATTTTCCCCCAACCATCTAGAGGGGTTCTTTTAATCTCAATTAAGGGTGTCCCAGCAAAAGTGTCTAGTTCTATATTAAAACTCAGAGTTTGAAATAAATTAGGGATAAATTTAAACCCTACCCTATACTCATCACAAATATCTAAAATCTCTAATACTTCTTTTCTTTCATAATTAGGGCTAGCTAAAATAACTTCATCTACTCCGGGATTCTTTACAGCATTTTTTATTCTTTTTGCGTCTAACTTAGAAATATGCCTTAAAATCCTGTATCCTAAATCCGGTCTTCTATTTATCTCCTTTATTATTTTCTTTGTTATTCCATCTCCTCCAATAACCAATACATTATGGGTTCCGATATTATATTTACCAACTAAATATCTCTGTAATTTTTTAATTAAAAAACGGCCGAAGAAAACAAAAAATATACTTAATACCCACGTTGCTAAAACAAGAAATCTTGACTCAAACTCCCAACCATTTAAAAACAAAAAAACAATAATCGCCAAAACAGCAGCTGAGGTAGCAATTATTATTTGGGAAAATTCCTCAAATAGCTTTCTTCGAACATTAATTTTATACAATCCAGAAAGGGCATATACTATTAAAAGAAAAAGAGCAACACTTAGAATAATAAGCAAGAAACGAGAAAAAGGAAGGTTAACACTAAAAAGAACTGGTCGCCATTGAGCAACCAACGGATTGGTTCTTAAAAAATAAGCAACAACCCCGGCTAAGACAATCATTATGTAATCTACCGGGACTAATAAAGCGCCAAATATAAGCTCAGATTTTTTCATACCTGTTAGTATTGTATCGTAATTTAAAACTGAAATCAATTTATTATCTATGTTAATTGTCAATTACAAACACACAGATATTAAAACCCTAGATTTATATCTAGGGTTTTAATATGTCGGGCAAGACATAAGCCGAATTCTGTTACTCCGATAAGTATCGGAGCGGCGATCATCTATCTGGGTCCGACGTTGCCGCCGGACTCAAGCGAGCTACCTTTCCTGGTAATAGATCATGTTCACCTCTACCAGGTTTGCTCTTGCACCCACCTAGGAGTTTAGCCGTTTCACCCCCCGAGTTACCCCGGGGACTCGCCCCGACGATACGTCGGGGCGCCCTCGCGCTCTCGCGCTCAGGCGTCTCTGTTCGCATCCCTCTCCTTTTAATCGGAGGACGGGTGTTACCCGCTAGGCTGCTCTCCCGATGGACATCGAGAGGGGTGTTCGGACTTTCCTCCCCCACCTAAATTAGGTGAGGGCGATCGCCTCGCTTGCCCGACATACTTAATTTCTGTTTTCAAAATCCACTATGTTATTGTACTAACTTTAAATTAGTTTGTCAATAAATGTTATACTCCTGGAAGACTAATTTCTTTGTCTGGTTTAAAATCTAAGGCTTGATTAACTAATTTGTCAGCCTCTCGGTTCTGAAAACGAGGAATATGTTTAAATAAAACATTTTTAAAGTCAATTTTTAAATTCCATACTTTAAGAAATAACTGTTCGATTTTTCTATCTAAAATTTTATATTGTCCATTCAACTGTCTTACAACAAATTCGCTATCCATTCGCACTTCTATTTCCATATCTTTTGCCTTTTTTTTACCAAAAAGCAACTTAGCCTTTTGGAGAGCAAAAATCACTGCCTCATATTCTGCTTCATTGTTAGTAGCTCGACCAATTTTTTGAGCATATTCTTTTATAACCTTTCCTTTTTCATCGGTAAAAATTACTCCAATAGCTGCTGGACCTGGGTTTCCTCTTGAACCGCCATCTGTGTAAATAATTATTTTTTTCATGTTGATTTTTTTAAATCTGCTATTTTAAGCTGGAGCTCCCTTGTTCCATTCCAATTATTAACCGTTAACTCAAAAACAACATCAACTCTGCTCCCCTGCTTAATTATATCACAACAACCTCCTAATCCATAACCTATTCCTGTAAAATTCTTAATTTCTCCTTTCTCAGTTTCTTTTTGAAGATAAATTTTCATATGACTTCCATTTGATCCAACTGGAAGTATATCTGAAACAATAAGGTTTCTCATTAAAAATAAAGGTACTGGATTTTCTTGACCAAATGGAGCAAATCTTTGAATTTCTTCATGGGTTTCAAAGTTAACCATTTCTGGGGCTAGCTCTGCTTCTATATTTAATAAAGGGATTAAATCTTTCTTTTTTATTTCCTTATTAGCTATTTTTAATAATCTTTGCTTGAATTTTTCTATATTTTTACAACTAACAACAAAGCCAGCTGCAGATGGATGACCACCAAACTCTTCTAATAAATCCTGACATTCTGAAATCGCTTTTATTATATTAAAACCAGGAATACTTCTTGCCGAACCCTTACAATAACCATCTAGCTTTTGGTAAACAATTGAAGGCCGCCAATATTTGTTAGTTAAACGAGCTGCTATCAAACCTACAATTCCAATTGGCCAAGATTCATCTCCTTCAAAAATTATCTTTGGTCCACAAACGGATTTCTCTTCTAGGCGTTCTAACCCTAAACGACTCTCTAGTTCTTTAACAATCTTTTCTGTTAAGCGTTGTCTTTCCTGGTTCTTAGAATTTAATCTTTTAGCTAAAATTTTTGCCTCTTCTTGAAATTGGGTAATCATTAATTCATAAGCAGTATTAGCATGGTCCATACGGCCAGCTGCATTAATTCGAGGTCCTAAAATATAGCCCAGGGTAAAAGTATTTAAATTAGTAGTTAAAAGCAATGGATCTAACTTAGGTTTTATTCCTGAAACCTTAAGCAACTCTCTTAATCCCAACCTTTTGGTCTGAGCAAGAACTACTAAACCATATTTGACAAGAGTTCTATTTTCTCCTTTTAAAGACATAAGGTCTGTTATCGTAGCAAGAGCAACTAAATCTAAAAACCATTTTTCCCAGCCTTCAGGAATTTTTTTTATTTTCTCCTCTCTTGCTTTCTTAAAAAGAGCCTGGATTAATTTAAAACCTACACCAGTAGCAGCTAGTTCTTTAAAAGGATATTTTTCCCCTTTTTGACGGGGGTCAATTACAGCAAAAGCTCCTAAGCATTTTTTGGGATTTCTTTTAATCAATTCTGGGACCTCATGATGGTCTACCACAATTACATCTATTCCTAATTTATTGGCTAATCTAATTTCTTCTCTATCTGTTATTCCACAATCAATAGTAATAATTAAAGTAACTTTTTCTTGAGCCATCCTCTTTACTGCTTCTATGTTTAAACCATGCCCCTCTTTATACCTGTCAGGTATATAAACCTCAGGCTCTAATCCAAAAATTTTCAACCCATCTCTTAAAAGAACAGCTCCGCAAACACCATCACTATCGTAATCGCTAAAAATTGCTACCTTTTCTTGCTTTTTAACTGCTTCCAGAATTCTCTCCACTGATTCTTTTATTCCCAACATTAAAAAAGGATCATGAAGATCCTCTTTATAATCAGGATTAAAAAATTCATCAATGGCTTCCTGGGTTTTTAAACCTCTGTTCCAAAGCAATCTCAGGGTCAGTTCTGAATATTCAGGAAACTGCTCTAAAAATCTCTTAGGTGGTTTTTTGTTTATTCGCCAAATTTTCTGCATAATCTTAACTATTTGCCTTCAATGCTTCTATTCCGGGAAGGGTTTCGTTTACTAAATACTCCAACATTGCTCCTCCCCCTATTGAAACATAATTATACTTATCAGCAAGTTTTAGCTGGTTTACAAAACCAACTGTATCTCCTCCTCCAATTATTGAATAGGTTTTTTTATTCTTAGCAATTACCTCAGCAATAACCTTAGATGCTTTATCAAATGGTTCTTCCTCAACTAAACCAAGGGGGCCATTCCAAACTATAGTCTCTGCTGTTTTGATAAAACTAGAAAAAAGTTTAACACTTTTAGGCCCTATGTCAAAAATACATTCATCTTTTTCTATCTTATCTATTTCTCTTATAGAAATATGTTCATTTTTGCAAACTAAATCAGTGGGTAAAATAAGCTTAGGGTTACTTAAATCTATCTTTTTTATCTCTCCAAAGCTTGCTTTGTCAACCAAAGATTTTCCTACTTCTAAACCAGCAGCGGCAAAAATTGTGTTGGCCATCACCCCGCCTAAAAGAATCTTATCTGCCTTTTTTAAAAACTTATTTATTACCTTGACTTTGGTTAATGGTTTTGCTCCACCAATAATAATTACTAAAGGGTGTTTTGTCTCATAAAGAACTCTATTTAGTTCTTCTATTTCTTTTTCAAAAAGAAAACCAATAACACTGGGCAAGAATTTTGGCACACCAACAATTGATGCATGGTTTCGATGAGATGCGCCAAAAGCCTCGTTAACATAAATATCTCCAAGCTGAGCAAGTTTTTTAGCAAAAACTAAACTATTTTTTTCCTCGCCGGGATAAAATCTTAAATTTTCCAAAAGAAGAATTTCGCCTGGCTGCATTTGTTCTGTCCAATCTTTTATTCCTTTTTCTATACAACCAGGAGCTTTAATAATAGAATAATCTAAGTATTCAAAAAGTTTGTCTTGAATAATATCGGTTTTAAACTTATCAGTCCTTTTTCCTTTTGGCCGGCCAAAATGGGTCATCAAAATAATTTTTGCTCCTTTATTAATCAAATATTCAATAGTTGGAATAGTTTTAGCAATGCGGAAATCATCTGTAATTTTACCATCATTGCTTAAGGGAACATTAAAATCAACACGCATTAATACACGTTTGTTTTCTACGCTAATATCTTTTAAAGTTTTTAGCTTAAACATTCTTAATGATTTTTATAAATTCTTTTACTTTTAAGCTTGCTCCGCCAACCAGTAGTCCATCAAAGCCAACTTTTAGATATTCTCCAGCAATTTTACTATTTACGCTTCCACCGTATAAAACTTTGGTGTTTATTCTCTGTTTTATAAAATATAACACTTTACTTGTTTTTTCTGGATCGCAAAAATTTCCTGTTCCTATTGCCCAAACAGGTTCATAGGCAATAATTAAGTTTTTAGCCAGCTTCTCATTTTCAAAACCCCTTAGTCCTTCTTGAAGCTGAACTTTTAAAACTTCTTCTGTTTTCCCGGTCTCTTCATCTTTCTTGTTTTCACCAATACATAAAATCGGTATTAATCCTGCTTGTAGAGATATTTTTAGCTTTTTATTTATTATCTCATTAGTTTCATTAAAATATAATCTTCGTTCTGAATGACCAATAATAACATAACGACATCCTAGGCTTTTAACCATTTTCGGAGAAATTTCTCCAGTATAAGCTCCTGATTCCTCCCAAAAACAATTTTGAGCTCCAAATTCTAAATCAGCACCCAGTTTCTTATTTAAAGTCACGAGGTCGTTTATATAAACAAAAGGAGGGCAAATCACTATTCTTGCTCGCTTTTTATTTTTTGTCTTAAAAGAGTGCTGTTTTGTTCTGTTCTCTTTTGCTTCTTTTCTTAACCCTGAAACAATGCTTCTGTAAAGATTTTGAGCTTGAGCAAGTTTTAAGGGATTACATTTCCAGTTTCCAATAATAAATATTTCCTTTCTCATATTTTGATTATGATTAAAGTTTAATTATCTATTTAACTATTCAAACTTAAATTACCATCCTGGTAAATGGATTATTCCTATTGTAGCTAAACTAACAATTAGCCCAGCCACTAAAACCCCAATAACAATTAAGGGAATAGCTCGTCTCGGAGGAATGCCAAAAACAAAAGCTGCAAGAGCGCCTGTCCAAGCTCCTGTAAGGGGCAAGGGAATGGCTACCAAAACAACTAGAGCAAAATCTTTCCAGCGTTCAAATTTCTTAATGTGTCTTCTCTTGGTTTTTTCAAATAACCAAGTAAAAAAACGATTAAAAAAATAAACTTTATGGACTAAAATTTTATTCACTAAAAAATCTAATCCAAAAAAAATTAAAATAACCGGAACAATGTTTCCTATAACTGCCCAAAAAAAGGCAGTCCAAATTGGGATATCATAGACTTTGACACCTAAAGGTATTGCCCCTCGAAGCTCTGAAATCGGCAACATTGAAAGTAAAAAGATTATAATTTTTGGGGACATATTTCACCTGACTTTTCTTAAAAAAGCTGCTGCTTCTTCTGGTTTAATGGTGCTAATTTCTATTCCTACTCCAAGTTCAAAACCAGCCCAAATAAGTGTTCTTGGTAAAATGTTAAAATGCCAGTGGTAATGTTCGTAAATACCACTGTCTTTTGGCGCTGTATGGAGATAAAAATTGTAAGGAGGATTATTTAATCCTTTATATATCTTATACAAAGCAACACGAAGAGCATCTGCAAATGTTTTTTTCTCTTCTTGGGTCATTTTTTCAAAATAAGGCTGGTGTTTTTTGGGATAAACCCTAACTTCAAAAGAAACTTGGGGAGCAAAAGGACATAAAACTACAAAATCTTTATTTTCATAGATAATTCTTTTTTTCTCTTTTCGGTCCCAATCAATCATTGTACAATATACACATTTTTTATTGGCTTGATAATACTTCTCTGCTCCATTTAAACTATCTTTTAAATCAGGGTCTATAATAGGGATAGCGATTATCTGAGAATGAGGATGAGCAACAGATGCACCTGCCTCCCTGCCATGATTATGAAAAAGGGAAACATATTTTATATGCTTCTTTTTAATAAGTTCTTTGTATCTTTCTAAATAGAGCTCAACTACTATTTCCACTTCTTTTTGAGAAAATTGAGCTAATTGTCTGTTGTGATCAGCTGTAATTATTACTTCTTGATAACCAAAACCGCTCATTACTTGATAAGGTCCTTTCTTTTTTGGAACAAGAATTGTTTTTTCTGTCTCAGAAAAAGCAGGAAAATCATTTTTCATAGAAATAACAAACCAGGAGCCGTCTGGTTTATTTTTTCTAGCAATAGCTTTTTTTATAATCTTTTTTTGACAAAAAATGCATTCTTTCTCGTTGTCTTTTTTTTCTTTCTTGTCTTTCCTAAAAAAACTCTCTGGTCGTCTCCCTCTGGCTGGAGCAATTATGACCCAGTCGTCTGAAACTATATCCATTCTTAATTCTGAAGCGTTATTCTTTATTTCTTTTTTTGATTTTTTGCTTCTTTTCATTTATTTTTACAAGTTATATTTTTTGGTTATAATATTGTATTTAATCTGCAAAAGATCTTTTAGGGTTTTGATATAAGACTTTAGGGTTACTTTACTGCCACTAGGATTATTCCACTTAATCGGAACTTCTTTTATTTTAAATCCCATTTTTTTCGCTAAAACCAAAATCTCAATATCAAATCCCCAGGCCATAATTGTTTGTCTTGAAAAAATGCTTTCTGCTGCTCGGGCAGTAAATAATTTAAAACCTCTTTGGGTATCGTGGATTTCCCAAAGACCAGCTAAAAGCCTAATAATGTATTTTGAATATTTCCCTAATATTCTTCTGTACCAAGCTGCTTCCTCTTTTATCTCTGCTCCTTTAATTTCTATTGAACCAATAACAATATCATAACCTTGTTTAATATAGGGCCAAAATTTATCTAGGTGATGAATGGTCGTAGAATTATCAGCATCCATAAATAATCTGTAATCTCCTCCGGCCTCTAACATTCCTTGTCTTACAACATATCCCTTTCCATGATTTTTCTTGTTATCAATAATTCTAAGATTTAAAACTTGAGACTTAAGGTCTTTTACCAAGCTAACAGTGTTATCAGTTGAACCATCGCTTACTACAATAACCTCATAAGAATAAGTTTGTTTTCTTAAGTATTTATCAATATCTAAAAGAGTAGCCTTTATTCGCTTCTCTTCGTTATAAGCTGGAATAATTACTGATAAATGCATACAAATTAATTATATCATATAACAAAAATAAACAAAAAGCAGTCTGTCTGACTGCTTTTTGTTGTCCAATGTAACGAGGAAAGACCTCGTTACATTGAATTTGTTGTTAATATCTTTGGTCCTTTTTGGGTAACAGCAATAGTATGTTCAAAGTGGGCAGATAAGCTCCTGTCTTTAGTTCTATAACCAAATCCGTCCTCACATTTTTCTATTTGCCAGTTGCCTATACAAAACATTGGCTCAATTGCTAAAACCATGCCCTTAACAAGTTTTAGCCCAGTCCCCTGTTCTCCATAATTTGGAATCTGAGGGTCCTCATGAACTTCCTTTCCAACCCCATGGCCAACTAATTCTCTAACTACATTAAACCCTTGACTTTCTGCATATTGCTGAATAGCCCATCCAATATCACCTAAATAATTTCCTGGTTTAGCTTGTTCTATTCCTTTATAAAGCGCTTCTTGGGTTACCTTGATCAATTTTTCTTTTTCTTTGGTTATCTTGCCAACAGGTACTGTTACAGCCATATCTGTACAATAACCCTTGTATCGTATACCCAAATCCAAGCTTACTATATCTCCTTCTTTTAATTCCCTGTCGCCAGGAACTACATGAACAATTTCTTCGTTTATTGATGTACAGATAACACTTGGATAACCATTAAACCCCTTAAAAGAAGGTTGGGCCCTAAAGGAAAAAACAAGGTCTTCTGCAACCTTGTTTAGATATTTTGTCTTGATACCGGGCCTAACCTCTCTTTCTAGTTCTTTCATTATCCTAGCCAAAATCTTCCCGCCTTCATGTATTATTGCTATTTCGTTTTCATTGTAAGTCCTAACCACTAAAGCTGGCGAATAAAAAGCTTCTTTAAAGTTGATTAATTAGCCTGCTTATTATTCGCTGAATTTTGGTTTTTAATCAATGGGGAAACGACTTTTAAAATATCTTCAAAAACATTCTCTATGGATTGCTCTCCATTGATTTTTTTAACAGGAATCCCAATTTTTTTGAAGTAATCAAGTAAGGGATAAGTTCTATTTTTATACTCTTTTAATCGGACTCTCATTGTCTTCTCGGTATCTAAATTTCGAACAACCAATAAACCTCCGCACTTAGGACATTTTGTCAATTTCTGTGTTTCTTTGGTATAGGGCACTGGATAGCGGCACTTTGAACAAATTTTTCTTCTAACATTTCTCCATATTGCTTCCTTGTCGCTTACTTTTAACTCTAAAACTAGAATATTTTTTTTGCCGTATAATTTTAATAATAAAGGCATTAATTTCTTTCCTTCATAAACTGTTCTTGGAGAACCAGAAAAAACTATTCCTTTCCCCTGACCAGCTAATTCTCTGATTTTCTTTTCTACCATAAAAGCAACAAATGGCGGGTCGCACAGCTTCCCTTCGTCAAATAATTTTTTTTCTTTTAATAAATAAAATTTCTTCCCATCTGTTTCTATGTAGTCATTCTTATTTGCGCCAACCCAACTTTCTTCTAAAACCCGGCTCGTTTCAAAAGAATATAAGCCTAGCTTCTCAGCTAATAGTCCTGCTTGTGTTCCTTTACCAGACCCTGGTGGTCCTATTAAAATAACAACAAATTTTTGGTTTCTTTTCATGATTTCCTCAATAGGTTTATTCTAATCTCTAAATATCTAAAACCCTTCATAATCCCTCATAACCAATTGGGCTTCTACCTGTTTCATTGTTTCTAATACAACAGCTACCACAATCAAAATAGCTGTTCCGCCAATAGTCATTGTGGTGATTCCTGTTATCCCCCGAACAATCAAAGGCATTATAGCAATTAAACCCAAAAATAATGCCCCAACTAAAGTAACTCTATTTAAAACTTTATTGAAAAATAATGCTGTATTTCTTCCAGGTCTAATTCCCGGCACAAAGCCTCCTTGCTTCTGAATATTATCAGCAATAGCCTGGGGGTCAAAGGTAACAGCAGTGTAAAAATAAGTAAATAGAACTACTAAAATAAAGTACATAACGGCATAAAAGAGCTGGTTCTGAAAAAGAGCACCAAAAGCCTGAGCAAATTTTGCAATATAAGGATTGCTAACTCCTGAAAGAAAATTGGCAACCATTCCAGGAAAAAGCATTATAGACAAGGCAAAGATAATAGGGATTACTCCGGCTTGATTCACTCTCAATGGCAAATGAGTAGAAACACCACCATAAATCCGGCGTCCCCTAATTCTTTTTGCATAAGCTATGGGAATATTTCTTTGTCCTTCTGTAATAATTACCACTCCAGCAATCACTAACAAGGCAACTACAAAAAAAGCAACATAAGAAGGAATCTGAGCAGGATCAAAAGTTATAAGAGTTTCTCTTATAGAAACCGGAAATCTGGCAATAATCCCAGCGAAAATCAATAAAGAAACTCCATTTCCTATTCCTTTCTCAGAAATTAACTCGCCCAACCACATTAAAAAAACTGCCCCTCCGGTAATTACTGCAATGCTTGTCAATAAGGAAAAAGTAGAAGGAAAAGAAACAATTCCTTGATTTCGAAAAAGCGTAAGCATGCCATAGGCTTGAAGAGCTGCCAGAGGAACAGTTAAAACCCGACCATATTGATTAAACTTTCTTCTCCCTTCTGGCCCAGATTCATGGTACATCTCTTTAAGGGCGGGAAAAATCATTGTTAAAAGCTGAAGAATAATAGTCGCTGTAATGTAAGGGCCCAACCCAAGCATCGCAATAGAAAGCTTACTCATTGCTCCACCAGTAAAGATGTTTACTAATCCAAAAAGCTGGTTGCTTTCAAAAAATGACTTAATTTTCTCTACATCCACACCAGGCACAGGAATATTGGCAATCAATCTGAAAACTACCAAAATTCCTAAAACAAAAAGAATTTTTTTTCTTAAATCTTTAATTTTAAAAAGTAAAAAAACTTTTTCTAACCA
>CAZVDC010000009.1:0-13496 GCA_964625995.1 uncultured Candidatus Saccharibacteria bacterium
AAAACTTGGCGAGGCTTAGAGCCATCAGGTGGACCAATAATACCATTTTCTTCCAACATATCTAAAAGCCGGGCGGCTCGGGCATAGCCAATCTGAAGCCGCCTCTGTAAATATGAAGCTGATGCTTTTCCTGCTTGAATAACTAATTCTTTTGCTTCCTCGTATAAAGGATCTGTTATATCGCTAAAGCTACTACCCCTCAAGCCCGGAATTGATGCTTCTTTAAATTTAGGAGCCAGTACTTCTTCTTTATACTCCACGGGCTGATCTCCTTTTATAAACTTAACTACTCTTTGAACTTCTTTTTCACTTATATAAACCCCTTGAACCCTTTTGGGATAGGCTGACTCACCTGACAAAAAAAGCATATCACCGTTCCCTAACAACTTTTCTGCCCCTGACATATCTAAAATCGTTCTTGAATCAACCTGAGAAGCAACCTGAAAAGCAATACGGCTAGTGATATTAGCCTTAATAAGACCTGTAATTACTTCTACCGAAGGTCTTTGAGTTGAAACCACCAAATGAATTCCTACTGCCCTAGACATTTGAGCAAGCCGAATGATTGCTCCCTCAACTTCTTTTCCATGAGCAGCCATAATATCAGCCAACTCATCAATTATAATTACAATAAAGGGTAAAATCTGAGACTCTTTTCCTTTTAATACTAAATTGTTATAGGCAAAAATATCTCTCGCTTTCACCTCAGATAAAAGTTCGTATCTTCTTTCCATTTCCCCAACTGCCCATTTCAAAGCATTTATTGCTTTATTTAAATCTACAATCACAGGGGTAAGCAAATGAGGAATGTCGTTATAACGAGGAAGTTCTACTCTTTTAGGGTCTATTAGAATAAACTTCAATTCCTCAGGAGTTTTCTGATAAAGTAAGTTTATTATTAACGAATTGATACAAATGCTTTTCCCACTACCAGTTGCTCCGGCAATTAATAAATGGGGCATTTTTGCCAAATCTGCCCAAACAGGACTTCCTGTTACGTCTCGACCCAAAACAATATTCAGTCTTGATAAATCTTTTCTAAGGTCTATGCCCTCTAAAAGACTTCTTAACCTAACTAAAGTTACTGCCTTATTAGGCACTTCTATTCCTACCAAAGAACGACCCGGAATAGGTGCCTCTATTCTAATGGGATGCGCTGCTAAAGCTAAAGAAAGGTCTTTTTGAAGAGCAGTTATCTTAGACAGCTTTACTCCGCTGGCAGGTCTTAAAGTATATTGAGTAACAGTAGGACCAACACTGACCTCGCCCATCTCTACTTCAATGCCAAAATTTTCTAAAGTTCTTCTAATTATATCGGCATTAAGACGGATATCCCCGCTAGAAGGAGCTCCCTTGTCTTCCTCTAACAAATCTAAAGGAGGAAACTTATAATCTGAAGAAATAGAAATAGCAGGAGAAAGCAATTCTTCTTGAAAAGAGGGTTTAACTTCTTTTGTTTTTTCTTGAGTAAGAGTTTTTGTTTTAAATTTCGGCCGAGGAAAAAGTTTTTTAAAAATAGGTGATTTTTTCTTTTCTATCTTCTCGGGGGGAAATTCCTCCCATTCATCTGATAAACTAGGTACAGCAAGTTTTTCTTTTGTCTTCTTGGGCTTCCTTAAGGGGATATTAAAAGCAATTAAAATTGATATTAAAATAACTGCCAAAAAAACAATAAAAGCTGCCCATTTTCCTAAAGCATATATAAATGGCCAGCTGAATAAATACCCCAAATAACCGCCTTCTCTATCTTCTGGAAATAAAGTGGTTAGAATGCTTAAGAATCCTAATATGAAAATAGTAGATCCAACTGCCACGGGTAAATAAACATTTCTATGAATAAATTTAAGGATAATAAAACCAGCTATTATAAATATAAATGGCAACAATAATGTTCCTTGGCCAAATAATAACCTAGCGTACGCATTAAATAGCTCACCAAATCTTCCAGCTGTTCCCTCTAAAGCCAGAATTAATAAAATTCCCAAAGTAAAAAGAATAATAGAAACAATTCCCCTTTTTGTTTCTGGATCAAGATTAAAAACTCTCTTTTTTTCTTGTTTTTCAAGTCTTTTTTTAAGACTAGTTTTCTTTTTCTTTTTCATACAAATACATTATAGCACAAACAAAAAATAATTAAAAAACAGGCTGTTTAAGCCTGAAGGTTACTATTATAGCATGATTTAACAAACATTTTATTCCTTCTCTTTTTCAAATTTCAATAAATGTCTTTTTCTAAAACCTGTACCAGCTGGGATTAGTTTTCCAATAATAACATTCTCTTTTAACCCTCTTAAATAATCAATCTTTCCTTCGATCCCAGCATTCACTAAAACTCTTACTGTTTCTTGGAAAGAAGCAGCTGAAAGAAAACTATCTGTAGTTAAAGAAACTTTAGTAATTCCTAAAAGCAAAGGCTGACAAGTAGCAGGCTTTTTCCCTTCCTTTTTAGCTCGTTCGTTTTCTTCTAAGAAAACATCTTTGGGGAGAACAACTCCGGGCAATAAACTAGTTTCTCCAGGATCTTTAACTCTTACCCGAGAAAGCATTTGTCTAATTATAACCTCAATATGTTTATCATGAAGTCCTCCACCCTGAGTTGAATATATATTTTGAACTTCTTTCAAAATATATCTTTGAACCTCTTCTTGTCCCCCAAGATCGAATAACTCTTTCAGGTCCATCAAACCTTCGCTGAGAGGCTGTCCTTTGGCTACTAAATCCTCTTTTTTTACTTTTACAGTTAACCCTGCTGGGATAGCATATTCTACTATTTTTCCTTTCTTATCCTTGGTTTCCGTTTTTATCTTTATAATAGTTTGTTTCTTCTTTTCTTCTACTCCAACAACTTTTCCATTCACCTCAGAAAGCACAGCCTTGTTTTTTGGAGGACGAGCCTCAAAAATTTCTTCTACTCTAGGAAGACCTTGGGTAATATCAGCCCCTCCAGCAATACCTCCTGTATGAAATGTTCTCATTGTAAGCTGGGTTCCTGGTTCGCCAATCGCCTGAGCAGTAACAATTCCTACTGCTTCACCAAGTTCTACTAATTTATTTCTTCCCAAATCATACCCATAACACTTTCTACAAAGACCAAACTTTGTCTTACAGCTTATAACTGAACGCACTCTAATTTTATCAATTTCAATTTTGTCTATTTCATCAGCAATATGTTTGTCAATAATCTGTCCTTTCTTTACAATAATCTTTCCTGTCTTGGGATTTTTTATGTCTTCTAAGCATATTCTTCCAAAAGCTCTTGTTCCCAAAGAAACCCCTAAATCAGCCATATCTTCTTTATAAATTACTATTCCTTTTTTGTCTCCGCAGTCTTCTTCCCGGATAATTATATCTTGGGCAACATCTACAAGGCGACGGGTTAAATAACCAGCTGTGGCTGTACGGAGCGCTGTATCTGAAGTTCCTTTTCTGGCTCCATGAGTAGAAATAAAATATTCCAGAACATTAAATCCTTCCTTGAAACTACTTTTTACTGGCAACTCTATAATTTCAGAAGCAGGATTAGTAACTAACCCCTTCATCCCCACAATTTGAACTGTTTGAGCCCAAGAACCTCGGGAACCAGAACTAAAAATAGCATAAATAGAACCATCAGGATCAAGTGATTTTGGAACTAACTCAGAAATCTTTGTCTTAGTCTCGGCCCAAATTTCTATAATCCTGTTTTTTCTTTCTTGCTTAGAGAAAAACCCCTGCTGGAATTGTTTTCTAATTTCTTCTTCTTTTTTTTCTGCCTGAGAAATAAGTTTTGTCTTTTCTGATGGAGTGGTCATATCAAAAATACTCATTGTGATTCCAGATTTGGTAGCAAAATCAAATCCCAGGTTTTTTATTTTATCAAGAGTCTCACTAGCTGTTTTTTCGCCAAATCTTTCAATTAAATCATCAACTAATGAACTTAATTTTTTCTTAGTTAAAACTTCATTAACAAAACCAAAATCTGGAGGAAGTACATCATTAAAAAGAATCCTTCCTACGCAAGTCTCTATAAGTGAATTATTTAAACGAAGCTTAATTTTTGCCTTCAGGTGCACCTTTCCTAACTGATAAGCCAAAATAGCTTCTTCTGGATTGCTAAATATTTTTCCTTCTCCAGGCAACCCTTCAACTATTTTTGTCATATAAAAACACCCTAAAACTATATCCTGGGTAGGAATAACAATAGCCTGTCCTGTTGCTGGCTTAAATAAATTTACCGAGGAAAGCATTATTTCTTTAGCCTCCTCCTGAGCTTCTTTTGAAAGAGGAAGATGAACGGCCATCTGGTCACCATCAAAATCAGCATTAAAAGCTAGACAAACAAGAGGATGAATTTGAATTGCATATCCTTCTATTAAAATGGGTTTAAACGCTTGAACTCCTAATCTGTGAAGTGTGGGAGCTCTATTTAATAATACATATTTATCCTGAATAACCTCTTCTAGCATTGCCCAAACCTCATCTGTCTCTTGTTCAATCAATCTTCCTGCTCCTCTAATATTGTAAGCATACTCATTTTCAATTAACTTTCTTATAACAAATGGCTTAAACAATTCAAGAGCCATTTTCTTAGGAATACCACACTGATGAAGTTTTAATTCTGGACCAACAACAATTACTGACCGGCCAGAATAGTCAACTCTTTTGCCAAGCAAATTCTGTCTAAATCTTCCTTGTTTTCCTTTTAATAAATCAGCTAGTGATTTAAGTTGCCGCTTTTGTCCTGTTGAGGAAACAACTGCTCTTTGCCCTCTTCTTGCTGAATTATCAATTAAAGCATCAACTGCTTCTTGAAGCATTCTTTTTTCGTTTCTACAGATAACTTCTGGAGCGTTTAATTCTAATAATTTTTTTAATCTATTATTGCGATTAATTACTCGTCTATAAAGATCATTAACATCAGAAGTTGCAAACCTTCCTCCATCAAGTTGGACCATTGGGCGAAGATCAGGGGGCAGGACAGGAATAACAGTTAAAAACATCCACTCTGGCCTAATTCCAGCTTTCTGCATTTTTTTAACCAATCTTAATCTCCTCAAAATTTTTCTTTTTTGAGAACCAATGGCTTTTTTGCTCTTCTCTTCTAACTCTTGAACTAATTTATCAAGGTCAATCTCTTCAGCTAATTTTTTAAGAGCCTCTGCCCCTATTCCTGCCTCGAAAATATGCCCATACTTCATACTGAGATTTCTATACACAGTTTCAGAGATAATCCTATATTTTCGGATATTTTTAACTTCTTCTATTGCCTTATTTCTTCTTGTCTTTAGCTCTTCTTTTTCTTTTCTGGTTTTTGCTGACTTAACTTTTGCTTTAAATTCTTTTTCAATTTCCTTTAAAACTTTTTCTTTTTCGTTTTTATCTACCTTAGTAATAATATAAGCGCCGAAATAGATAACTCTTTCCAGGCTTTGAAAAGACATATTAAAGAACAACCCTATTTTAGAAGGAACACCTCTCAAAAACCAAATATGAGAAACTGGGGCAGCTAATTTAATATGCCCCATTCTTTCTCTTCGTACTGAGGCTCGGGTTACCTCTACGCCGCATCTGTCACAAACCACTCCTTTATAACGAATTCTTTTATATTTTCCACAATAACATTCCCAATCCTTTTCCGGTCCAAAAATTCTCTGACAAAACAAACCGTCTTTCTCTGCTTTTTGGGTTCTATAATTTATTGTCTCCGGCTTAGTTACTTCGCCATGAGACCACTTTAATATCTCTTCAGGACTTGCCAATCTTAATTGAATAGCATCAAAATCTTCTAATTTTGTAATGGATTCGTTATTTGCCATAAATTTTATTTTTTATTATTTGTCTTTTTGGATTTCTTTTGTTCTTTTTTGTCATTTTTATCTTGATCAAGTTTCAATAAATTTACACTAAAACCCAAAGATTTTAACTCGCTAACTAATACATTAAAGGAGGCAGGAACATGTGGTCCTTTAATCGGTTTGTTTTTTATAATAGCATCATAAGCATTTACTCTTCCAAGAACATCATCTGATTTAATTGTCAGCATTTCTTGTAAAGTATAAGCTGCTCCATATCCCTCAAGCGCCCAGACCTCCATTTCTCCAAATCTTTGTCCTCCAAACTGAGCTTTTCCACCTAAAGGCTGTTGAGTTATTAAAGAATAAGGACCAATGGAACGCATATGAATTTTATCTTCCACTAAATGAATAAGCTTCATTATGTATATATAGCCAACAGAAACTCTCTGCATAAAAGGTTCTCCTGTTCTTCCATCGTAAAGAACAACTTTTCCATCCTCAGGAAGTCCTGCTTTTACCAATTCTTTTCTAATCTCTTCCTCGGTTACTCCTGAAAAAGGTGGGCTATAGGTTCTATATCCTAATCTTTTAGCTGCCCAACCTAAATGTGTTTCAGAAACCTGTCCTATGTTCATTCTTGAAGCAACTCCCAGAGGATTAAGAATTACATCTACTGGCGTACCGTCTTCTAAATATGGCATATCTTCTTCAGGAAGTATTTTTGAAATCACGCCCTTATTTCCATGGCGTCCTGCTAATTTATCACCTACAGAAACCTTTCTAAGTTGAGCTACTTCTACCTGGATAGACTTAATTACGCCGGCAGGAAGCTTATCTCCTTTTTCTCTAGAAAATACTTTTATACCAATAACCCTTCCTCCTTCACCAGGTCGTAAAGTTAAAGAAGTATCTTTTACATCTCTAGCTTTATCACCAAAAATGGCTCTTAATAACCTTTCTTCAGGAGTAAGATCCGCTTCTCCTTTTGGGGAAATTTTCCCCACTAATATATCTCCCGGCCCTACCTCGGCTCCAACCCTAACTATTCCTTCCTCGTCTAAATCTTTCAATCTTTCTTCTCCTACGTTTGGAATATCAGGGGTAGTAATTTCTGGTCCTAATTTTGTATCTCTTACATCACAAGTAAACTCTTTAATATGGATTGAGCTAAATATATCCTCCTTAACTAATCTTTCTGAAATTATTATGGCATCTTCAAAATTAGCCCCTGCCCATGGAATAAAAGCAACTAATAAATTCTTGCCCAGGGCTAGTTCACCATTATCAGTAGAAGCGCCATCCGCTAAAATTTCTCCTTTTTTAATTCTTTGTCCTTTTCTGATAACAGGTCTTTGATGAATGCATGTATATTGATTAGAACGAGTAAAGCTTCTTAGATAATAAACTACTTTTTTAAAATCAGGAGAGATTTCAATGGTTCCTCCTAATTTTTTGCTTCGTTTACTAGAGCTAACAAAATTAATTTTGCCCTTCAGTAAAAATTTTTCTGGATCTATTTTCTTAGAATGTTCTATGGCAATATGCTGGGCATCAACCTCAATCACTTTTCCATCCTCTAAAGATAATACAACTTGACCAGAATCTTCAGCTGCCCTCCTTTCCATCCCTGTACCAACTAAAGGTGCTTCGGGCTTTATAAGAGGAACCGCCTGTCTTTGCATATTAGACCCCATCAAGGCTCTATTAGCATCATCTTGCTCTAAGAAAGGAATAAGAGAAGTGGCAATACTAACACATTGATAAGGAGAAACATCAACAAAATCTACTCTTTCTCGGTTAACCACCCCTGGTTCTCCTTTTATCCGAGCCTCAACCCTTTTGTTTATAAAAACATTGTTTTTGTCTAAAGGTTCACCGGCATGAGCAATGGTATATTTTTCTTCTTCGCTGGCATTTAAATAAACAACTTCATTTGTAACTTTGCCGTTTTTAACCTTTCGATAGGGGGTTTCAATAAATCCATATTTATTTAATCTAGCATAAGTAGCAAGGTGGGTTACTAACCCGATATTGGGTCCTTCTGGTGTTTGAATAGGACAAATTCTTCCATAATGACTACTATGAACATCACGCACCTCAAACCCTGCTCGTTCTCTAGCTAATCCCCCGGGTCCCATAGCTGAAAGTCGGCGTTTGTGCTCAAGTTCAGACAAAGGATTAACTTGGTCCATAAACTGAGAGAGCTGAGAAGAGGAAAAGAACTCTTTAACTATCGCCATTAAAGGACGAGGGTTAATGAGTTGAGCAGGGGTTAAGGTATAAATATCAAAAGTTGACATTCTGTCTCGGACTATTCTTTCCATTCTGGTCAATCCTACTCTTATTCGGTTTTGAAGCAATTCACCAATAGGCCTTACTCTTCGGTTGCCCAAATGGTCAATATCATCAGGAACAGCCTCAGGGTCATTATTAAGACGGATAATTTCTTTAATAATACTGATTAAATCTTCTAGACGCAATATTCTATATTCTTTTGTTAAAGGAGTTGACTGGTCTAAACGTTGATTCATCCTATACCGGCCAACCTCGGCTAAATCATATCTATCAAAGTTGAAAAACATATTATTTATTAACTGTTTTGCGTTATCTACAGTGGCCAAATCGCCAGGTCTAATTCTTTTATAAATTTCTATCAAACCTTCGGCTTGATTCTTTGATGGATCTCTTTTGATTGTTTCTTCTATATACTTTGTATCAGGATTGGTATCTACTTTTCTAAATTGTTTTATAATCTCTTCGTCTTTTTCTATTCCAAAAGCCCTTAATAAAGCAGTGGCTGGAACCTTTCTCTTTCTATCAATTTTTACTGAAATTACCCCATTAATATCAGTTTCAAATTCAAGCCAAGCTCCTCTATTAGGAATAATTTTTGCTCCGAAGAGTTTTTTTCCTCTAATATTTTCAGCAGTAAAAAAAACCCCGGGAGACCTTATTAACTGAGACACAACTACTCTTTCTACACCATTGACTATAAATGTTCCCCGGGGAGTTATAAGAGGGAAATCTCCTAAGAAGATTTCCTGTTCTTTTATCTGCTTTGTTTTTTTATTGTCTAATTTTACTTTAATACGAAGAGCGGCCTCATAAGAAAGGCCATATTTTTTAGCTTCTGCCTCAGTGCACTTTGGATCATCTAAATAATAGTCACCGAAGCTGAGCTCTAAATCTTTGCCGCCATAATCTCTAATCGGTGAAATCTCATCAAAAAGTTCTCTCAATCCCTTTTCTATAAGCCACTGATAGCTGTTTGTCTGTATTTCGATGAGATTGGGAAGAGGATATAAATTTTTGGGATATTTTGAGAAATATTTTATAGGCATTAAACTAAAACCTCCCTAACTTATGTTTTAGGTTGAGAGGTTTAATTCTTAATTGCTAATTATTTAAAAAAGAAATTATAGATTTAAAGAGTCAAATTCAGACCCTTTTCTATGCTTTTAAGGATGCGAAAAGAAGTATAGCTCGTTTTTTTAAAATTGTCAACAGTTGTAAATTTTCTAATTGCAGTAATGTCTATTTTATTACATCTCAAAAGTTTGTCAAGACCCTCTAGGGCTCTGTCAGCGTTTTCTACCTTAATTCTATCTATAACCTTTTTGTTCTTTCTTAAAAAAATCTCAACCGATGTTTTGCCTTTTTTAAAAGTTGTTTTACTTTTAAAAATTATCTCAATCATTTTGACCTTGTTGATTTTATTTGGTTACTTATTCTTAATAATGCTCTGAATAATTCCTAAGCCTATAAAATTGATTATCATACTACTGCCTCCATAACTAATAAATGGTAATGGGATTCCTATAATAGGCAAAAGACCAAGGTTCATGGCAATGTTTATAATTGCTTCTAAAAGAATCATGGTGGCAAAACCCAATACAAATAAACGGGCGAAATTATTGGTGGCTGATAAAGATATTTTGCAAAGCCTGTAAAAGAAAATTCCGAATAGAGATAAAATAAATATAATACCTATAAACCCCCACTCTTCGGCAAAGGTTGCAAAAATAAAGTCTGTATGTTGTTCCGGCAAAAAATTAAGATGGGACTGAGGTCCCTTACCTAGGCCTCGACCAAATAATTTTCCTGAACCAACTGCAATAATTGACTGAATAATATGATAACCTCGGCCTAGAGGATCAGAATAGGGATTTAAAAAACTAATAATTCTTTCTTTTTGATACTCTTTTAACCAGAAAAACCATCCCAAAGAAAGCAAAAGAAGACAAATTAATCCAATAATTAATAAATGTTTAAATTTTATTCCAGCTACTCCTACAATGACAAGCCATATAAGAACTAATATTAAAACATAACCCAGCTCTGGCTGAAGTAAAAGCAAAAACACAGGAAGGGAAATATAAGCACCAGAAATAAATAAATGTCTAGGCCTACTAATTTCTGTGTGGCGCAAAGAAAAATATTTGGCAAGAACCAGTATTACAGATAACTTTACTAGTTCTACTGGTTGAAATCCTAAGTTTTTTATTTTTATCCAGGCATTTACTCCTCTTATCTCTTTGCCTATCAATAAAACTAAAACCAAAAGAAAAATACTTAAAAAATATAAACCTAAAAGCAAAAAACTAACATCTCTAAAAGTTCTATAATCTATAGACGACACAAGAATCATCAAGATAAAACCAAAAATAACATAAAAAAGTTGTCTTTTAAAAAGTTCTATATTCTTTGACTGGGAAATGCTATAAATAGTCAAAAGCCCTACTAAAATTAACAGCAGGACTATCAGGTTTAATGTCCAGTCTATTTTTTTTAATTGATTAACTAAAGCCACATTTAAAAATTTTTTAACCAATTAATCTTTAGTTATAAACGCTATGTAACGAGGAAAGACCTCGTTACATCAATAACCAATAACCAAGAAACAATAACCAATGTAACGAGGAAAGACCTCGTTACATTCTCATCATATTTTGTTTTTAAAATTCAAATTAGACATTAGGATTTGATTAGGTTAATTAGATATTAGAATAATTAGATTAATTAGATATTGGTTAATTTATTTGGTAATTGGTACTTGATTGTCTTTTAAAGGTTCCTTCACTTTTTGTTTCCATACCCTACCGATAATATTCTCTTTCTTTTCTTTGGTATTCTTTAATAAAGTTTGTATTTTCAAAAACATTTGTTTCAGCTAAAATTTCAAGTTCTTCTATTTCTTCACGCAAAGGAAATGGCCAGTTAAGTTCAAAATAACGCAGTTCTTGACTTAATACTGTGTAAAGCTTATGTTTTGATACTGCTACAATCTCAGAATTTTTGTTCTTAAGAACAGCATAAATATCAACCTCAGCAAAATTGTAACTGCTCCGGTTTTCTAAATTACCAGAAAGGCGTGCTCCTTTTTCATCCTGGTCTAAGTTTATATTCTTTATTAAAAACTCGGGTTCTTGATATTCAGAAAGCTGCTGCCACTGAATATTTTTAATTTCAAAGTCAATCCGAGAAATTTTTGAATTAACTAAATTTCTCTGACTAATGATATATTTTGTTTTTTGAGGTAAAAGATAACTAGTTCCTTCTTTAGTAGTAATCAAATTGTTATCTAAATCATATAATTTAAAAATGTAATCAAAAGATTTAATCCCGAATTCTTTATTAGGGTTTCTAATTTTCGCCACTAAATCAACATAGTTTTCTTGGGTAGAAAAAGCTTTAACGAAAATAACTTCTACTGGTTTCTGAAGTTGCCAAGGACAAGGAGGACAAGGACCACCGCAATCTACTCCCTCTTCTCCCTGATTCTGGATTTTATCATTACAACTGGGTCCTTTTGAACTGATTATTAAAAAAATCCCTGTGCTAATAATTGCTAAAATTAGGATATAAACCAAGGCAATTTTTATTTGCTTTTTTGTATATTTATTCATCTATTTTTATCTTCTTTAGAAGGAGTCTTTAAAATATAAACAGAAACAATAACTAGAATAAGGGTAATAATAATTGCATAAATAAACTTCGCAATAAGAGTATCTTTCTTTAAAGGAAATAAAAAATCAATTAATCCCTTAATTGCTTCATTCCAGGCCAATCCAGCAACAAATCCTAAACCACCTAAAATATAAACAGCTGTTTTCTGTCTAATTTTTTCTTTTAAAAGTTTCTTTTCTTTATCCAATGTTTCTAAAAAATCATTCTCCTTCATAATTTTATTATTTTTAGATTATCCAATAATATTTTATCACTTTCTTACTTGTTTTAGCAAACATTTTTCCAAGTTTATAGTATATAAATAAAAATCCTGGCTGTTATAAGAGGGCGACCTACTCTCGCGGGAAAATCCCACTACCATCGGCCTTGGAGGATTTCACTTCTGAGTTCGGAATGGGATCAGGTGGAACACCTCCAGTATAGCCCTCTTACAACAACCAGGATTTTATAATATTGAAATTCTAAATAAAACTAATAGCAATCATTAATTGCTGGTCTATACCACTTAAAAGTGGAAAGAAAGATATAAGTGCGATTATCGATCGATTAGTACTCCTCGGCTCAACCCATTACTGGGCTTACACCTGGAGCCTATCAACCTCGTAGTCTTCGAGGGATCTATGCCTGTTTTTCAACAGGCTGGATACCTAATCTTGGGGACGGCTTCGCGCTTATATGCCTTCAGCGCTTATCCTAACCGAACTTAGCTACCCAGCGATGCTCCTGGCGGAACAGCTGGTACACCAGAGGTTCGTTCATCCCGGTCCTCTCGTACTAGGGATGAGCCCCCTCAAGTATCCACCGCCTACGGCAGATAGGGACCGACCTGTCTCACGACGGTCTGAACCCAGCTCGCGTGCCCTTTTAATCGGCGAACAGCCGAACCCTTGGGACCTTCTCCAGCCCCAGGATAGGACGAGCCGACATCGAGGTGCCAATCAGGTTCGTCGATGTGGACTCTTGGAACCTATTAGCCTGTTATCCCCGGGGTAGCTTTTATCTGTTGATCTTCCCCGGTTCTAAAAACCAGGGTCGGTTCACTAAGCTCTGGTTTCCCAACTGCGCGGCATATCCGCCTTGCAGTAAAGCCGGCTTGTGCCTTTGCACTACCACTCCGATTTCCATCCGGAGCTAGCCGACCTTAATAGACGCCTCCGTTACCTTTTAGGAGGCCAGCGCCCCACTGAAACTACCCGGCACTCACTGTCCTCCGATAACATCGGAGTTAGTCTTATCAGTTTGAAAGGCGGGTATTTCACTGGCGGCTCCACTCCGCCCGAAAGCGGAGCTTCATAGCCTCCCCGCTATTCTACGCATCCAAACTAATAAGACAATAAGAACCTGTAGTAAAGCTCCCGGGGTCTTTCCGTCTTGCCGCAGGCAACCGGCATCTTCACCGGTACTGCATTTTCATCGGGCTCCTCGTTGAGACAGTCCCCCAGTCGTTACGCCTTTCGTGCGGGACACAACTTACGTGCCAAGGAATTTCGCTACCTTAGGACGATTATAGTTATCGCCGACGTTCACTAGGGCTTCGTTCGCTCAGCCCTCCGAAGTAAATTCGGAGGACCGGCAAAGTTAACCTTCTAGCACTGGTCAGGCGTCAGCCCCTATACATCCTGTTACCAGTTTGCAGGGACCTGTGTTTTTGATAAACAGTCGCCAGGGGTCTTTAGCTGCGGTCCGATTTTGCATCGGACAGGCCTTATCCCGAAGTTACGGCCGCTGTTTTGCCGAGTTCCTTAACGAGGTTTT
>CAZVDC010000010.1:0-12988 GCA_964625995.1 uncultured Candidatus Saccharibacteria bacterium
GTTTTTTCCCACCCTTCGGGTGACCGGTGGCATCCTACGGATGACCAGTGGCACCCTACGGGTGACCACCCCTGGGCGGTCACTATGATGTACCACCCGCAGGGTGACCTCGTTACATGTAACGAGGTCTTTCCTCGTTACATGTAACGAAGAGTTATTTCTCTGTCTTTCTATTTATAAGCTCCTTATATCTTTTCTCGGCTTTCCTAACCTCTGCCTCTGATAAGCCAAAGTGATGAGCAATTTCATGCCAAACTGTTCTCATAACTATATCTTCTATTTCTTCTTCTGTAGAAGCAACCTCTTCTATAGGACCCTTAAAGATGGTTATTTTATCAGGTAAAACTCCACTATAATATCCTCTTTTTATCTGAGGAATTCCTTCATATAATCCAAAAAGTTTGTGTCCTTTTCCTAATTTTAATTTTTCAAGCTGGGCTGGGGTAGGTTCTTTTTCAACTACAATTGCTACGTTGTCTAATTTTTTTAAAAATTTATCCGGAATTGCTTCTATTCCTTTTCTGACTAACTCTTCAAATTTCTTATCATCTACCTTTATCATTATTAACGATTTTTTAAATAGTCATAAGCTGACAAAGCAGCTTTTGCTCCTTCTCCGCAAGCAATTATTACTTGTTCATACTTAACATCGGTTATATCCCCAGCAGCAAACAAGCCTGGGGTTTTTGTCTTATTCTCGCTATCAACTTTAATTTCCCCTGCTTCATTAAACTCTACCAAGCCTTCGGCAAAACCTGCCTTGGGAGTTAAACCGATTGCTATAAATATCCCATCAACTTTCAACTCTTTATCTTCACCTGTTTCCCGATCTTCATAAATTAAACCTTCTACAAATTTATCTCCTTTTATTTCTTTTGCTGCAACATTGGTATAGAATTCTACCTTACCTGTTTTTTCAAGCTTTTCTTTGGTTATTGGATCTCCTTTAATTTGTTCTAAAAACTCCAAGACATATATCTTGCTAGCATATTTAGTCAAGTCTAGGGCCGTGTCTAATCCAGCATTCCCCCCTCCTATTACAGCTACAACTTTATCTTTAAATAAAGGAGCATCACAGGTAGCACAAACACTTACTCCTTTTCCTTTAAATTTTTCTTCTCCAGGAATATTCAAAGAACGAGGTATTTTGCCAGTGGCTATTATAACTGCCTTGGCCTGAAATTCTTCATCGTTATCTCGGACAATAAAGCAATCTCCTTTCTTTTCTAAATCAATTACCTCTTTTCCTTCTCTGATTTCTAATACAGAATCATATGCTTTTAAATGGTCTACCATTTTATTAATTAACTCAATACCTGAAATATTCTTAATTCCAGGCCAATTTTGAATTTCATTCGCCCGAGTTATTTGCCCTCCCCACTCTTTGGTGATTATAAGAGTATTAAGCTTTTTTCTGACTGCATATATGCCAGCTGTAATGCCAGCTGGACCGCCACCAATTATGATTAAATCATATAACATAAAAGAACCAATAACCAAGAAACAAGAAACAAACAATAATCAAGATAACAGTTTGGAATTTGATTATTGGAATTTGTTTGGTAATTGTATCTTGTATCTTGGTTATTTACTCGGTTATTTTTAATAATTGATTGATTTTTTCTCTATCAAAGCCTACCACAATCTCTCCGTCTATATCCACTACTGGTACTCCCATCTGTCCTGATTTTTCAATCATTTCTTTTCTGGCCTGTTCATTTAATGCCACATCAATATCTTCAAATTCTATACCTTTCTCTTCCAAATATTTCTTTAAAGCAAAACAATATGGACAAGTTGGTGTGCTATATACTTTTACTTTCATAATCATAATTTTTGTTAATTATTATCACCTCCTTAAGGACCAAAGATTTCTCTCCAATCCTTAAAGATTTGTTGGGCCTTATTTTTTATTTCCTCTGCCTTCTTTATCAATTCTTCTTTCTGGAATCCACTCAAGGATTCAATTAATTTGTCATAACCAATTTTTGTAATTTTAAAAGATTTCTCAATAGCATTCTTTACATCTTCAGGAACTACCTTATATAAATCTAACAGAGACTCTTGATTTTGTAAAACAGATCTGGAAATTTTTCCTAATTCTTTGGTTAGCCCTTGATTTGCTTCCTTCTGGCCTTGTTGCCTTACTTTTTCTATTTTCTGAATAGCTTTATTGATAAATTTATTATAGCTTTCTATTAACTTTTCTACTAAATCTGTTTTTCCTTTCTTTGCCATCCTTTCTGCTTCATATAATCTTCGTTCTGCTAACTCAGAATATCTTTCTGCTTTATTTAAATCATTAAAATTAAAAAATGTAATAATTTTCTCATACCATATCTTTAGAAAATAAAAGGGACTGTCAGGCATTATTTCAGGCCCTGGCAAATTTTTAATTTCAAAACTCCCAGCCTCTACAAAATTAGTGCTAAATATGATAATAAATACTAATAAACAAAAGCAAAAAATAAATCTTGTTATTGTCTCAATCATTTTTCTTGCTTTGATAATTTTTGATTGCTGTTCTTAAAGCTTCTGTTGCCAACTGGGCGCAATGAACTTTTAGGGGCGGCATTTCTCCTAAACTACTTGAAACATCCTTAAATGAAACTTTTAAGGCCTCATCTAGTTTTTTCCCTTTAACTAACTCACAAATCATATCAGAAGCAGCAATAGCAGCAGCGCACCCATATGTTTGAAACTTAATATCTTTTATTTTCTGAGTTTTTTTGTCTACTTTCAAAAAGATATCCATTATATCCCCACAACGAGGATTCCCTGCCCTACCAATAGCATCAGCATTTTTTATTTTTCCAAAAAATTTAGGATTAGTAAAATGTTTTAGAAGTTTTTTGTTATACATGTAATCAGCGAATAACGAATCTTGTTTCGAATTTACGAATATTCGTCACGCTAAACGTGATTCGTAAATTCGTAATGGATTAGCTATTCGTTGATAAAATTCACCTCCCGGAGATTTTTCTCAACCGTTCTACTACCCTAGGCAAGGTTTTTAAAAATATATCAATCTCTCTCGCAGTAGTGAATTTCCCCAAACTTACCCTTAAACTAGAATGGGCTTCTAATTCCGGTAAGCCCATTGCCATTAAAACATGAGAAGGTTTAAGCAATCTTGAAGTGCATGCTGAACCTGTAGAAGTAGCTATTCCTTCAAGGTCTAAACTAATAACCAAACTCTCTCCTTCTATCCCTTCAAAAGCAAAATTAGAAATATGAGGTGCTCTTTCTTTAAAGTTTTGAGGACCATTTACTCTACTTTTAGGAACTATGGATAAAACCCTTTTTTCTAATTTTTCCTGCAACAATCGAACTTTTCTAAACATTTTCTCTTTATGTTTTTTGATTTCTTCTACTGCTGCCCCCAGCCCTACTATATTAGCTACATTTTCTGTGCCTGCTCTTAATCCCCATTCTTGTTCTCCGCCAGTAATAATAGAAGAAACCGGAATCCCTGTGCGTATATATAAAACTCCTATCCCTTTTGGTCCATAAATTTTATGACCCGAAAAAGTAAGCAAGTCAACTCCTAAATCATCAACTTTACAGTTCAACCAATTTACTGCCTGAACTGCATCAGTATGAAAGAAAATTGGATGCTCTTTAGTCTTGTTAATTTCTTTAATTAAAGAACCAATTTTTTTAATTGGCTGAATAGCTCCTGTTTCATTATTTACATACATTATTGATACTAAATCAGTTTCAGGAGTAATTTCGGCTCTTAAATCATCTAAATTTATTATACCATCTCTTCCTACTGGTAAATAAGTAATTTTTACACCGTCTTTTTCTAAATCATGGCAAGTCTCTAAAACTGCCTTGTGTTCTACTTGAGAAGTAATTATATGAACCTTCTCCCCTGCTCTCTTTCTTCTTTTTAAAGCTTTAAGCAATCCCCTAATTGCTAAATTATTGCTTTCTGTAGCAGAGCCAGTAAAGACAATTTCTGATACTTTACAGTTAAGAAATTCAGCGACTTGATTCCGTGCTTTCTCAACTGCTTCCCGAGCCTCTTGTCCAAAAGAATGAATAGAAGAAGGATTACCGTATTTTTCAACAAAATACGGCTCCATAACTTTCAAGATTCTAGGGTCAACTGGAGTAGTAGCGGCATAATCTAAATAAATTTTTTTCTTCTGTTTCATAGTCTTAATTATATATATAATTGAATCCTTAGGCAAATTAAAAGCCCATTTATTATAATGGGCTTTTAGTTTTTATACTGTTAATAACTCTTTTTCTTCCTGTTTTAAAATTTTAAATAATTTATTAACTATCTCAGGGATTCCTAGATTCTCCTCGTACTCAATTCCTCTTTGACAATGAATAATTATTCTTCTTTTTAAATCATCAATTTGATTTACTTCTTTTACTTGGGGTGATTCCTTTTCTCTAGGTATTTCCTCTGGTTCTTCAAAAATTTTAGCATGCTTACAAGCATAATGAAATGCTTCTTCTGCAATTACTTTCAGAACTAAATCAGTGTCTTTGTTGAACTTATTATAAACATCATGAAAAGTCCTGTCTTTTAATTTATTTAAAAGCATTTCTTCTCTTCCTCCGACTTTATCGATTGCTGACAATAAACTTAGTCTAAAACCTAAACTTATAATCAAGCCACCATAAAGCGCTATTCCTATTTTAGCAGCAGCTCCTAAACTAATTATTCCTCCTTGTGTTTGAAAATAGTCTTTCACTCCAGCTAAGGCATATTCTTTTTTAAATTCTTTAATTACCTTATCTCTATCACAGAAAAAGTCTGGATTGTTTCTTTTTTTACATTCTATGACAAAATAAATAAATGCTAATTCATGGATATTGTCAGTAATAATAATGTAAGGAATTTCTATTTTTTTATCTATCTTTTTCGTTTTTAAAATTTTAACCTGACCATCTGGTCCTTTTCTTTTAAATTCTATTTCTCTATTTTCAAGGATCTTAAAAACTCTCCAAACAATTTTTCTAATAACCTCTATAAGCCTTATCAATAAATCTTCTTCGGATAGGTCTTCACCAGATAAAATTAAAGGTGGTGCTATCTCCCTTAAATAATATTTCTGAAGATCCAAAGAAAGCCAGCTTTTTAAAATTTTAAAATGTACACTTTCCTTGTCTATCTTCCAGGGTTTATTATTCATCATTCTTCCTCCTTTCTAATCAGAATATAGCAGAGCTTTAAAAAGGTGTCAATTTAAAAAAATTCCTGAGATTTATCCCAGGAATTTTATCTTGATCTTATTATAAAAAAAGAACAACCTCTCCCGAAGGAGAGATTGCTCTTGATGTGCAGCTTCCAGTCCGAAGACTTTCCGCTGCACAAGTTTATTCTAAATCATTAAAAATTCCTGTCAAGCCTAACTGTTAATAAACTGTGGACAATTTTTGTATTTATCCACAAATTAATAATGCAGCTCCAATTGCTCCTGCTTCTCTGCCCAATTTTGATTTCACTATTCTTATTTTCTTAGTTAATGGATTTAACCCAGCTCGTTTTACTATCTCTTTTGCAGGATTAATAATGAGATTTCCAGCATGAGAAATGCCTCCTCCTATTACTATAATTCCTGGATCTATTGTATTTACAATACTAACCAGTCCTAAACCTAAATATTCTCCTGCTGTTTTATAAACTATTTTAGCTTTTTTGTTTCCTAACCTGGCTAAGTCCTCAATTTCTTTAGGATTGCTATTTTTTATTCCTAAACCTTTGGCTATTTTAATTATCCCTTTCCCAGAAACATATGCCTCTACACATCCCTTTCTTCCACAACTACACCTCCAACCATTTTTCACGATATTTATATGCCCAAACTCTCCTGCGTTTCCAAACTCTCCATGATAAATTTGTTTATCAATAACTATTCCTCCTCCAACTCCTGTTCCTATAGTAATGCCTGCTACAATCTTAAATCCTTTCCCAGCCCCAAGCAATGCCTCGGCTAAAGTAAAACAATTAGCATCATTATCTATAACCGCCTTAATTCGAAACTTATCTTTTACGACTTTAGCTAGCTGGCAATTTTTTAAAGCTTTTAAATTTGGAGGAGTTAATATTCTTTGTTTTTCAAAATCAATAGGAGAAGGAACCCCTAGCCCAATTCCTTTTATTCTTTTCTTGTTTTCTCCTTCTATTAATTTGTCTATGCATTTAAAAATTTGAACCAATACAACTTTCTGGCTGTTTTTATTTCTGGTCTTAATTTCGTATTTCTTAACAGCTTTATTATTCTTTAACAAAACCCCTCTTATTTTTGTACCCCCTATATCAATTCCTATTCGCATAGATTTTAGTTAGTTTATTAAAAAACAAACCAACTAAATATTATTTTTATTAAGTAAAACCTTTACGCTGTCCCACATATCATTATTATTATGTTTAACTTTAAGCCAATACCACCATTCCACTCCCCATAAATATGCTTCGGAAAAACCTGATTTTTTAGTGTATTCAATAATCTCTTTAAATTTTTCTGGACTCATTGTCTTATATTGTTCTTCAATAGAAAGGTCTTGAATAGGTGCTGGTCCCCATGGTTCTGCTTGAAGCTCAATTACAATAATCTTTTCAATAGGAAAAAACTTTTTAATTAGAAAGCTTTTTCTAGCATAAAAAATTGGAGGAAGTGGATATTTAACATAACCTAGTTTTCCATAAACCCGGCGATAAAGAGTTGTTCCTAATATATCGCCTCTTCGGGCAGCTCCTATCCAAGTGCTAAACTCTCCACTTTCAGTCATTATTATTTTTCTAGAAGAATCAAGTTTTCGTACCAAAGCAACTTCTCTATCTAAAAACTTCTTATCAAGCTTCGGACACTCACCAAAGGTTCTTAAAAACGGCTCATTTTCTACCTGCCAATATTTTATTGCTTTTATGTCTTTATAACGATTTACGATTTTTGTTATAAGATTCAAAAGCCTTTCTTGACGTTCTTCTTTTTTTAGTTTCTCTGCCCATGAGGGAATATGACATTCTGGCCAACGAGGAAGTCTCTGCCCTACTGCTAATATTATTTCCACATTTCTTTTACTCGCTTCTTCTATCTGCCAATCTAAATCTTCAAACTTAAACCTGTCTTTTTCTGGTTCTATTTCTGGCCAGTAGGCAGAGAGACGAATTTTTTTAAATCCCAAGTCGTCCAAAACAGCCAAGTAAACTTCCTTCCAATTCAATCCCATATTTTCCGCCTGTATTTTGCTGAAAGTAACCCCGACCTCTATTTGTTCAACTGGTTTAGGGTTGCCAACAAAAAAATAACAAAAAACTATCACCATCAAACCCAATAATGAAAAGACAATAACAGAAACTATCTTTTTAGTTTTCATAGACAAACCTATTTTACTAATTATTACTCGGTTTTAGTTCTTGTTTTGGTATGATTGTAAAAAATTAAAAATATTGACAGATTATCATTTATGTGTTAAAGTTGAAATACTTCATTGATAATTTAAAATAAAACATAAAAGGAGGTTTCGGGTGAGAAAAATTTTTAAACTCTGGCTTGCCAAATTGGGTTTTCGGCTATGGCACTCTTTTACCCAAGATAAAAAATACATTGTTTTTTATCATTCTAAGTGCGGTGAAAGTGTAATGTTGGCTCATTTCCGTCCTTTTATAAAACCCGAAATACCAGAATTTCAATGTTTTAAATGTCATGCTCTTGTTGCTCCTAAAGATGTAAATTTTCGCATTTTATCAAAACAAGAAGTAGAAAGTATAAAGAAAGAAGAAGCTAGCCATATAATTCCACATATTATACTATAACATTTATTTACCAAGAACCCGTGCAAATGGGTTCTTTTTTGTTTTGTTTACAAGCTCGGCTAACCTTTAATTTATCTTTAACAGCAAGAAAAACGCCCAAAAACTCTATCTTATTACCAACAAAGCCAATCCTAGCCCAATAAAAATAATTGCAATTAATTTTTGTATCACAACCTTTTTTTCCACTTCTTTTTTTAGAAGAGGAATTCTTTTATAAAGAAACAGGGCAATAATCAAAATAAAAACATACTGCAGACCTTGTAAAGCATTAACTATTGTTACGCTTCCTAAATATACAGCAATATAAATTCCAAAAGCTGCAAAAACACTAAAAATTCTTCCTAAAACTATTATTCCGCTTGTCTCTTTTTTTGTAGCCTTAAACTTAGAAAATATCAGTTCTCTGTATCTTTTTGGAACTAAAAGAAGCAAACTAACAAAAGCGGCTCCGCTTCTAATCCAAATGGTACTGGGGATAAAAGAGTTTTGATTATAAATAAATTTTGTTATAACCCAAAAAATAGAAAAAAATAAAGAAGCAAAAAAGGCTATAATAAAAACATTTTTCTTAAAATTTTTATAGAATTCAACCCTAGGCTTAAAGGCAATAATTAAACTTCCTAATAATAAAAAAATTAAAGCTAAAAGCTGATTTTGAGTCAATCGTTCGCCAATTAAAAAATAAGAAAAGACAAAAGTAAAAATTCCTATAAAGGCGCCGACAAAAGGACTTATTTTTGACACCTCCCCTTTGTTAAGAGCTGTAAAAAAACAAATCCAACCTAAAACCTGAGCCCCTCCGGCTAAAACAGCTAAAAGCATATCTGTTGGCGGAAGAAATCCAAAAGATAAAGGGGCTAACACCCAAACCCCCAAACTCAAAACACCTACATAGAAAGTATAAACAATGGGATGAGGTAATGGACGCGAAACAACATATTTATCAATGATAAAAACTAAGGCGTAAAAAATATAAGCAAGAATGGCAATTAACAACCAGAACATATAAGTTTTTTCTTATTTGATTAATTTTTACTCAACAATAAAAACTTATTGTTTAAAATTAGTATTTTTCAAGTCATTTTAATTATACCTGAAAAATCAACCTCTGCGCAACGACATGTAACATCTAGTTATTAAAATTGAAAATGTAACGAGGAAAGACCTCGTTACATTAGACATTAGACATTAGTCATTAGGATTTGGTTAGGTTAATTAGAATAATTAGGTCAATTAGACATTTTATATGCAACTGCTTGCTATCTTTTTATTTTGTGCTATTATAGAATTATATGATTCACCTAATTTTACGCTTTATCGCAAGAATATTAACTAACTCGGCTGGCATTCTTTTAATGTCTTATTTTTTACCTGGGGTAAGCTTTAAAGGAAACCTTGTTGATTTACTCTTTGCCGGTCTAATATTAGCTATTGCTAATACTATCATTAAACCCATTTTAAAATTTGTTTCAGGTCCTCTTATTGTTTTAACTATGGGTTTGTTTATGATAATAGTAAATATAATTATCCTATGGCTGGCTGCTTGGTTTATTCCTCAACTTACGATTATTGGCTTCTGGTCTTATTTCTGGGGAGTAATTATTTTATCAATTTTAAATGCAATAACTCATACAGTAATAAAGAAAAAAGCTTCTTAATTCATTAATCAACCTAATATTGTTTTATGATTACAATTTTAAACATTGCTCAAATTGTTATTTCTCTTGTTTTAATCATCTTAATTCTTGTCCAACAAAGAGGAGTAGGGCTTGGTAGCGCTTTTGGTGGTGAGGGGGGAGTATATTATAAAAAAAGAGGTTTAGAAAAAATTATTTTTATTACCACAATTATCTTTGCAGTTCTGTTTGTTATTTCTTCTTTTATAAGAATGGCAATCTAAATAACTTTATTTCTCTAGTTATGATAAAGAACATTTTTTCTAAAACGACCGCTAAGCTATTTGCTAAACTAAATATCAAAAGATGGCCATCTTTTTCCCAGTGGAAAAACTTACCCTCTTTATTCTCCAACAAAGAGCGGTATTTTATTTTAGGCGCTGGAATGCTTGCTATTATTTCTCTGATTGGTTGGTATATTGCTTACCAACTTACCACTACCATAGTTGTGCCAAAACATGGAGGAAGTTATACAGAAGGAATCATTGGAACACCCCAATACATTAACCCTGTCTTATGCCAAACCAGTGATGCTGACCGCGACCTCACAGAACTGATTTTTTCTGGGTTAATGAAATATGATTCAGAAGGAAAGCTAGTTCCTGACTTAGCTGAAAGATACGCTGTTGGCGACGAAGGAAAGGTTTATGAATTTTTCCTAAGAAAAGGAGTAACCTGGCACGATGGAGAATCATTTAATGCCGACGATGTTGTTTTTACAATACAAATTATTCAAAATCCGGATTTTAAAAGCCCTCTCTTCTCTATTTGGCACGGAATAGAAGTAGAAAAAGTTGATGATTATACTGTAAGGTTTCGCCTAAAAGAACCCTATGCTCCTTTTATCTTTAATACAACAGTAGGAATCCTCCCCAAACATATATGGGAAAATATAAATCCTCCAGAATTCTTCCTTACTGATTTAAACCTAAAACCTATAGGAACGGGCCCATACAAACTCCGAAGAATTGAAAAAGGCAAAGAAGGCACTATAAAAACTGTCCAATTAGAATCGTATGAAAATTATCATTTTGGCGAACCTTTCATTAAAAAAATAGTCCTAAAGTTTTATATCAATGAAGAAAATTTAGTAAAGGCCTATAACAAGGGTGAAGTAGAAGGATTAGGCTTTATTTCTGCCCAAAATTTAAGCAAATTAAAAAACAAGGAAATAGCATTAAATATATTAGAACTAAACCTGCCTCGCTATTTTGCTGTATTTTTAAATCAAAGTAAAAGCAAAATTCTGTCAGATAAAACAGTAAGGCTGGCTTTAAATTATGCTACCGACAAAGAACAGATTATAAAAGAAATTTTAATGGGCAGAGGCGCGCCTGTCTATTCCCCCATTCCCAAGGGAGTGTTTGGACACAGTGAAAATATAAAAATTTATGACTTTGCCCTTGAGCATGCCAAGAATCTCTTAGAGGCGGCTGGCTGGAAAGAAAATAAAGATACTGGATTTAGGGAAAAGGTTCTTAAAAGCGGCGAAGATTCCAGTGTTCTCAGCTTTACCCTTATCACTACTGACTGGCCAGAATTAGAAAAAGTAGCAAATCTTCTTAAAGAACAATGGGAAAAAATCGGGGCAAAGGTTGATGTAAAAATTTTGAATATAGCTGAAATCCAACAAGATTACATTAGACCAAGAGAATACGAGGCTCTAATTTTTGGAGAAGTTCTGGGTCCAGATCCAGACCCCTTGCCATTTTGGCATTCAAGTCAAAAAAAGGACCCTGGTCTTAATCTCGCTCTCTATCAAAATAATGAAGTAGATAAAATTTTAACCGAAGCCCGAACAATCTTTGACCCTGAAAAAAGAAAAGAAAAATACGAAGAATTTCAAAAATTAGTTGTTGACGACGCACCTGTTATATTCCTCTACAACCCCTATTACCTTTATTCTGTAGACAAAAAAATTAAAGGAATAAAAATTAAAAATATTCCCCTTCCTTCAAAAAGATTCTCTGGAATTGAAAATTGGTATATAAAAACGAAAAGAATTAAAAAGGAATCTAATTAAAACATTTATTGGCTTAGCAATCTTAAATCATTTTGCTTGGTTGCTGTTTAACAGTCCCTTATTAAGGGGCTTTTAATTATTTATTTGACTGTTGGGTGCTTTATTGGTTAATATTAACCTAGATAAAAAGTAATAATAAAAATAAATTGTGAAATTAAATCATCAAAAATCTAACCATTTAAATCTAGACCGCATAAATCCTGATATTCGCTATTTAAAAGAAATGAAAAGCGTGATTTATGACAAGCAATGGCTAAAGGGAGCGCCGAACAACTTAAAACTATATTATATGTATCGAGGGATAAAAAAAAGAAATGGTCTAAGGTATGATATCACTATTATACCTCCGCAAATGTTAGGTGAAGAGTTTGTTAAAACTAAAGGACATTTTCATTCCGATGCCTATCAGGAACTTTATATTGTCCTTGAAGGAGAAGCAATTTTCCTGCTCCAAAAAAACAAAGAAGAAGAAATTGTCAGTGATGTTTATGCAATCAAAGCAAAAAAAGATGATATTATCATTGTTCCTCCAAAATATGGACATATAACAATCAATCCTTCTAATTATGAGTTAAAAATAGGAAACTGGGTCTCGGAAAATTGCCAAAACAAATATGACTTATTTGAAAAAATGAATGGTGCTTGTTTCTTTTACACAAAAAACGGTTGGATAAAAAATAAGAATTATAAACAAGTACCCAATCTTCGTTTTGAAAAACCATTAAATGAAATGCCTAAAAGTTTAGATTTTTTGAAATAAAGGGATGTGGCGGAATTGGTATACCTGCCCGCCAATATCTATGCCGATGTGGTGGAATTGGAATACACGCAGCGTTCAGGACGCTGTGGGCGCAAGCCCTTGAGGGTTCGAATCCCTCCATCGGCATTATTTTTACCAGTTTATAACAAGGTCTATCCTTTTAAGCTCAAAACCTTAATACAACACCACCCCTGGGTGGTCACTATGATGACCACCCGAAGGGTGAAAAGACCTCGCCACACATCTTATAACAACAAAGGTTGAAAAAGGCTTTAATTTTTTAACTAAAAATAATATAATAACGATATATGCCTATGATAAATTTTGATGATTTTCAAAAATTAGATATAAGAATTGGAACCATTTTAGAGGCAGAACCTGTGCCAGAAACGGATAAACTGTTAAAATTAACAATAGATTTAGGGGACGAAAAACGAACCCTGGTTGCGGGGATTGCTGAAACCTATAAACCAGAAAATTTAAAAGGAAAACAAATTCCTGTTTTAGTTAACTTAGAACCCAAAACCATCAAAGGCATTGAAAGCCAAGGAATGATATTAGCAGTAGAGGTGGAAGGTAAGGCAGTATTGCTCTATCCGGATAAAGTTGTTCCTAATGGAAGTAAGGTTAGGTAAAAGTAACCAATAACCAAGATACAAAAAAACAAGATACAAGATACAAGATACAAGAAACAAGAAACAAGAAATAAGAAATAAGAAATAAGAAATAAGATACAAACAATGTCT
>CAZVDC010000011.1:0-2326 GCA_964625995.1 uncultured Candidatus Saccharibacteria bacterium
TATAATTAGACATTAGTCATTAGACATTAGGAATTGATTAGGTTAATTAGAATAACTAGGAATTAGACATTTTATTGTTATTTTCAGCATAAAGAATTAAGTGTTCTAGGTTGATTAGACAATCTTTACGGAAATAAAAAAATACGTATTTAAATACGTATTTTTTAAAAAACCAAAAATAAAAATTATATCTTTAAAAGATAATAGAAACCCAGAATAAATAAAATTATTGATTCTGCAAGAATAATCCAAGTCACAAATTTAGGTGAGGCAAATCTAAGTTTTAAGGTAAAAACTGCAATGAGAAATATTAAAATCTCATCAAGCATATAAAAAAGAATATAGATAACAATATATAGAAAGTAAAGAAAAATAGGGGGTTTAGCCTTGGCTAAAACACTGGCAAAAAATAAAGGTGCGGCAGCAGAACAAGGAAATTCTACAATAGTGATTATAAAAGCAAATAGAAAGATGCCAGAGATAACCCCCAATATTTTTTTATTTTTTTGGGCGAGTTGCTGGCGTAGCTTTGAAGATAATTTTTGAAAAAGACCACTTTGGCTCGTTTCACATATAGGACCATATTTTTTTTGTTTAATAAATTCTTTTAAGAAATAAACTCCGCCGCCAATCCCCAACAAAGCAACTAGAAGAGTGATTAGTCTTTGATAAGAAGCAAGAAAAGAGAAGATTTTATACCAAGCAAAAATTAGAACTCCATATACAATAGCAGTGGTTAAAATATAGGCCCCTCCAAAAATTAAAATTTGTTTTCTGGAACGAAGGATTAACACTAATCCCAGGATTAGAACCAAGGCGCCAAGGGAGCAGACATTGAAGCCGTCTAAAGCACCTAAAATTATAGCAAGAGCAGGAAGAGAATATTTTTCAATGTCTATTTTTCCTATTCTTGGAATATTAAAAACAGGCTTTTTTTCGGGCTCGGGAATTTCTGTTTTAGTTAAATTTTTTTCTTGAATCTGTTTATTCTGGTTTTGCTTTGGTATTTGGTAAGCGATTTGTCTTTGAATAGATTGTTCTATTATCTTGCCGATCCCTTCTGGATTATCAAAGCCAGGAATAAAATCTTCCCCTATAAAGGTTAGAGGAACAGCACCAAAGAATCTTTCAGCGTTGTGTTTTTTTAAAAGAGTTTTTAAGAGGTCAAGGTGTTGAGTATTTCCAATAAAGTAACGATTGATTTTTATTTCCTGAGCATATTTTTTTTCTAAATTATCTAAAAATTTTTGTTCTGCTGCACAATGAGGGCAGGTTTTGCTGTAAAAGAAAAAAACTTCCAATCTATCTTGACCAGAAATTGATTGGATAATTAAAAAAAAGAGTATACAAATAAAAACTGAACTTAAAATCCGATTTTTCATATTCTACAGTTAATTATGTTTAAATTTTACTATTCTTTTTTTAATTTTTCAATCTTTCAACAATTCCCAAAGTTGCATCTACTGGTTAAAATTTGCTTTAATTATTAATCTATGTTATTATCTAAAAAGATTATTAATCTTAAAAAAGAAGAAAATATGTTAAGTCCGAGAAAAAAAGCAAATATTTTACAGAAATTTAAAATCCATGAAAAAGATACTGGATCTACTGAAGTGCAGGTAGCTATTTTAACCGAGCAAATTAAAGAATTAACTGCTCATTTAAAAAAGCACCCTAAAGATAATCACTCTAGAAGAGGTCTTTTAGGAATGGTTGCTAAAAGAAAAAAACTTCTAGATTATTTAAAAAATAAAAGCCCTAAAAGATATTCTAAATTGATTGATTTTTTAGGTTTAAAAAAATAAGACTTTACTATGACTATTGCAAGACATAAAGAACAAAGAATTGCAGTATTAATAGATGTCCAAAACATGTATCACTCGGCTAAGCATCTTTATGGAGCAACAGTAAATTTCCGAGAGATTCTTAAGACAGCGATAGCGGGTAGAAAACTGATAAGAGCAATTGCTTATGTGGTTACTACTGACACCAGAGAAGAAAAAGCTTTTCTAGAAGCTTTAGAAAAATCTGGGATTGAATTAAAGAGAAAGGAACTGCAAGTTTTTCCTGGAGGGATGAAAAAGGCAGATTGGGATATAGGAATGGCGGTTGATGCAATAAAGTTAAGCAGGCTTTGCGATGCCATTGTTTTAGTTACTGGTGATGGAGATTTTGTTCCATTGATAAATTATTTAAAAGATGGTTGGGGAACTCAAGTAGAGGTAATAGGATTTGGCAAAAGCACTTCTGCAAAAATTAAAGAGGTAGCAGATGATTTTATTGATCTTTGCCAAAAGCCCAGTAGATTTTTATATAAATAAATAAT
>CAZVDC010000011.1:2426-5771 GCA_964625995.1 uncultured Candidatus Saccharibacteria bacterium
ATTTTTATATAAATAAATAATAAGTAAAATAATCACAGATCCATATTTGTCTTTAATAACCCAGATTAGATAGTAGGTGGAGTTCGAGCGAAAATTTACTTGCATAAGCAGATTTTCGTTTGAACTCCAAACATCTGGGAAGGACATATGGATCTGTTGAAAATATGAATTTCAAAAAATTTAAGACAGAATTCGGCGGCCGGAGCCTTGAGATAGAAATTGGCAAATTAGCTGAACAAGCAGATGGTTCCGTTGTAGCGCGATATGGAGGAACCGTAGTTTTAACTACTTGCGTTATAAGCGACAAGCCTCGAGAAGGTATAAATTATCTTCCTCTTACTGTAGATTATGAAGAGCGTTTATATGCAGCAGGAAAAATTAAAGGCAGTCGCTTTATAAAAAGAGAAGGTCGTCCAACAGACGAAGCAATTTTAAGCGGACGGGTTATTGATAGAGCCATTCGTCCGCTTTTTAATTCAAGAATAAGAAATGATATCCAGGTTATTATTACAGTATTATCTTTTGATGGAGAAAATGATCCTGTTATTCCTGGTTTAATCGGAACATCAGTGGCTTTGTCTATTTCAAAAATTCCCTGGTCTGGTCCAATTGGCGCCTTGTCAATAGGAGGTATAATTGGAGAAAACAAAAAAATAGAATTTATAGTCAATCCTTCAAACGGAGACAAAGAAAAAGTATTGTTTAACTTTGTAATTACTGGAACTGGCGAAAAAATAAATATGATAGAAGGAGAAGGAAAAGAGATTCCTGAAAATATTGCATTAGAATCACTAGAGCTTGCTCTTAAAGAAATAGCTAAATTGATTGATTTTCAAAAGAAAATTATAGAGGAGATTAAACCAGTGAAGATGGAAGTTGACTTACCCGAACCCGATAGGCAGTTTTTAAAAGAAATTAAAGATTTTATAGGAGATAAATTAGAGGAAATGATTTTTCAACCCGATAAAAAAGAAAGAATGGAAATGGTTAATAAGCTTAAAGAAGATTTATTATTCTATATTGAAGGAAAATATCCAGGAGAAGAAAACCGTATTTTAGAAGCCGAAAACATATTTGAAGAAGAAATAGACAGAATAGTTCATAAAAATATTTTAGAAAAAGAAAAAAGGCCTGACGGCAGGGCTTTAGATGAAATAAGAAAGGTTTCTTGTGAAGTAGGGTTATTGCCCCGAACACATGGGTCAGCTCTTTTTACCAGAGGAAGCACCCAGGCTCTTTCTGTAGTTACCCTCGGTCCTCCCGGAGCAGAACAGCTATTAGATCAGATGGAGCTAGAAGGAACAAAAAGATTTATGCACCATTATAATTTCCCTCCTTTTTCAGTTGGAGACATTGCCCCTGTAAGAGGACCAGGGAGAAGAGAAATAGGACATGGTGCTTTGGTTGAAAAGGCTCTTACTCCTTTAATTCCATCAAAAGAGGAATTTCCTTATACTATTAGAGTTGTTTCCGAAATTTTGTCTTCTAATGGCTCTTCATCAATGGCTTCGGTTTGTGGTTCTACTTTAGCTCTTCTTGATGCAGGTGTTCCAATAAAAGGAAACGCAGCAGGAATTGCCATGGGTTTAATGTTAGATTCTAGTAGTGGAAACTATAAAATTTTGACTGATATTCAGGGACCAGAAGATCATCATGGAGATATGGATTTAAAAATAGCAGGAACAAGAAAAGGAATTACAGCTGTTCAAATGGATGTAAAAGTTGAGGGGTTAAATGTAGATATTTTAAAAGAAGCATTTCTAAAGGCAAAAGAAGCTCGAGAAAAAATTCTTGATGTAATGGAGAAGGTAATAAAAGAACCACGGCCTGATCTTTCCCCTTATGCTCCCAGGGTATATGTTATTTCTATTAATCCAGACCGGATAGGTGATGTCATTGGACCCGGCGGGAAGATGATTCATAAAATTATTGAAGAAACCGGGGCAACAATTGATATTGAAGAAGATGGAACTGTTTTTGTCTCTTCTGATAAAGCCGAAGGAGCTAAAAAAGCAATAGCCTGGATAAAAAGTCTTACACGAGAATTAAAGGTTGGCGAAGTTTTTCACGGGAAAGTGACAAAAGTGACAGATTTTGGAGCCTTTGTTGAGCTTGTACCTGGTCAAGAAGGATTGCTTCATATATCAGAATTGGCACCGAAGAATAAAAAAATTAAAAACATTGAAAAAATAATTCACAGAGGAGATACAGTGGTGGTAAGAATTAAAAATATTGATAACCTAGGAAGAATAAACTTATCGTTGTTTAAAAAGAAGGTGAAGAAAGATTACAGATAATAAATAAAAATTTATATTGTTTTATAATTAGCCCTAAGTTTTGTTATGGAAAAGTATGAAATTAGAACAATGCAGGGCGACCTTGAGCGTTTAGCGGGCAAAAAATCCTCAGGCCCAACTTTTATTAAAAAGAAAAAAGAAACTAAAGATGGTCAACCTCCTGAAAATTTACCAGTAGTTTCATCTCCCTCGTTAACAAAAAAGAAAAGAAAGATAAGAAGGGTTTTTAAGAAAAAAGTGTTTTTTAAAAAACCCCATATTTCTTTAGAAAAATTTTATCCTCCTAAGTTTAAAAAGGGGGTTTCTTTTTTAAAAACAGGCTATATAGTAGTGCTAGTTATAGCTGTTTTTTTTGTTTTGGTTAGTATAAGTCGTTATTGGCAGAATATTCAAGTTGTAGAAGAAGTAGAAAATTATTCAGTTATTCCTGTTGAACAAATAGAAATAATAAAAATGCAAAGCCGAGAAGAGGGCTTGGAACAATTAAAAAGTTTAGTTGAGGCTAACCAGCAAGTAGGCACATTAAAAAGAGTTTTGTTGAAAGACCTGAGCTCTAAAGAAGTAGCCCACTATTTATTAACACAGGAAGTTTTGGATTTATTAGGCTTACAAGTGCCAGTTAGTATCTCTAAAAAGCTGGAAAATGATTATATGCTTCTTTTGTATGGCCAAGAAGATGGCAATAAGTTAGGATTAGTTATAAAAGTAATAAATCCAAAGGAAATAAAAATAGAACTAAGAGAGTGGGAAAAGGATATGGTTATAGATTTAATCCCTTTATTTTTGAATAAGGAATTAGAATTACCTAAAAACCCTACTTTTTCAGAAGAAGTCTATAAGGGAATATCGATTAGGTATATTGATTTACTCAAACCGGATTTAGGTATTGATTACGCAGTTGTTGGAGATTACCTAATTATTGCTACCTCAAAAAGGGAAATTAAAAGTATTATAAATCGCTTTGTAGAATAACTGTTACAAGAATTAACCCAATTGACCTAATTATTCTTATTCCTAACCAATGTAACGAGGAAAGACCTCGTTACAT
>CAZVDC010000011.1:5871-12507 GCA_964625995.1 uncultured Candidatus Saccharibacteria bacterium
AATGTAACGAGGAAAGACCTCGTTACATTTCATTTGAAACAAAAAGTGAGGCGCTTTATGCCTCACTTTTATTATATTTTATACTTCTGATAGTTTATTGTTGTTCTAACCTCTTGGCGACCTCAATAGCTTTTTGCTTGAATTCATCTATTGTACCTTCGTTTTCTATTTCAGCAAAGAATTCTGGTTTTGGCTCTTCTTGGTCTATTGAGTTGTAAACCTTGTTTCTTTCTTTAAGATTTTGGACTATATCTTCAGCATCGGTTCCAGGCCAAAAATCTTCAAAAGTATTTTCATGTGGCTGAGAGTATTTCTTTCTAAGATATTTTTCAGCTGTTTCTTGAGAAGTGAGAATTCGAAGAAGATAATATTTAACTCCTAGTTCATCGGCTAATTCTTGCGTTTTAATTCTTTTCTCTTTATCAACTTGACTACCATCGTAAATAACGATGTATCCTTCTTTAATTAACCAGCGGGTAGCGTGAAAAATACATTTCTGAACATTTTCTCCCCAAGGCATACCTTCTTGTTTTAAAAGAAATCTGGCACTATTACCTGAAACCAATACTGCGCCTTTAAGATAATTGATTAATGTTTTAGCAAGAAGAGTTCTGCCGGATCCGATCATACCAACAATGCCAACAATAAATGGTTTGTCTGCTTTGTCAGTTGGAAGATTTTTCTTGATTCTTTCAAGAAAATCTTCTGCTACTTTTTGGATTTTTTCTTCCATATTTTACCTCCTTAAAATTTAATTAGTCATTAAATTAGTCGTTAATTAGATATTAACAAATTAACTTCTTAAAGTCAAGTCTCCTCTGTCCGAGACAACAAGTAAAGAGTAAAGCCAAAACCAATGTAACGAGGAAAGACCTCGTTACATTTCATCACAACATCATAAACATTTTAGACCTTGGACCTTAGATGCTAGGGTTTAGAGTGATTTAAAATTTGAATTTGATTAGAATAATTAGAATAATTAGGTTAATTAGACACTTTATAAAAGGGTTGACAAAAATTTTAATAGGAGTATACTTAATAGCAGTTAAATGGTCCGCAATGAGCGGGCCTAAAATTTTAAAAGTTGTTGGTAAAAAATAATTAGCCAATTAGAAGAAAAATAAGCAAACAAAAATCTGTTTCTGTTTTTTCTTCTTATTTGGTTTAAAGATGTGGATTTAAAGCAATTTTCAATAGCCATTGATCAAATATCTGAGGAAAAAGGAATTCCTCGGGAGCAGATTATTGAAACAATTGAGATGGCTATTGCCGCTGCCTATAAAAAAGATTATGGACAAAAGGGGCAGAATATTAAAGTAGAATTTAACCCTGAAACAGGAGATATAAAAGTTTTTCAGGTGTTTTTAGTTGTTGATGAAAGCATGCTGCGAAAAGAGGAGGAAAAGAAAGAGGCACAAAAAAAAGAAGAGAAAAAAGAAAAAGAAGAAGGCGAGAAGAAAATCCGATTCAATCCTTTAAAGCATATGATGATTGAAGAAGCAAAGAAGATAGATAAGAATGTTAAACCAGGAGATGAAATAAAAATAGAATTAGAGCCTCATATTGATTTTGGAAGAATTGCTGCTCAGACAGCAAAACAGGTAATTATTCAACGAATTAGAGAAGCAGAAAGGGAAGTTGTTTATGAAGAATATAAAAACAAAGAAGGAGAAATTGTTTCAGGTGTGGTTCAAAGAATAGAGAAAGGAACTGTTTTTATCGATATTGGGAAAACAAATGGAATTCTTTTTCCAGATGAACAAATACCCGGGGAGCATTATAGAATTGGACAGCGCCTCAGAGTTTATATTCTAAAAGTAGAGCGAGAACCAAAAGGAACAAACGTGTATTTATCTCGAGCTCATCCAAAGGTGGTAAGTAAGTTGTTTGCAATTGAGGTGCCCGAGATTGCCGCAGGGACCGTAGAAGTAAAAGCAATTGCTCGAGAAGCAGGGTCTCGGACCAAGATAGCGGTTTCTTCTAATGAAGAAGGGGTTGATCCTGTTGGTTCTTTAGTAGGGCAAAAAGGGACCAGGGTTCAAACAGTTATTAACGAGCTTAATGGCGAAAAAATTGATATTATTGAATGGGATGAGGACCCAGCTAAGTTTATTGCCAATGCTTTGTCACCGGCAAAAGTTTTGGATGTTGAACTGGACGAGAAAAAACACGAGGCATTAGCAATTGTTCCAGAGGACCAACTTTCTTTAGCTATAGGTCAGCAGGGCCAAAATGTAAGATTAGCTGCAAAGTTAGTTGGATGGAAAATAGATGTTAAGTCAGAAGAAGCCTTAAAGAAAGAAAAAACTACTTCTAAAAAAGCAAAAGAGGAAAAAACAGAAAAGAAGCAAGCAGCAGATAAAGAAGATAAAAAAGAAGAAGATGATAAGAAAAAAGAGCAGGATAAAAAAGAAAAGAAAGAACAATAAAAATAGGATATTTTTCTAAAAATAAAGGCAACAAAGATTAATCTAATAATTATTTTGCTCTAAGCAATTGCGATAGATAGAGCAAAAGCATTTATTAGATTAATTTAGAAAACCTATGATATTTGTTTATTTCTCTGTCATTGTTTCTTTGATTGCCCTGTTTTTTGCAGGAATTTTAGCTTTACAAATTAAACATAGAAAAGTAAAAAACGAAAAAGCAAAAGAATTGTCTAGAACAATTTACAAGGGAGCAATGACCTTTTTAAACAAAGAATATAAAGTGCTGATTATTTTTATAATCATTACCAGTATCCTTTTGTTGATTTTTTTAGGAAGTAATATTACTTTAGCATTTGTTTGCGGAGCTTTTTTAAGCGCTCTTTCTGGAAATTTAGGGATGAGAATTGCTACATCAAGCAATGCTAAAACAAGTGAGGCGGCAAAAAAGGACTTGAGAGAAGGGTTGAAAGTAGCTTTTGATAGTGGAAGTGTAATGGGGATGACAGTTGTAGGATTGGGTTTACTAGGAATTTCTTTGCTTTATTTATTGTTTAATGACCCTCAAATTATATATGGCTTTGGCTTTGGAGCGTCAGCTATTGCTCTTTTCGCTAGGGTTGGCGGTGGTATTTATACAAAGGCTGCTGATGTGGGAGCTGATTTAGTTGGCAAGGTTGAAGCAGGAATTCCTGAGGATGATCCAAGAAATCCTGCTACTATTGCTGATAATGTAGGTGATAATGTTGGAGATGTTGCTGGTATGGGAGCTGACCTTTTTGAAAGTTATGTAGATGCAATCATTGCTGCTATGGTTATTGGAGCAAGTGGGCTGATGATTGGTTTTCATAATCTTATTTCTCTTCCTCTTGTGCTTGCTGGCGCAGGTATTTTAGCAGCAATTTTAGGCAATCTAATAGTGAAATTAAATAAAAGAACCAGTTCTCCGCATAATATTTTAAATATGGGCATCTTTGGAGCTACCATTTTAATTAGTATTTTTGCCTTTTTTGTTATTAGACTGATGACTGGCAATCTTAATCTCTTTGTGTCTTTTATAGCAGGTTTAGTCGGAGGTGTTGGAATTGGTTTAATAACAGAATACTTTACTTCACATAGCTATAAACCTACCCAAAGAATAGCTATTTCTGCCCAAACTGGATCAGCTACAAATATTTTGCAAGGGTTTTCTTTAGGAATGAAAAGCACTCTGGTTCCAGTTCTAATTGTTTGTATAGCAATATTTATTGCTTATCTATTTGGGAAAATCTATGGGATAGCAATAGCAGCTGTTGGAATGTTGTCTACCCTAGGAATTACTTTAGCTACAGATACTTATGGTCCTGTTGCTGACAATGCGGCAGGAATTGCTGAAATGGCAAAAATGGGAGAGGAAACAAGAAAAAGAACAGAAGAGCTTGATGCGGTAGGCAATACTACGGCTGCTATAGGTAAAGGATTTGCAATAGGGGCAGCTGCTTTAACAGCTTTAGTTTTATTAGTTAGTTATGGTTTAGTGGCTAGCATAGATATAATAAATCTTTTAACTCCTAAAACAATAATAGGTTTATTTATAGGAGGATTAATGCCATTTTTATTTTCTTCTTTAACTATTTCTTCAGTGGGAAAGGCAGCTATGAGAATGGTCCAAGAGGTGAGGAGACAGTTTAAAAAAACACCTGGTCTTTTAGAGGGTAAAGTAAAACCTGATTATGCTCGATGTATTTCAATTAGCACTGAGGCGGCCTTAAAGCAAATGGTTCTCCCAGGAGTTTTAGCTGTAGTTGCTCCTGTTATTATTGGGCTTTTGTTGGGCAAAGAAGCATTGGGAGGAATGTTAGCTTCTTCAATAGTTACTGGATTTTTATTGGCAGTAACAATGGCTAATTCTGGAGCAGCTTGGGATAATGCAAAGAAATATATAGAAGCAGGAAATTTAGGAGGAAAAGGATCCGAAACTCATAAAGCAGCTGTAGTAGGAGACACTGTTGGAGACCCTTTAAAAGATACAGCCGGTCCTAGTTTAAATATCCTTTTAAAATTAATGGCTATTATTGCCATTATTATTGCTCCTTTGTTATAGAAGTTAATTAGATAATTGATAGGTTTAATTTTGGTGCTTGCTTATAACATAAGCATTTAATCAAAATTATAATTTTAAAATAATATGAAAGTTGCTGTAAATAAATTACCTGGAAGCAAGGTAGAAATAAAAGTTGAAATTCCATCAACCCAGATGGATATCTATTTTGAAACAGCCGCCTCTAACTTAAGCAAGGATATGAAGGTAGATGGATTTCGGCCCGGGAAGGTGCCAATTGAAATAGTAGAAAAAGAGAAAGGTTCTCAAAAGGTATATGAAGAGGCCGCTAATTTAGCTATCCAGAGAACATTAGCCAAAGCCATTCTTGATAATAGGATAGAAATAGTGGGCCAGCCAGTGGATATTACTGTTTTAAAAATTGCCAGAGGAGATTCAATGGAGTATAGAGCTGTGTTTTGGGTTGTTCCCGAAGTTGTTTTAGGGCAATATAAGGGCCTGGAAATAAAAAAGAAAAAAATAAAAGTTGAAGACAGGGAGGTGGATAAAGCATTGGAATATCTTCAAAATTCAAGAGCGAAATATGTTACAGTTAACCGCCCAGCTCAAAGCGGGGATAGGGTGGAAATAAATTTTGTTGCTAGGTGTGGTGGAGTAAAAATTGAAGGAGGAGAGGATAAAAACCACCCTTTGATTATTGGTAAAGGAAATTTTATTCCTGGCTTTGAAGAACAGTTAGAAGGAATGAAAAGCGGTGAAGAGAAGAATTTTTCTTTAGTTGTGCCCAATGATTGGCCCCAGAAGAATTTAGCTGGGAAGAAATTGGATTTTGAGATAAAGATGAACCTGGTTCAAAAAAGAGAAGTGCCTTCTCTTAATGACGAGTTTGCTAGAAGTTTAGGTAAATTTGATTCATTAAATCACTTAAAAGAAAGCATTAAAGACGGACTGTTTCAAGAAAAGGAAATTAAAGAAAAAGAAAGAATAAGGTTAGAGTTAGTTGAGAAAGCAGCAGCAGATTCAAAGGTAGAAATTCCAGAGGTTCTTATTAGTATTGAAATAGAAAAAATGATAGATGAACTTAGGAATAGTACTCAATCAATAGGTTTGAGTTTTGAGAATTATCTAAAAAGTATCAATAAGACAATTGAGGATTTAAAGAAGGAGTTTAAACCTAAAGCAGAAAAAAGAGTAAAGATTGGTTTAGTTCTTAAGGCAATCGCTGAGAAAGAAAACATTAAAGTTTCCGAGGAGGAGGTTACAGAAAAAATCAACGAGACCCTTAAGCATTACTCTAGCATTGAGGAGGCAAGAAAAAACATTGACCTGGAGGCCTTGAAGAATTATACTGAAAATGTTATAAAAAACGAGAAAGTTTTTGAATTATTAGAAAAAAATGCTAAAATAAAATAAAGTTGTTTGACTAGATAATTAATAAAAAAATTATGAATTTAATACCTACAGTTATTGAAAAATCCCAATATGGAGAAAGGGCATATGATATTTACTCCCGTCTTTTAAAAGACAGGATAATTTTTCTTGGTGGTCCAATTTCCGATGCTGTAGCTAATACAATTATTGCCCAACTTTTATTTTTAGAAAATCAAGATCCCAAGAAAGATATAATAATTTACATAAATAGTCCTGGGGGAACAGTGACCGGAACCTTAGCTATGTATGATACAATGCAGTTTGTGAAATGTGATGTTTCTACAGTATGTGTTGGTATAGCTGCAAGTGGTGCTGCCTTGATTTTAGCTGGAGGGGCAAAAGGAAAAAGATTCGCTCTTCCCAATTCAGAAGTAATGATTCATCAAGTAATGGGAGAAGCTGGAGGACAGGCTACTGAAATAGAAATCTCTGCTAAACATATTTTAAAGATTAAGAATAAGCTTAATCAGATTTTAGCTAAACATACTGGTCAACCAGTGAAAAAGATTGAGAAGGATACAGATAGAGATTTTTATATGAGCGCTGAAGAGGCCAAGAAGTATGGAATTATTGATGAGATAATTAAAAAAAGATAAACCAAAAAGTAGTTTATCTTTGAATTAACCTGACTAGTGCTGATAAGCATTAGTCAGTTTTTTATAAAATAAATACAGCGAGGCCACCTTGTGAATGGTCGCCGGTAGTAGTAAAATGTGACGAGGCCACCCTGTGGGTGGT
>CAZVDC010000012.1:0-1862 GCA_964625995.1 uncultured Candidatus Saccharibacteria bacterium
CCCAACCACCCTTACTAAAGGAATTAGAAACCAGCTCCGCTGGTTATATTATATATCGGCATGAGGATTGAGGCAACTAGAAAGGCAACTGCCCCACCTAAAATAACGATTAAAAGAGGTTCAATAAGTTGAGTAAGATTAGCTACGGTTCTGTCAATTTCTCCTTGATAAAAACCAGCTAATCTTTCTAACATTTCATCAAGCTTAGCGGTTTTTTCACCTACCCTTATCATTTGAATAGCTGAAGGTGGGAAATTTTTCTTATCTTCTTCAAAAGCCTCACTTATTTCTCCTCCTTTCTTTGCCTGTTCAGCTGCTTTTTTAATTATTCTCTCAAAAACTTTATTTCCAACTACCTGAGCAGAAATTTTAAGAGCATCTAAAATAGGAAGTCCTCCTTTTAGTAAGGTGCTAAAATTCTCTGCAAAGCGAGCTAAATAAATTTTTCTAAAAACTGGACCCAGAATAGGAATTGTTAGTTTAAAATTATCCCAGGTATCTCTTCCTTTTTCAGTCTTTAACCAACGGGAAAACCCATAACTTGCTCCTCCAATAATTAAAACCAAGAGCCAGGTCCAGGACTTTAAAAAATTGCTTAACCCAATCAAAATTTTTGTGGTAATAGGAAGTTCGGCCCCTGCTTCTATTAAAACTGCGGTTAGTTGGGGTACGACAAAAATGAGCATTAAAACACCTACGATTATAAAAACGGATATGATGAAAATTGGATAAGAAAAAGCTCCTTTAACTTTTTGAGCAAGTAAAAATTCAGTCTCGGCATGGTTGGCTAAATAATTTAAAACCTCATCCAGTTTTCCTGTTGCCTCTCCTGCTTTAATAACATTTATATAAAAAGGAGAAAAAACTTTTGGGTGCTTTGCCAAAGCTTGAGAAAGCAACTCTCCTCCTCTAATGTCATTTTCTACCTCAAATAAAATATCTTTAAAATAAGGATTTTTAACCTGATCAGAAACTGCTTTTATAGACTCTAAAAGAGGTATATTAGAACCAAATAAAATAGAAAGTTGACGATAAAACATTACCAACTCTTTTGTTTTCACTTTTTGGAAAATTTTTAAAGAACGAGCATAAAAAGGAACTTCTGAAATTGCTTCCAGATAAACAATGGCTAATCCATGCCTTTGAAGAGTTTCTACGGCCGCATCATAACTGCTTGCCTCTATGGTTCCTGTCTGAATTTCACCTTCTTTTGTCCTGGCTTGATAATTAAATTTCATAATTTAAAATCAACAATATTTAAATAAAGAATATTTAAATTATTTAGTCCCAATCAGTTCTCTTAACTCGCTTGGATTAAGTGAGTATAATTCTGCATTTTCTAAACTAATTTCTCCCTTGTGAACTAGGTCAGCCAATGATTTGTTTAAGGAAATCATTCCTTCTTCAGCACTAGTTTCAATCACCATATCTAACTGATGAGTTTTTCCCTCTCTAATAAGATTACGAACAGCAGGATTACTAAACATTATTTCTACTGCTGGAATCCTTCCCCCTTCAATTCTAGGAATTAGTCTTTGAGAAACCACTCCTAATAAGGTGGCTGCTAATTGAATCTTAATTTGACTCTGGGCTGAAGCAGGAAAACTATCAATTATTCTATCAATAGTCTGAGCAGCATTGTTTGTGTGAAGTGTAGCAAACACCAAGTGTCCAGTCTCAGCAGCGGTGAGGGCAGTTGAAATAGTTTCTAAATCTCTCATCTCTCCTACCATAATAACATCAGGGTCTTGACGAAAAGCAGAACGAAGAGCTCGATGAAAACTTTCTGTGTCAAATCCCACTTCTCTCTGGTCAATAATACATCTATCTTGGGTAAAAATATACTCAATCGGGTCTTCAAT
>CAZVDC010000012.1:1962-11598 GCA_964625995.1 uncultured Candidatus Saccharibacteria bacterium
TCTGGTCAATAATACATCTATCTTGGGTAAAAATATACTCAATCGGGTCTTCAATGGTGATAATGTGATCATTTCTCTTATGATTAATAATATCAATTAAAGCTGCTAAAGTTGTACTCTTTCCGTGTCCAGAAGGGCCTACCACTAAAAAGAACCCTTGAGTATGCTGAGTAAATTTTTCTAATACCGAAGGGAGGTTAAGCTCTTTTAGGGTTTTTATTTTAAAGGGCAAAAACCTTAAAGAGGCCCCCATATACCCTTGCTGAAAATAAACATTAACTCTAAAACGAGCTTTATCTTTATAGGAATAAGCAAAATCAAGCTCTTTTTCTTTTAAAAATCTTTGCTTTTGTTCCTCGTTTAAAAGAGCCAAAACCAAGCCTTGGGCGTCTTCAGGAGTAATTATTGGTTTTTTAACTAAAGGAATTAAATCTCCATCAATCCTTAAAGTAGGATGCCTACCAACAGAAATATGCAAATCCGAAGCATTTTGTTTGCCCACTGTCTCAAGTAATTCAAATAACTCTACTTGATAATCTTTTATCATAAGCTTTATTATTGTTCTACAACTCTTTGAACTTCATCAAAATTAATTATTCCCTTTAATGATTTAATTAATCCGTCTTGGAGCATAGTAATCATTCCCTGTCTTTTTGCTTCTTGTTCAATCCTTGCCTCAGAAGGTTCTTTAAGAATAACCTCTTCTAGTTGAGGGGTCATTTCTAACATTTCAAAAATACCAATTCTTCCTTTTGTTCCCTGAGGACATGTCTTGGAAATTTTTGGTCTATATAGTTTGTAGGGCTTTTCAAGATCCTTCAAAAGAGTCGGGTCCTTTATCTTTTCTTTGAGGTCTTTAACTTGCTCATCAATGATTTTTTCTACTTGTTTTGATAAAGTCATTGGTTCTTTACTGTCTGGACAAAGTCTTTTTACCAACCGCTGGGCTATGGCCAACACTAAAGTAGGAGGAATCAAATAAGGGTCAATTCCCATATCTATTAATCTAGGAATAACCCCTAAAGCATTATTGGTATGAAGCGTAGAAAGGACCAGGTGCCCAGTTAAAGCTGCATGAATTGCCAGTTTGGCTGTTTCACTATCGCGAATCTCTCCAACCATAATTTTATCAGGATCTTGACGTAATATATGCCTTAATCCGGTTGCAAAAGTATATCCAATTTCTGGCCTAACCTGAGACTGATTAATCCCGTCAATATAATACTCAACTGGGTCTTCCAAGCTTACTATATTTACATCTTCTTTGTTTAAAATATGTAAAATTGAATAAAGGGTAGTTGTTTTTCCTGAACCAGTTGGTCCTGTTATTAATATCAAACCATAGGGTTTTTTAATTGCTTCTTTTAATACAGTTAAATTCCTTCCCTCAATTCCCAAATCAGAAAGATTCCTTAGACCCACAGCAGGATCAAGGATTCTCATAACAACCTTTTCTCCTAAATAAGTTGGGAAAGTTGAAACCCGGAAATCAATTTTTTTTCCATCAACTATAGTAAAGAAACGACCATCTTGAGGAATTCTTGTTTCGTCAATTTTAAGATTTGAAAGAATTTTTATTCTTGAAACTACAGCTGGATGAATCTGCATTGGTAAAAGAAGAGTAGTATGAAGAACGCCGTCTATTCTTATCCTCACTCTCAATTTGCTTTCTCCGGGCTCAATATGAACATCAGAGGCTTTCTCTTTTATAGCATGATTTAAAATAGTAGCCACTACTCGACTAATTGGAGCTTCTTCTGCCATTTTTTCTATCTTTTCTTTTTCTTTTCCAGAAACTTTCTTTTTTTCTTTCTTCATTTCTTCTTCTAACTCTATCAGTGCCTTGGAAACTTCTTGTTTGAAAGGAGTGTATTCCTTAAAAAGTTCAGCAAAAGACGAAGGGGTTATAAGAAAAATTCTTGCAGAAAGGTTATGCCGATGAACAATAAATTTTAAAGCCTCTCTAGCTTCTACATCTTCTGGATTAACCATTCCTACTTCTAAAACTCCTGATTTTCTATCTAATTTTAAAGGAATAATTTTATAGTTCTGAACCGCCTCAAAAGGAACTATTTTTAAAAGCTCCTGGTCAATTTTTTCACCAGCCAAATCTTTAAATGGAAAACCCAAAACATCAGCCTTTGCTTTATATAAATCTTCCTCTTTAATTGCGCCTTTTTCTATTAGATAATTTTCTAAAGAAACTTTTTTCTTTCTAGCCTCTTTTTCAATTGTTTTAAGAATATCTTCAGAAATGAGCTTCTTTTTTAATAACAACTTTTTTAATTCTTTCTCATCCATATTTTTATTTATTTAATTATTGAAAGGGGTTGCTCTTGCCTGTTTCTCCTGAAGTTACAGGCAAAAGTCCGTGGACTTTTAAGTCTTTAAACAAAGGATTATCAAGCACATCAAGGTTTAATTGAATATCTTTTATTTTCTGCTCACTTGAAGGAATTATTGTTCCCGACATAAACTCTTCAGGTTTAGAAGATTTTTGAAGCATAAAATACCAAATCACTGCTCCAATTATTATAACTATTAATATTATTATTAAAATTGTTTGACGCTGTTTTTCTCTTGCCATATTTATTCTTGATAATAAGCAGTTAATTCTAAATCAAAAATAAAACCATTTACTTCTTGTGATTCCTCTGTAGAAAACTTTATTTTCTGGATATCCAACAATCTAATATTGTACTCCAAGGCTTTTACAAAAGCCCTAAAAGACTCATAACTTCCAGTAACGCTCAAGAAAATATTCAATACCTTGTAGGGCTTTATCTTTTTTTGTTCTCCCTCAACACCTTTTTGGCTTATTGGTTCTGTTACTTTTTGTTCTTTAAAATACAGCTCTTCTAATATCAAGCCTGATTCTGAGGCTAAAGCCTCAAACTGGACAATTAATTCTGGAATTTTTTTACTTGCTGGCAGAACATACTCTGTCTTTTCTATCTTATCTTGCTGTTCTTCATAAATATCTTCTAGTTGCTGAACTTTGGCTAATAATTCTTCCTTGCTAGCTAAAAGATTTTTCTGGACATCAACTTCATCTCTTAATGAAAGATATTTTTGATAAATGGGCCAATCTAATAGAAAAACAACTGCCAAAAAGATTATGAAAAGTATTAAGATAATAATAGTTTTCTTGCTCATTTTTGTTTTTTATTCTTCTAGCTTTTGAGTTAAAAAGCCATTTTTAAAGTCTAAATATATATCAAACTCTAAACCACCTTCTGGGCTAAGACTAATACCAGGAATATTAATTTTGGAAACAGACTGGTCATTACTAAAGCTTACAAATTGCTTTGCTAAATAGGTATAACCAGGAGAAATCCCAGAAAGCACTGCTCTTAAAGAACCATCTTCGTTGGCTTCTGCCTCTAGGCCTGTAAAAATAATCTGGGGAACAGCTAACTTTTCTATTTTAGACAAAAGATTTGACCAAAAAAAGTGTTTATTCAAAACCTCTTTCAGGGCTAAAAGTTTTCTTTCTAAAAGAATAACCCTATTTTCAAACTCAGGGTTCCTATTTTTATCCAGTTCTTCTATTTGTCCCTTTATTGCTAAAATCTGCTGATTAAGTTTTTCATTGTAGAAAAACAGTCCACCATAAATACCCGCGGCTAATATTATTAAAACTATCAACACTATTCCAATCTTTGAAAAAATATTTTCTATTTTTATCTTTTCTCCCTCTTTAGGGATTAAAGATATGCTTTTATCTTCCTCAGCCATATATGTTTTAATTATAACAAATTTTAATTAAATAAACTATATCTCCCGCATTGCCAAGCCCACAGCTACAGCAAAACGAGGAGCTAATTCTAAAAGAATGGGCTCTAAAACAGGTGGATAGACAACGCGCGCCCATGGATTACCTTTTATCACTTTTGTGTTTAATTTTTTTTCTAAATAACCTCTCAATCCTAACAACCCACCTGATCCGCCACTTAAAACCAATTTAGTTATCTTTCTACCTGTTTTGGTCTGATAGCTATCAATTATCCTTTCTATTTCAATTACTATTTTATCAACCAAGGTTAAAATAATATCTTTTATCTCTTGATTTGATTCTAGCAATTCTTTATGGTCAAGTCCTTTTTGTCTCTTATACAATTCTGCCCTTTTAAAATCTATTCCTAAACCATGAGCTAAGGCCCTGGTTAATTCTGCTCCTGCAATATCCAAACTATGACTCATTTGAAGAAAGCCTTTATCTACAATAGTAAAAGAGGTTGAACGAGCACCTATATCTAAAATACAGGCACTGCTTAAATCATTGCCCATTAAAGAACGGATATAGCTAAAGCTTTCTAGTTCTAAAGCTCTAAGATTTAACTTTAACCCTTTGGCAATTCTCAGATATTTAGCAATTATCTCTTTGGGCACGGCAACTAGTAAAACTCTATACTTGAATAAATTTTTCTTGGTGTTTGGCTTAACAGAATCTATTTTTTGTTTTTCAATAACTCGCCAATCAACCCTTACCTCGCTTAAAGGTATTGGAACATGACGTCTTGCCTCATAAATTAATGCCTTAGAAAGCTCTTCCTCAGACATTGGAGGAATTTCTATGGTGCTTACAAAGCTTGAAAAAATCGGCACTGAAAGAGCTAAATCTTTAGCTGTTGCTCCGGCTGCCTTCAAAAGCTTTCTGGTTAACTCTATTACCTGTGTCTCTAACATTCTTAAAGATTTAGTGTGAAAAGGGTCATTTAATCTTTCCAAATATCCATAGGTTTGGAGTTCCCCATAAGTTTCCAATTTAAATCTTCCCTCACTTCTTTTTAGCTGCACCATTTTTATAGATGAGGTTCCAATATCAATGCCTATGCAAGATTTTGATCCCGACTTAAATAAACCCATATTTGATTGTTTATTTAATAATTTATTCCTTCGGAATCACCTCCCTCCAATAATCAGGTAGAGGAGAGTTAACATCCACGCTTTTAAAAATAGGACAAGAATAACCATCACTGTCAGTAACAGTAAGGTCAACCTGCCATTTGCCTGGATCAGAAAAGGTAGCTACAGGGTTTTCTAAAACAGAAGAAGAAGGAACAGCGTTTTCAAAGTTCCAATCATAGCTATCATTGGGTTTAGTACAAGGGCTTCCATTGATATTATCATCATAACAAGTGCTTTCATCAATAAATTGAACTGGTTCATCAACACTTGGATTTTCTGGTGTCCAGCTAAAATTAACATTGGGATAGGCGTGGTCTAAAGTAGTAAAACTACAATTAGGAGTTGACCAGTCAGACCAATTGTCAAAAGTATCTTTTGCTCTTACTCGCCAGTAATAGGTGGTACCCCAGTCAAGAGTTGCGCCTGAAGGATGATAAGAATTAGATGAAGAAAATACTTCACCAGTATTAATCTCTGGAGAAGAAAAATCACTGTTATTGTCTATTTGAACCCAGTAGGACTCTTGGGGATTATTCTCTGGATCTGAATAGTTCCAAGAAATAGTAGGATTACGAGAATCACTGCAATAATTCCAGGTTTCTGTGTCGTTGCAGGAAACAGAGGGGGAAAGGTTTACTTCTATACAAATCGTTCCATGGTAATCAAAATCAGACCAATTACCAGCCTTATCTTTAACTCGATAACGAAATTGATAACAATAACCATTTGAACCCGTGAAATTGAAATCAAGGGTCCCTGAATTATAATTTTGCCAATCTCCCCAGGTACGTCCGCCATCAGAGCTAGTTTTAATGTCAACATCACCTTCTGCTATCCCTGAACGATCATCTGATTCTGTTAGAGTTATTTGAAAAGTTAAATGATCAATGGTTCCAAGGGTATAATTAATTGTGGCTGCAGGCGAAACTGTATCCTTGCCAATTAACCAATATTCTGTCCAATCGCTTTGATTCCCCGCATCATCTTGAGCATAAGCCCGCCACCACCACTGACCATCAGGAAGAACTACTGGTTTATAACTAGAAACAGCACCATTGCTATTAATATATTCTCCCCAACCACTAGAAATTGTACCGGAAATTTCAAAATATGCTCTGGCATTTTCTTCAGGAAAATCTTCGTCATAAATCTTAGCTTTAAAAGTAGGGATATAATTTACCCAAATAAGATGAGATGGGCTATCAAGTTCAATCGTGGGAATGCTACCCGGGTTATAAAAAGTAACCTCTAAAATAGGACTAGTTCCAGTAATAGGACTATTCATCCAGCTAAGATGATAGCAGCCATATGCATTAGTAGAAGGTGGCGCGCCTTTTTGATCTGTACATTGAAAACCATCTGCACAAGGATTTCTTAAATTACTTGCATAGTAACAAGGGTCGGCTTCTCCGCATTTAGGAGAACGGCCATTTAACCACCTACAAGCACATTTTGTAGATGGACCACAAGTATAAGGAGCATCTTTTGAGCGACAATCATATAAATCATCAGCTAATTTAGCATCGCTAACCATATCGTCACCAAACCGATAAAAAAATCTAGTATGTTCTCCAGCTTTTTTTATATAATCTACTGGAACAGAAATAGAGACATTTCCATAATAAAGTTTATCTAATTTATTTAATAAAATGCCATTATTAGGAAAGTTTGTTGGATTAATAATCCATCTATTATCATTATCAGGATAACTAGAATTATCCACCCAAACACTGCTTGGTTGAGCTCCTTTTCTTGAATCTACATAAAATTCAAAATTAGCACTTTGAATTATAGCATTTTCTGGAATGCAAGAAGTATCTATGATTGCAAATCCTCTTGAAAAATTAGGATAATCACAAGATACTAATCCTGACCACCGGTTTTCTACTGTAGCATGAAAATCACCATAACCTCTTTTACTGGAAACTCCTTTAATACCCCATTTATCACCATAAGCTGCCAGAAACCCAGTACCTATATCTGGTAAAGGAGGAAATTTTACAACTTGAGTTCCTGTGCCAAATTCGGGACAATAATCTTTGCAATCAGAATCGTAATTAGGAGAACCAGGATCATAACTACAAGCAGGGAAGCAACAAACTCCATCTCCACCAGTACAATTATATTGATCATAAACACAAACGTTATCTACGCACCTAGTTCGAAAACATGAAGGATTCTGCCTGCAATCATCTGCTGTATCACAAAAGATACAATCTGGATCATTTAAACAATCACTGTCAAGACAATCTATTTTTCCGTCACAATCTTCGTCCCAACCACCCCAACAAATTTCAGAAGCGCCAGGATTTATTAGTTTATAATCATCGTTACAATCTGTTTCGCTTCCAGCTGAACAATCAATTCTTCCTGGATTTCCATAACCATCACCATCATTATCAATACAACACTCTGCATGACATTTACCATCATATTGACATTCAGACAATCCCCCACAACACCCGTAATAAAAATTGTCCGGATCCTGTCCTTCTCCTGCACACTGACAGGTTGAATCTGCAACACATCGACCTTCATCGGCACATTGATCTGGTGTACACTCTCTTGTTTGATACTTATAACCCGAACCACACCCTCCTGCTCCACAAATGCCTTCAGACCAAGAAGTACATTCACAAGAAGGTTCCTCAGGTTCTTGACACTCAGAAGCAGATACGCAACGGCTCTCTATATCACAACCAACTGGAGTACAAACTCTTTCCTGAAGCATTTCTGTTTCTGTACAATCTCCCTCTCCACAACCAAAATTACTCCAATTAGTACATTGACACTTTTCTATTTCTATTGATTTTACTGTGCCAATGAAATATGAATTAATTATTATGCTAACTATAATTAACCCGCTGCCTATAACCAAAACAGAAAAGACGAACGAATATTTAAATCTAAAAATTTTTTTTAGAAACCTTTTCATGGTTTAATGTTTTATTATATAATAAAATTCTCGTTTTTCCTATCTATTCTTTTTTATTAATTTTCTTGATTTTTACTTTTATGATATACTTAATTTTGGTAATTAATTAATATTAAATTTAAAAATATGAAAACTATCTTAAAATCAAAAAAAAGAAATCAGATAATTTTTATAATTATTATTGGAACAGCTATAATTTTTTTAGGTTTAGGAATAGAAATAGGCAAAATCTTAAACAAAAACAAGTTAATAACTGAATACCAAGAATTACTTGACCATTATTTTCCTCCCCTTGCTGAGGTTTATACTATTAAGGGAAAAATCATTGCAGTCAAAGAAAATATGATAGTTGTAGAAGCTCCTAATCCCGGGAAAAGAATAATTTTAGACAAAGAAGAAAAATTAGTTCGCTATAATATAAAAATTGATGAAAATACAAAAATTACCAGAACCGAGGTTGATGTAAATCCTAAAAAAACCAAAATTACTGACCTATCTTTGAATGACTTACAAAAAGGGGATACGGTTTCTATTAGGAGCAAAGAAAATATCATCGGAAAAACAGAATTTACAGCTAGCTTAATTGATTTGGTTATTTTTCCGAAATAAAACATAGAATCGAACCCTCAGAAAAAACATTCTTGCCAACAATTTAAAAATGCAAGGATGTTTTTTTAATTTTAAGGTCTAAACCATTATTCCTTTGGAATCACCTCCCTCCAATCAGGCAGAGGAAAGTTAACGTTAACGGTTTTGAAAATAGGACAAGAATAACCATCACTGTCAGTAACAGTAAGGTCAACCTGCCAGTTACCTGGGTCAGAAAAAGTAGCCACAGGGTTTTCTAAAACAGAAGAAGAAGGAACAGCGTTTTCAAAGTTCCAATCATAGCTATCATTGGGTTTAGTACAAGGGCTTCCATTGATATTATCATCATAACAAGTGCTTTCATCAATAAATTGAACTGGTTCATCAACACTTGGATTTTCTGGTGTCCAGCTAAAATTAACATTGGGATAGGCGTGGTCTAAAGTAGTAAAACTACAATTAGGAGTTGACCAGTCAGACCAATTGTCAAAAGTATCTTTTGCTCTTACTCGCCAGTAATAGGTGGTACCCCAGTCAAGAGTTGCGCCTGAAGGATGATAAGAATTAGATGAAGAAAATACTTCACCAGTATTAATCTCTGGAGAAGAAAAATCACTGTTATTGTCTATTTGAACCCAGTAGGACTCTTGGGGATTATTCTCTGGATCTGAATAGTTCCAAGAAATAGTAGGATTACGAGAATCACTGCAATAATTCCAGGTTTCTGTGTCGTTGCAGGATACAGAAGGAGAAAAGTTTATTCCAGTAATTACTTTATAATCAGAGGTTCCGCACACACCCCTATCAGCACAATTAAAGCTTATCCAACCAACTACATCACTTCCCCAGGCCCAACCATAAAATTCTTTATTACCTGTATTTAATCTAATTTGATTTGCCCAACCACCTGTTTCTTTACCTAAAAGAATCCAACCATCCCAACCATCGCCATATGACAAGGCTCTTGCCCAACCATTAATCTCGCCGGTTTCAAAATCAAATTTAGCTGAATAATTAGGTGCTGCTGGGTAGGGTCCGGAGGGAGCGAAATCAATCCAACCAATATTTTCAGACCAAGCATAACCAGAAAAAGTACCATCAGCATTAATCTTTACGCCGTAATTAGAAGTTCCACAGACGCCCCTGTCTGTACAATTAAAACTTATCCAACCAATTGTTTCGCTCCAAGCCCAGCCCGAGAC
>CAZVDC010000013.1:0-1549 GCA_964625995.1 uncultured Candidatus Saccharibacteria bacterium
TGGCGATTTCAATCAGGTGTTCAATATCAAGAAGAGCAAAAAGCCGATGCTACAACTGCTTTAAAAAATTTTTTAGATTGTTTTTATAAAAAAGCTCCTGAAGATATTGGCTTTATTTCAGCAATAACTGATAAAGATATTTATAATGGAACCTGTGATCCTCAGAAATGCAAAACCGACGCTTGTACCTTAGATGATTGTGGTCCAGGTAATCCCTGTGATCATTCTTGTCACTCCTGTCATTACGGGGGCACTTGCAGTACAACAAAATCTTATGCAGTTGACTTTGGGGATGAGGAGAATGTTTGTCAGATAGCTGAAATTGCTTATCAATGTGGTGGGGTGAATAAAATTTTTGGACCTCAATCATGCGGAGGAAAGGTTGTGGTTGATAACTATCATAATGATCATGTACATATTAGTGTAATTAATTCTTGTAATTGTAATTAAAAAGATTCATGTAACAGTATTTGTCGGGGTCACAGCACATACTTTATTATGAGAAAAGCTAGTCAGGAAGAAGTAACTAAATGGCATAAATATAAATAGCTTTAAATAAAAAATTTAATTTTTATGAAAGAATTTAATTTTTCTTCAAGGTTTGAATCTGAAAAAGAGGCAAAGAATGAGGAAAAATCTAATCTTTTTAGCATAGAAAAAGAAATTAAAAATTTAGAAGAAAAAGAAAAAGGCCTAAAAGAAAAATATTCTTTAGAAATTGACAAAATTCAAAAATCTGTTTACCATAATCAACTTGAACAAGTAAGAAAAGAACTTGATAAACTACAAGAAGAAAGAGAGAAAATAGCAGGGAGAATACATAAGAGCTCAGAAGAAGAAAAAAACAGTAAAGAAGAAATAAAGCCAGAGGAAAAAGTAAAAGAAGAAAAAGTTTTAAGCAGAGATGACAGAATTAAAGAAATAAAGTCAGAGATAGAGAAATTAGAGCAGGAATTAGCTGTTTATAGACCCTTAGGTCTTCACAGGAAACCTGTAATTCAAGATTTAAGATATTTAGGAGACCAAGCAAGATTAAAGGAATTAAAAAAAGAATTGAAAAGACTTGAAAAATCCGGTGATATTAAAAAAGAAAAAAGTAAAACAAGAAAAGAAACTGCTATAAAAACCAGAGAAAAGATCAAGCAGATTAAAAAACAGCTAAGCACAACTAAAAGAAAGCTTACACTGCTTTCAAAAAAAATTGCCAAAAGAGATTTCGGCGTAATAGAACAGACAAAATTAGAGGAAGAACAGAAAAAATTAGAAAAAAAGAAGAAGAAACTAGAAAAGGAAAAGAGAAAACTTGAAAAAATCTTAAAAAAATTAATAAATAAGCTTGCGTTTAACAAGTTTTTGTTTTAAACTGAGTCAATATTATTGACAAAGAAAAATATTATTAGTGGCTGCAAATAGTTTTTCAACATATTAGCCGTGTTCTGCTTTTGGAATTTGACAAGTTCAATAAGTTTTTAATTTTGTCCCCATAGTTCAACGGATAGAACACGGGCCTTCTAAGCCTGGGATCGAGGTTCGAATCCTCGTGGGGACA
>CAZVDC010000013.1:1649-5245 GCA_964625995.1 uncultured Candidatus Saccharibacteria bacterium
TAAGCCTGGGATCGAGGTTCGAATCCTCGTGGGGACACTAAAAACGGCGGGCAGGTAAGCCGCGGATGGGGGTTCGATTCTTCTAGAGACAATGTAGCAAATAAGGAAGATTTAAATGCGCAATAGGCCGTAAGGGCAAATTTTGACTTTATTATGCTAAAAAAAGTAATTTCACTATTTCTTGTTTTGATTTTTTTTGCTGTTTTAGTTATAAAGTTTGTAGATTTTAGAAACTTAAGTCCTGTTTATAGTTTTTATAAACAGGACTATTTATTAAATAAAACAAAATATCCTCCATATATTAAGGGAGTTTATATAAACAGCTGGTCTGCAGCTAATTCTGAGAAATTTAATTATCTTTTGGATTTAATCAAAACCACAGAGCTAAATGCAGCAGTTATTGATATTAAAGAAGTTGATGGAAAAGTTGTATTTGATACCCAGAGTAAATTGATCGATGAACTTGGTACCGAAGTTGTTATTGTTCCAAATCTTAAAGAAGTTGTTGAGAGATTGCACAAAGAAAATATTTACACTATAGCAAGGATTGTAGTTTTTAAAGATGGTTTTCTTTCTAAAATAAAACCAGAATTAGCTTTAAAAAATAGGCAAGGAAGATTATGGAAAGATTGGGCTGGTCGAACTTGGCTCGACCCGGCCTCAAAAGAAGTTTGGGATTATCATATTGAACTAGCCAAAGAAGCAATAAAAATTGGATTTGACGAAATAAATTTTGACTATGTCAGGTTTCCTTCAGACGGAGACATCAGCCAGATTATTTATCCATTTTGGGATAACAAAAAGCCGAAATCAGAAGTCATAAAGGATTTTTTCGTTTATATCAGAAAAAATCTAAATAACTTTGATGTATTTATTTCAGCCGATTTGTTTGGCTTAACTCTTTGGAGGGAGAATGATGATATGAATATTGGCCAAGTTTTAGAATATGCTGTTCCATATTTTGACTTCATTTGTCCAATGGTTTATCCTTCTCATTATCCTGAGTATTTTGAAGGGTTTAAAAATCCAGTCCTTTATCCTTATGAAGTGATAAAATTAAATCTTGAAAAAGGATTAGAACGAGTTAAGGGGGGCAGAGCCAAGCTCCGTCCTTGGCTTCAAGATTTTGATATGGGAGCAAATTATGATGCAGAGAAAATCAGACAACAAAAACAGGCTGTTTATGATACAGGTGCTTATGGCTGGTTGTTATGGAACCCCGGAAGTGTTTATACTAAAAACGGACTAGAAATAGAAAATTAGTATTATGCTTTTATTTAAAAGAAAATTTTTTAAATTTTGGTTCCCTGTATTAATTTGGGCATTGGTTATTTTTATTTTATCATCTATTCCAAATTTGCAATCCGGCTTAGAACAAGATTTTGTTTTGAGAAAAATCGCCCATATTTTAGAATATGCTATCTTAAACCTTTTTTTGATTCGAGCTTTTACAGCAGAAGGTTTAGATTATAAAAAGGCTATTATTTTTTCTACAATTGTTGCAATATTGTATGCTTTATCTGATGAATACCATCAAACTTTTGTTTTTGGGAGAGAGGGAAAACTGAAAGATGTTGGAATTGATAGTATTGGGATTTTACTAAGTGATTTAATATGGTATTATAAAAATAAATTAAAGAGTAGACCACAAAGTAAACTACTAAATTAAAAGGTTGAGTAAATAGAAGCAGAATAGCGCAGATAATGACGCAGAACTACGCAGAAAAATTTTGCGTTTATCTGCGTAACTATCCGCGTTGATCCGCTTCTACAAAATATGTTTTATCACCACAAATTTATTTTTTTTCCAGTGGTTTTAATTGTTTTAGGTATTTTAGCCCTTTTAACCAATCTAGGCATAATTACAACTTCTGTCTGGAGTTGGTGGCCACTGCTTTTAATTATTTTTGGAATTTGGTTGATTGTTTGGCAGAACAAAAGAAAAAGATTGATTAAAGGCATTTTGTGGTATGGTGCTATTCATAGTTTTATGAAGAGCGGGAAGGTGGATAAATTGCTTAAAAACAAGAAGGTTCAGGAAGAGTTAAAGAAGATTATAGATATTATTGAAGGGGTAGTAACTGACCAGATTGAAAAATTATATAAAAAATACGGCGAGCAAAAAGAGTCTCAGGAAGAGTCAACAGCTGAAGAAAAAAACGAAGAATTATAATTAGAATCTATAATAATAAAAAATACAACCAACAATTGTTGGTTGTATTTTTTAATTAAATCATTTTATTTACTTGCTTGTTTTCTTTTTTGTTTTAGAAGATGTTTTTTTAGTTTTTGTCTCTTCTTGAGGAACTACCTCTTTTACAATTGTTTTAAATATTTCTGGATAATCCTTGGCTAATGTTGCCAATATTTTTCTGTCCAGCTCAATATTTGCTTTTTTTAATAAATTTATGAATTTGCTATAAGAAATACCTTCTTTGCGACAAGCAGCATTTATTCTTATTTGCCACAATCGGCGGAATTCTCTTTTTTTTCTTCTTCGGTCACGATAGGCATAAGTCCAAGCATGCATTAAAGCCTCTTTAGCGGCTCTGTATTTTGATTTACGACTCCATTTATATCCTTTTGCTTGTTTAATTATTTTCTTTTTTCTTTTTCTTTTTTGTACTCCTCGTTTTACTCTCGGCATATTAATTTAGGTTTAAATAGAAATTAGCAACAGGCTGTTGGAAAAAACCAAGAAACAAGCCATTGTTCTAATTTCTATAAGCCTAATTTTATTATTTCTTTAGCTATGGTTCCTTTTAACTTTTTAGTTTTTCGTTTTTCTCTAGTTTTGTTGCTAGATTCTTTAGCATTAAAATGATCTTGGTGACCAGGACGAAAAAGCACCTTTTTGTTTTTGGTGATTTTAAATCTTTTAATGATAGATTTGTTAGTTTTTTTACCCATATAATAAAAAAATAAAACTTGTTTTATAACAGTTAACTTTATTATAAGATAACAGAAAAGCCAGTATTAATTAGTTCTAGTAATTATTACCTCCATGCCACTAGGGCATTTACGAGGTTCTTGTTCTAGTTTGAATTTTTCTGAGATTAAACTTAGAAAACTTTCTATTTTTTCTTTAGCTAAGTCTCTATGGGCTTTTTCTCGACCCCTAAGCTTTAATTCTATTCTAATTTTATGTCCTTGTTTTAAAAACTTGTTTACTTGTTTAGCTTTATGCTCTAGGTCGTGAGGAGAAGTTTTAAGACCTATCCTTATTCCCTTTACATCACTTTTTTTGTGTTTTATTTTCTTTTCTTTTTTTGCTTGTTGATATTTAAATTTTCCAAAGTCTATTATTTTACAAACCGGAGGATCAGTATTAGGCACTATTTCTACTAAATCCAATCCTTTTTCTTGAGCCAGTGCTATGGCTTGGGATGTAATTAAAATCCCCAAGTTTTTTCCTGTTTCATCAATAACTCTTACCTTGGGAACCTGAATTTCTTGATTAGTTCTAATTTTTTTCTTTTTATTCGGTTTTTTGAAAAATGATCGTCTAATAGGCCTTTGTTAACTATTTAAAAATAACTAGTGGAGACGGCGGGAATCGAACCCGCGTCTGAAAGGTTTCTTAAAACAACTCTACA
>CAZVDC010000013.1:5345-11574 GCA_964625995.1 uncultured Candidatus Saccharibacteria bacterium
TGGAGACGGCGGGAATCGAACCCGCGTCTGAAAGGTTTCTTAAAACAACTCTACAGGCTTAGTTTGTTTAGATTTTTAAGTCCTCGAGTTTAAAACAAACAAAACCTCGAAGACCTTGCCTGTGATTTGTTTCAGTATTTCAGGACAGGCACCTGAAATACCTATCTCGATGACTATGGCACCTTGTTTCGCCTATCGAGAATCAGCGAACAAGATGGGCTGTTTATTAGGCAACAGCCATTTGAAGGCTTGGAGCGCTAAAGGCGCTCTTTACCTTTGAGAATAAGTTTGCACTTATTTTGTCTAGGGTTTTACGAGACCCAACCTCGGCCTGCATGTTTTAAGAAGAACCTTTCATCGAGTCCAATCGTCCCCAATAAATTTTAAAAAGTGTGAGTTGATTTTAATTTTCTCTCTATTTCTCTTTTTATCTCTCTTTTTTTAATTTGTTCTCTTTTGTCAAACTTCTTTTTTCCTTTAGCTATTGCAAACTCAAGTTTAATTTTTTCTTTTTTAGTATACACTTTTAAGGGTATTAATGTCAATCCTTTCTCTTTATTTTTACCTATAAGATAATTTATTTCTTTTTTATGAAGCAATAATTTTCTAGGTCGGGTAGGATTATAGTTATCAGGAACATTCAGGGGTTGATAAGGAGAAATATGGGCATTAACTAAAAAAATTTCATTATTTCTAAGTGAGACATAAGCACCTTTTAAGCTGATTTTTTTCTCTCTTATTGCCTTTACTTCAAATCCTTCTAGGACTATCCCAGCTTCAAAGGTTTCTAAGATTTCATAATCATATTTTGCTCTTTTGTTGATAGCTAGTATTGACATAAAATCTGCAATGAGGCAATACAGCAGGAATGTAACGAGGAAAGACCTCGTTACATTACATAGTTTTAAATTACTACCAAGATTACCCAATGTAACGAGGAAAGACCTCGTTACAATTAGTTTTCAAAATTAAAAAATTAAAGAATTGTTTAAAAATTCAAAATTAAAAATTATAATTAGACATTAGTCATTAGACATTAGGATTTAATTAGGTCAATTAGTCATTAGACATTAGACATTGTTTATTTCTTATTTCCTGTTATTGGTTATTTTATTTTTAAGGTTTTTCCTCGTAATAATTCGTAGATAGGGATATATTTATATGTTTACTTTAGCATAAAATTGAGATAAACTAAAGATGGTATGCTGAAAGAGGAAATAAAAAATTTAATAAATACAGTTATTCCAATAAAGGTAGATTTTGACATAGAAGAGCCTGAAAAAGAGATGCATGGTGATTATGCCACCAATGTAGCTTTGATTTTGGCAAAACAGCTTAAGGGCGATCCTATAAAATTTGCTCAACAAATAGAGGTTAAGCTAACGCGGTTAATGGCCAAGAAGGGAATAAGTCTTTTTGAAAAAATAGAGGTAGCCAGACCAGGGTTTATAAACTTCTTTTTAAAGCCAGAATTCTTACAGAGTCAACTTAAAGAAATTTTAAAAGAAGGAGATGGTTATGGAAAGCAAGAAATCGGCAAAGGGAAAACAGTGGTTATTGACTTTTCTTCACCCAATATTGCCAAGCCAATGCATGTAGGACACCTTCGTTCAACTATTATTGGTCAAGCTCTTTGTAATATTTATAAAGCATTGGGTTACAATGTTATAGGTGATAATCATTTAGGAGATTGGGGAACCCAGTTTGGGATAATGATTGCTGCTTATAAAAAATATAAGTCTTTGCTAGGAGGGAAAAAGATTACTGTTGAAAAAATGTTGGAAGCTTATGTAAAGTTTAATGCAGAGATTGAGAAAAAGCCTGAATTACAAGAAGTTGCTAGAGAAGAATTTAGAAAACTTGAACAAGGAGATAAAGAAAATAGAAAAATATGGAAAACTTTAAGAAAGGAATCTCTGAAAGAATTTGATAAGGTTTATAAACTCTTGGGAATAAATTTTAATACTATTTTAGGAGAGAGTTTTTATGAAAAATATTCTCAGAAAATTATTGAAAAGGCGTTAAAAAAGAAGGTCGCTATTCAAAACTCTGATGGTTCAATAATAATTCCCTTGGATAAATTTAATCTTCCACCTTTTTTGATTCAAAAATCTGATGGAGCAACTCTTTATAGTCTTCGAGACCTTGCCGCAATAAAATATCGGGTTAAAAAATACGATCCAGAGAAAATAATTTATGTAGTGGGTAATGAACAGTCTCTCTATTTTGAACAACTTTTCCGGGCAGCTGAATTATTGGGATATATTTCTTATGATAAGCTCGTTCATGTTAAATTTGGATTTGTACTGGATGAGAATAAAAAGAAATTAGCAACACGGGCAGGAAGATTTATTAGTGCCAAAGAGTTAATAGATAAAATTATTAGATTAGCAGAAAAAGTAGTTAAAGAGAAAAATCCTAAGTTGTCCAAAAAAGAAATTAAAAAGATTGCTGAAATAGTAGGTATAGGAGCCTTAAAGTACGCTGACCTTTCTCAAAACCGTCAGACAAATATTGTGTTTGATTGGAAAAAAGTGCTGAGTTTGGAGGGTAACTCAGGGCCTTATCTTTTGTATAGTTATGTTCGATTGAAAAGTATTTTTAAGAAAGCCAAAGTTAAAAAATCATCTTTTAGAAAATTTGACCCAGGGCTTTTAATAGAAGACGAAGAAATAGAAATTTTAAAAGAACTTATAAAATTTCCAGAAAAAATAGAGGAAGCAGGAATTAAGTTTCAAATTAATTTGTTAGCCAATTATCTTTATAAACTAGCCTCTTTAGTAAATGTTTTTTATGAACAAATTCCTGTGATTAAGGCTGAAAAAGATTTAAAAATAAGCCGATTAGCTCTAATTAGTGCAGTTTTAATTGTTTTGCAAAATGGTTTGAATTTGTTAGGAATAGAAACATCTGATAAAATGTAATAGAATGTAGGTTGACAAGATTAGTTTAAATTTATATAATTGAAGCAAAATCAGAACTTTAAATTTATAAAAGGAGGGAAAATGGGTAAACCAAGTGTTAAGATTAGGGGGTTGGACAGATTGATAACAGAGGTGGTTCAGGATGTTTGGAAGAAGAATCTTATTAGAAAATTAAAGAAAGTCCCCTTGAAAAACCTTCTTGAATTTATTGAGGAGCTTGAAAAGTTTGACGAAGTTTATGCCGACGACAATCAACGATTGTTATCAGTTAAAAAAGAATTAAAGGAAATAGAAAAAGTTTCTCCGGCAAGGATTCTGGAAATAATTGATGAGGTTGTAGATGTTGCTCACTCCAAGCTATTTTGTTCAAAGGTGGTTTCTATTGAAGAAATGGATGATTTTTTAAGTAGATTTTTTGGCTAGAACAGTTCTCAAAAGAGCAGGAAAACCTGCTCTTTTTGTTTTGTTGTTATGAAATTTAGATGTAACGAGGTCTTTCCTCGTTACATCCCTCGTTACATCCTTCCTCGTTGCATCTATATTATAAGGATTTTTTCAAAGCCCCACGAGGCCTGGAAGTTCTTTAATTTTAGTTTTTTTTATGATAGTATTAAAAAAGAAATTTTCTAAAAATATTACTTTATTTTTTAATCAAAAATAAATATGATAGAAATTCCCAAAATAGAAGAAAAAATACTTAAATTCTGGCGAGAAAATAAGATATTTGAAAAAACCCTAAAAAAGCAAGCTCCAAAAGGGAGTTTTGTGTTTTATGATGGTCCTCCTTTTGCTACGGGGACGCCTCACTATGGTCATATTGTGGCAAGCTTAATAAAAGATATTATTCCTAGATATTGGACAATGCAGGGTTATTATGTAGAAAGAAAATGGGGATGGGATTGTCATGGTTTACCCATTGAAAATATAGTAGAAAAAGAATTGGGACTAAAAAGCAAAAAAGATATTGAGAAAATCGGAATAGATAAATTTAATGAAACTTGCCGAAGCAAAGTATTGCTTTATGCCAAAGAGTGGGAGAAAATCATTGAGCGATTAGGCCGCTGGGTGGATATGAAAAACCCTTATATGACAATGGACATTAATTTTATGGAAAGCGTATGGTGGGTTTTCAAGCAACTTTGGGACAAAGGATTAATTTATGAGGATTATAAATCCATGCATATTTGTCCAAGGTGTGAAACAACTCTTTCCCAGTCTGAGGTTAGCCAGGGTTATCGAGAAATAGAAGACATTTCAGTAGTTGTTAAGTTTGAATTAATAGATGAGCCAAATACATTTATTTTAGCTTGGACAACTACTCCCTGGACCCTTCCAGGCAATGTTGCTTTAGCACTTGGTCCTGATTTCGAATACGTAAAAGTAAAATCCGGCAAAGAATACTATATTTTAGTTAAAAACAACTTAGAATCAATTTTTAAAGATAGAGAATACGAAATAATTGAAAAAATTAATCCTAAAGAACTTGAAGGAAAGAAATACAAGCCACTTTTTGATTATTTTCTAAATAAGAATCTTGAAAATAAAGAAAATTTATACACTATCCAGTTGGCTGATTTTGTTACCACAGAAGATGGTACAGGCGTTGTTCATATTGCTCCTGCTTTTGGTGAAGAAGATATGGAATTGGGTAGAGAGAAAAATCTTCCTTTTATTCAACACGTAAAACCTAATGGAGAAATAAAGGACGAGGTAAAAGATTTTGCAGGATTAGAAGTAAAGCCAAGAAACAATCTTTTAGCTACTGATAAAAAAATCATTGATTTTTTAGAAAAAAAGGGATTGGTTTTCCGGGTAGAAGAATATACTCATACTTATCCTTTTTGCTGGCGATGTGAAACCCCTTTATTAAATTACGCCTCCAGCTCTTTATTTGTAAAAGTCACTGCCTTAAAAGACAAAATGTTGGAATATGCTAAGAGGATACACTGGGTTCCTGCCCACATCAAAGAAGGAAGATTTGGGAAATGGTTAGAAGGAGCTAAAGATTGGTCAATTTCACGCCAAAGATTTTGGGGTTCGGTTATTCCTCTTTGGGTTTGTAATAAATGTAAAAAGAAAAAAGTTTTTGGTTCGGTAAAGGAATTGGAAGAAGCAAGTGGTCAAAAAATTTCTGATATTCACAAGCATTTTGTTGATAAAATTAGAATTAAATGTGATTGCGGTGGAACAATGGAACGGGTTCCAGATGTTTTAGATTGTTGGTTTGACTCTGGTTCCATGCCCTATGCTCAAGTGCATTATCCTTTTGAAAACAAAGAAAAATTTGAACAGAATTTTCCAGCAGAATTTATTGGTGAAGGAGTAGACCAGACCAGGTGTTGGTTTTATTACCTTCATGTTTTGTCTACTGCTATAAAAGATAGCGAGGCATTTAAAAATGTTATTGTAAACGGAATAGTTTTAGCCGAGGATGGCAAAAAGATGTCCAAAAGATTAGGGAATTATTCAGATCCTTCTTATATGTTTGAGAAATACGGAGCCGATGCGGTTCGTTATTACCTTGCTACTTCTCCAGTAATGAAAGCTGAAGATTTGTGTTTTTCTGAAAAGGGGGTAGAAGAGGTAGTTAAGCGAGTGATTTTGATTCTTTTGAATGTTTTTTCATTTTTTAAACTTTATGCCCCTCAAAAAACCAAGGCCGTTCCAGACAGCAAAAATATTTTAGACAGGTGGATTATTTCTAGAATAGAAAGGCTTAAAAAAGAAGTTACAGAAGCTTATAATCATTACGACATCAATGCTGCTACCAGACCTATTGAGCCATTTGTTAACGAGCTCTCAACTTGGTTTCTAAGGCGTTCTCGAGCCAGAATTAAGAATGAAGACAAGGAAGCAGTTAAAACTTTAAAGTATGTTTTATTAGAGCTTTCAAAGATTATGGCTCCAGTAATGCCCTTTACATCCGATTATATTTATCAGGAAATAGGTGGAGAACAGGAATCGGTTCATTTAGAAAACTGGCCCGAGATAAAAAAAGAGTTAATCAACGATGAATTGGAAAAGGAAATGGAGAAGGTTAGGGAAATTTGCGCCTTGGCTTTGCAAAAAAGAGCTGAAGCAGGAATAAAAATAAGACAGCCATTAAATAAGTTAAAAGTTAAAAGTCTAAAATTAAAAGTTGAGTTAGTTAATTTAATAAAAGACGAGGTGAATATTAAAGAAGTAATCTTTGATCCAGAATTAAAAGAAGACATAGAATTGGATACTAAAATAACTCCTAAGCTTAAAGAGGAGGGAATAATAAGAGAGTTTATTCGCCAGGTTCAAGCTTTAAGAAAGAAAGA
>CAZVDC010000014.1:0-11094 GCA_964625995.1 uncultured Candidatus Saccharibacteria bacterium
CTCATAACATTTTTATGCTAACAAAAAAACTAAAAACCGTCAAAGTTTTTAGTTTTTAGTTTAAAGCCAATATAAAGGTTATGTAACGAGGTCTCCGGTCACCCGTAAGGTGAATTGTAACGAGGAAAGACCTCGTTACAAAATGTCTAATTATTCTAATTATTCTAATTAACCTAATCAATTCCTAATGTCTAATGTCTAATTGACCTAATCAAATCTTAATGTCTAATGACTAATGTCTAATGCCTAATTATAATTTTTAATTTTTAAACAATTCTTTAATCTCAATAACTAATTGTGACGAGGTCTTTCCTCGTCACAAATGACCAATAACCAAGAAACGATAACCAAAATGTGACGAGGAAAGACCTCGTCACATCGTATAGCGAGGGTTGGGTCTCGCTAATTTTTCTTTTTGGTATTGTTTAAAGTTTCTGATAAAACCTTTCTTAGACCCTCAATGTCAACATTTTTTCTTTTCTGACTTGGACTAGGTTTAACAGAATTAACTTCTTTATCTCCTTTTTCTTGTTTAGCCTTTTGGATTTGCTCTTTTTTAGCTTTTTCCTGTTTTACTTTTTCTAAACAAGTTGGACAGTAAACAGGTCTTACTCCATCTGGTTTAAAAGAAACCCTGGTTTTCTTTCCACAACTAGAACATATTGCTTCATAGGGTTTTTCTTTGGCCAGCATAGATAATTCAACAGCCTCGCTCCATTTTGCTATTTTTTCTTCTATTATATGCCTCTTGGTTCCGTATCGTTCTTGAGATACTCGAATAATCTTATCTTTATGGCTCTTCTCAGGAGTTGGAAAAGGAGGAAGGGTTGTGGCGCTAAAAGCCTTGGAAGCAACTCCATCTATCATTAATTTTAAATAGATATTGTATTTTGCTAAATTTACCAGATCGTCTGCTTTAAACTCTGGAGAAAACTCTTTTTCTAATAATTCTGCATCAGCAGCTCCAACTCTAAAAGCAATAATAGTACCTATATTCCCAAAAATAGCATCTCTAACTCGGTCATCCATTTGGGCAATATATTGATGGGCTAAAATTAAACAAAGATGATATTTTCTTGCCTCTGACAAAATGCTAGCAAAGGCTTCAGTAGCAAAATTCTGAAATTCATCTACATAAAGATAAAAATCTTTTCTTTCGTCCTCGGGTAAATCTACTCGACTCATTGCTGCTAATTGAAGCTTGGTAACTATTAAAGCTCCTAAAAGATGACTGGCATCTTCACCAATCTTACCCTTTGAAAGATTGACTATTAAAATTTTCCCTTTATCCATTACTTCTCGAATATTAAAAGCTGTTTTTGTCTGCCCAATTATATTTCTTATTAAAGGAGCGGAAATAAACTGGCCAACTTTATTCTGAATAGGAGCTACGGCCTCAGTTAAAAACCTATCTGGGTACTTAGCAAACTCATTAGTCCAGAAAGATTTTACTGTTGGGTCTTTAATTTTGTTAATAACTTTTTTTCTGTATTCCTTATCAGACAACATTCTATTTATTCCTAAAAGCGTGCTATTGGGATATTCTAATAAAGCTAAAATTGTATTATGCAAAATATATTCCATTCTAGCACTCCAAACATCAGGCCATATTTTCTTAAACACCCCCATTAGACCTGAAGCTATTAGATGTCTATACTCGGGCTCAACCTGTTCTATTGCATTAAAAGCAATAGGATAATCTATATCAGCAGGATTAAAATAAATCACATCGTTAATACGTGATTTAGGAACAAAATCCAGCATTCGTTCAGCAAATTCTCCATGGGGATCAACTACTGCCACTCCATTACCTCGTTGAATATCTTGAATCGCCATATTTTCTAATAAAACCGTTTTACCCATACCTGTTTTTCCAATAATATACATATGGCGCCGACGGTCATCGGTTTTTATGCCAAACTTCACCCGCTTATTTCGGAAGTTTGTTTCTGCAAAAATAGTAATATCGTTATTCATTGGAACAAACAATTAAAACTATTAACCAATTGGAAGCCCAGAGGGAGGTTCTCCCTTTTTAGCTTCTACTCGAGGCACTCCTACTGCCTCAACTACTTTGCTTGGAATATGAAATATGGTTGCTAGTTCTTCTGTATTAAAAACAAAACCCCTGGACTTAAACTCATCAAAAGGAAAAAATCTTTCTTTATACTCTCTTAAAATTTTTATCTTTTTATAAATTTCTTTCTTCTTCTTGAACAAACCCTTGCCCTTGGGTATAGTTTTACCGTTGGGTTTAAATCCATTCAAATTTTCGCTATTAAATTGTTTCAAAATACCAACTATAGCTGCTATGTTTGCCTTGTTAAAAACCTCTGTCTTCCCCCAATAAACCACTCTAACTATAACCTTGTAACCCATTTTAGAAATATTTCTCTCAATAGCTAGAATCACCTCTTTTTCTCCTGGAGTGAGGTTGGGTGACGAAGCAGAACTGGGTTTTTCCTGGGTAGATGAAGCTCCTCCGCCTCCACTAATAAGTTGGTTCAAAGATTCTTTAAATGCTTCGCTCCAACCAAAAATTTCTTCTTTTAATACCCCCTTCTTTGAAGATTTTATCTCTCTTCCTATAAGTTTCTCTATTAATTTCTTTCCTTCTTCTTTCCAGCCATTACTTATTGGGGAGGCTAAAATCTGAATCCAAATATGTTCGTCAGCTTGAAGATTGCTAAAGACTTCTCCAAGAGAAGCTAAAGGATCAATCCATTTTTCTTCCTCATCTTTAAAAAATTCTGGATATGTTTTAATGGGATAGGGATCAGGCTTTGTAAGGATAAACTCGGCTCCCCAGGCGTCATATTTACTATCTAATCTAAAAGGTACAACATCTGTATAATCATTAACTTCAGTAATTTCTGCATCAGGATACTGAGCATAAATCTGGGCCTCAACTAAATTTCTAAAAACTTTTAGTGTTCTAATATAAAAATGAATAGACCCTCCGTCGCCAGTGATTTCAAAACTAAACCAAGTTGGAACCTTGCCAGAAAGCCATTTTTCTTTTGGTTTAGGAATTGACTCAGTCCCATGAAGCCCAACAAATATTTGTTCCATTGCTTTTGGTGTTTTTGAAGACTCTTTTGGTATTTTTATCTCTAAAAGAATCCATTCTAAAGATTTTAGATACTTTGTTTTTACATAATTTAACCAAAGTTCTCTAAAAATAAAAAAAAGAGCTATTGGTGTAATTATCCACCAATACCCCAATAAAATCTCTATAGCTTTTTTTAGAGCCTCAGCCATTAAAAGTAACTATTTTTTACGATTTAAGCATTTAAAATATATCTTCCATCCTCTAATCGCTGAAATTCTTTATTGCTCTGAAGATTTATTAATATAGTATTTCTTTTCACCTTTCTTTGTTCTAAAACAGCCTTAATTATTTCCTCCCTGTGAAGAGGTTTCCTTGCTTTAGCTAGAATTTTAATAATCACATCCTTTACTGCTCCGGGTTCATATCCCCACTCTACTAAGGCATAAATTCCTCTACCTACTAATACAAATCTTGAATCTTTTATCAGTTCATTGTGAACCGTTTGGGGGTGAGCAGGTCTCGAAGAAGAAAGATTGCTTTTATTAATTAAATCCGCGATTTTAGTAAAATGTTGGGGCTCTCCTGCTTTTTTTAAAACCAAGTACGCTTTATCTCTTACCCCCCTAGGATTAATCTCGGGCCAATGCACTAATCCTAGCTCACCAAATACATTCTGCTCAATGTGCTTAGAGACATCTATAGAATTATAGACCAACTTTTCTGGTATTTTTTCATATCTTGACTTGATAAAGGTTACTATCTCCTCTAAATAAAATGGCCGATTATGTCTTTGAAAATGTCTTAAAAGATAATCAATGATTGTTTCGGCTTTTTTTCGACTCTCTATTTTCACAAGCCAATGGGTATAGAATTTATGGTCCTCTACAACTCTTTGATAAGAGGTTCCTATGGTCAAAATTAAATAAACTGCTGACCGTACAGGATGAGCTGTTGAAAATCCAGAAACTTCACTCAAAAATCTTTCCTCTCTAATTAGGTGATGTTCTCTAAAGATTTTATCAAAATGATTGAAAACTGGTTTAAGTACTAAAAGATTTCCTCTCTCAGTGAGAATTCTTAAAGCATCTTTTTCAATTTGCCTAACCCGCTCTCTAGTAATATCATAGGATTTTCCTATTGATTCTAGGGTTTCTTGATTACCATCGATTAAGCCAAATCTTCTTTTAATTACTTCTCTTAATCTTTCTTTGGGCAAGCTTTCTAACAACTTTTCTGTCCTATCTAAAATTTCATTTTGAATTTTACTATTAAACATTTTGTTTGGCTTTCCCAAGAAAGCTGTTAAAGTAAATATCTATTTACTTATTTAGAATATCACAGAAAATATCCTGTGTCAACGCTTTATTTTAAGTTTCTATGAACGTATTTTTCCCAACTCACCAATAGAGGAGCAGCAATAAAAATTGAAGAATAAGTACCAAATAATATTCCTAGCACAAGAGCAAGAATAAAATATCTGATGGTTTCACCACCGAAAAATAATATAGCAAATAGAACCAAAAGAGTAGTCAAAGAAGTATTTATTGAACGAACCAATGTTTCTTTAAGACTGAGCTCAACTACTTTTGAAAATTCTTGTTCTCTGTATAAAGGAGAACGAAGCTTCTCTCTAATCCTATCAAAAACTACTATTGTGTCATTTACAGAATAACCTAATATAGTCAAAAGCGCAGCCACAAAAGGAACATTAACTTCTATCCCGTAAAAATGACCAAGAAAAGAAAATATCCCAATGGTAATTAAAACATCGTGAAATAAGGCAGCTATGGCAATTAAACCGTACTTATATGATTGAACTGGGAAAGAAACTTTCCTAAATGCCCAAGCTACAAAAATCAAGATAGCAATAAGAGACAAACAGATACTCCAAAGGGCTTTTCTTTTTAATTCTTTTCCAATTATTGAACCAATGGTTTCAAAACGCTCTTCCTGAAGTTCACCAAATTTTTCTTTCAGGTTATTAAGTAATACTTGATGAGTAACCTCGTCTATATACTTAAATCTAAAAATAGTCTCTGAAGAACCAGCTGGTTGGATTATTACTTCATCTATTCCATTTTTAGAAAAAACTTCTTTTATCTCTTCAAAAGAAGGTGTATTGGCTAACCACTTGATTTCCATCAAACTACCCCCAGTAAAATCAATACCAAAATTAAGCTGCCATAAAACCAGACAAATTATACTTACTACTACTAAAAAACCAGAAACTAAAAACCAAATTTTGCGGAATTTAATAATGCCCATAAGTAAAAAAGTAGAAACTTAAAGACTTAAAAACATTTTATTTTTTGTCTATATTTTCATTTTGATTTTTACTCTTTATTTGGAATTCTATTTCCATAAAGCCATTTCCATCTCTTAGTTCTTCCACTAACAAATAGTTTCAAAAAGCTCTTAGTAATTACAATAGCTGTAAACATACTAGTTAAAACTCCGATAAAAAGAGTTAAAGCAAATCCTTTTATTATACTTGTACCAAACCAGAAAAGAATTATGGCGGTAATTAAAGTAGAAATGTTTCCGTCTCGGATAGATGGCCAAGCTCTTTTAACTCCTTCATCTACACTTGTTTCTAGCGACTTTCCTGATTTTAACTCCTCTTTCATTCTTTCAAAAATTAAAACATTTGCGTCTACTGCCATTCCTAAAGACAGAATAAAACCTGCTATCCCTGCTAAAGTCAGAGTGACAGGAATTAATTTAAAAATAGCCAAAACTATTATTCCATATATTATTAAGGAAATTACTGCCATTATTCCTGGTAAACGGTAATATACTATCATAAAAATCCCTACTGCTATCAAACCAAAAAGAGCTGCTTTTAAGCTCTTTGTTAAAGAGGTTTGACCCAAGCTTGCTCCTATGCTTTGCTGACTAATTAAAGTAATAGGTACTGGGAGAGCGCCAGCATTTAATCGTTGAACCAAGGTCTTAGCTTCTTCAACGGTAAAATCTCCTGTAATTTGAGCCCTTCCTCCAGTGATTGGCTCTTGAACCACTGGAATACTAATTGGATAACCATCTAAATAAATAACCACCTTTTTCCCAACATTTCTTTTTGTGATGTCAGCAAAAATATCTTTTCCTTGATCGTTGAATTCAAGACTTACATAAGGTTTATAAGAATTAGGGTCAAACTGCAATTGTGCCCCTTTAAGATAGCGGCCAGTAAGTTTTGTGTGCTTAAAATATGGATCAAGGCCCTCACTTTCTTCATTACCTTCAGATTGTTTTCTTAAAATCTCTTCAGTTTCTTCAGGGGTTCTTTCTTCTTTAAATTCCAAATAGGGGGTTTCTCCTATCATTTTTATGGCTTCATGGATATCTTTCACACCTGGAAGTTCTACTATTAAACGGTATGAGCTTTTAGTTTTATTAATTTGAACAACGGGTTCGGTTACACCAAATAAATTAACTCTTCTTTCTATAACATCCCTGATTCCTTCCATTGAATCATTACGTTCTTCTGGAGGAATATTAGATAAATCTGCCTCATAAACAAGATGGGTCCCTCCTTGTAAATCAAGACCTAAATGGAATGGAAGTTTATAAAAGTGAGGAAGACCCAATGATAATTTTGCATTAAGATAATCAACTCCCTTATCCCAAAGTATTGGATAATCTAAACTACCAAGTAAAATTGCTAATACAAAAATTCCGATTACAATTAAACGGATGTTGCTTTTTTGCTTTGTTTTAAGGTTTTGTTTGGGATAAAATAGACCCATATAAAATAAAAAATAAATAGTTAAAAACCTAGAACCCAGTATAAAACAAAAAGCAATACTTGACAAGTAAATTACATCATGCTACCTTCCCAAAAGGAGGATATTATGAGTTCTTTAAAAAAAGAGAAAAAGCAACAAGAATCAATTACACTTTATGCGCTTTTGTGGCACAGTGAAGGAGGATTTTGTTATTATGAATCAGCAAAGACCGAAAAGCCAACCAAAGAAGAAGCAGAGCGGGTTCTAAAAGAATGGTTAAATAAAAGAATGAAAAACTGCAAAAATAATAAGTGTGAACATGATGCTTTTATTTTTAGCGAAAGCGAAGTTACACCCAAGATGCGTCTAGCTGGAATAACAATAAAAAATATAGTCGAGATTTAAATCACTACTCTAAAAATTTAAGGAGGAATAAATTATGCGCAAGACTAATGAAACTTATACCATTAAAATCAGCTCTCCTCTTGTTCGCCCGGGCCTTGAGATATCTACTCAGGTCAGTAAAAAGTATCTCATACCTGTTTTAAATGATTTATTAGATTTAATCCGCGAATTCAATAAACAGCAAGATCAAAGAGATGTTTCTAGTAAAAAGGTGATTTTAAAGGATTAGCTTAATCTATTTTCTTTTTATCAGGAGGAAATGATGGAAAAAAACAAGAAATCTGAACTTCTACAGCTCCTTGAAAAAAATGCATATGGTCCAGGGCTCACTGAAAAAGAAAGAGCCCGCGCAATCAAACTTATTGCCAACCCAGTTTTCTCAGAAGATGACTGTTGGATTTGCAAGATGTCACGCCCCCAAGATGTTTCAAAGAGCATCTTTGACTTAGGGGTATGCCAAGACCATGCTTATTACGCACTAATCACAAGAAAATTATAACTTATTTAAAAAGCTTTCCACGAAATGGAAAGCTTTTTTATCTTCCGCAACACTTTTTATACTTCTTTCCTGAACCACAGGGACACGGATCATTTCTGCCAATTTTTTGTTTTGGTTTCTGAATGTTTTGATTACTGCCATTGTCCCGAGAACTTAAAGAAGGAATTTTCGGTTCTGCTTTCAAAAGAATCTCAGCAATTGTTAAATCAATTTCTTCTAATAATTTTTTAAATAAACGGTGCCCCTCATTTTTATACTCCACCAATGGATCTTTTTGGCCATAAGCCCGCAAACTAACACTATCTCGAAGATAACTCATTGTGTCTAGGTGCCGCATCCAAAAAGTGTCAATTGTGTTTAAAATAACAAACTTTTCAAATTTTCTAACCTGTTCAGGAGATAAGTTTTTTGTTTTTTCTTCATACTGTTTTAACTCTTCTTCATTAAATAACTCTTTAATTTTCTCTTTAATCTCTTCATCTGAAGCTATTAGAATTTCTCTTCTCATTTTATAAATTCTTTCTCTATGTTTATTCATTACATCATCATACTCCAAAACATGTTTTCTAATATCAAAATTAATTCCTTCAATTCTAGCCTGAGCTTTTTCTATTGCGTTAGAAACCATTTTATTTTCAATTGGCTGATCTTCTGGTATTTTTAAAACTTCCATCATCTTTTTAATTTTCTCTGAGCCGAATTTCTTCATTAAATCATCTTCCAAAGAAACAAAAAACTGACTAGAGCCAGGATCTCCTTGTCTTCCTGCTCTTCCTCTTAATTGGTCATCAATTCTTCTGGCCTCGTGCCTTTCTGTTCCAATCACATGAAGCCCTCCTACGTTTTTAACTTTCTCGGCTTCTTTAGGATCGGGTGGATTTCCTCCTAAAATTATGTCTACTCCTCGTCCAGCCATATTTGTCGCCACTGTAACGGCCCCCAATCTTCCTGCCTGAGCAATAATAGCTCCTTCCCGTTCATGGTGTTTGGCGTTCAAAATCTCGCAAGGAATTCCTTCCTTTTTTAGCATTGCTCCCAAAAGCTCATTTTTCTCAATTGAAACTGTTCCTATTAATATAGGTTGTCCTTTCTGGTGGCGTTCCTTTACTTCTTTAATAATTGCTTTAAACTTACCAAACTCCGTCTTGTAAACTCTATCAGGTAAATCTATTCGAATCATTGGTTTGTTTGTAGGAACAACAACTACTTCTAGATTGTAAACGCTGTCAAATTCCTCTGCCGAAGTCAAGGCTGTTCCTGTCATACCAGCTAACTTTCTATACATTCTAAAATAGTTTTGGAAAGTAATAGTGGCTAAGGTCCGTGACTCTTCCCGAACTCTCACCCCTTCTTTTGCTTCAATAGCTTGATGTAAACCATCGCTCCAACGACGACCCGGCATTAACCTGCCAGTAAATTCATCAACAATAATAACCTCTCCATTTTTTACTACATAATCTCTGTCTTTTTTAAATAAAGTATAAGCCCTCAAAGACTGCTCTAAATAATGAATAAACTGAACTCCTTTTTCTCCATAAATATTGTCTATACCTAGAATTTTTTCTACTTTATCTATTCCTTGGTCGGTTAAAACAGCGCTTTTGTGCTTTTCATCAATTGTATAGTCAACATCTTTTTCTAAATGAGGAATAATTTTAGAAAACTGCTCATACATTTTTGGCGATTCTGTGTCTGGAGCAGAAATAATCAAAGGGGTTCTGGCTTCATCAATTAATATACTGTCTATCTCATCAATAATGGCATAATTAAGTTCTCGTTGAACTATCTGACCTGGCTCATAAACCATATTGTCTCTCAAATAATCAAAAGCAAATTCATTATTAGTACCATAAGTAATATCGGCTTGATAAGCTTCTTTTCTGGAAACCGGCCGCAAGTATTCCTCAAAAACTTTAAATCCGCCCAAGACATCTCTTTTTTTATCTAACTCAGAATTTTGGTCGTTGGAATTTGGAATTTGTTTATTATTTGAACTTTGAAATTTGGGATTTTCCCTAGTATATTCCGGGTCATACAAATAAGCAGCATCATGAGTAATACATCCTACAGATAACCCTAAAAAATGATAAATTTGTCCCATCCATACTGTATCTCTCTTAGCTAAATAATCATTAACTGTTACTAAGTGACAACCTTTACCAGTTAAAGCATTTAAATATAATGGAAGGGTAGCAGCTAAGGTTTTTCCTTCTCCTGTTTTCATTTCTGCAATTTTCCCTTGGTGCATAATTATACCTCCAATTAATTGGACATCAAAATGGCGTTGTTTTAAGGTTCTTTTTGCTGATTCTCGAACAACAGCAAAAGCTTCAGGTAAAATATTGTTTAATGTCTCGCCTTTTTCTAATCTTTTTTTAAACTCTAAAGTGATTTTCTTTAAATCCTTATCTGAAAATTTCTCGAATTTATTTTCGAGTTTGTTAACTTCATCAATAATGGGCTGAATTTTCTTCAAAAATCTTTCGTTTGGGTCTTTAAAAATTTTTGCGAATATTGACATAAAAAGAAATCTAAAAGATTGTTTTATTTCCGCAACCCTAAAGAAAGTTTAAAAAATTAAAAATTAGAAATTTTCTTAAATTCCCTCATTCTTTTCTCTGGCTCCTTTTCCTCTTCTAAACCAAGCTAATGGAGATAATCTAATAAGGCTTTTGGCCTTCCTAGCTCCTCTTTTATGCTTTGCCTCCTGCTTTCCTTTATATTCTTTAAATTGCCGCTGTAACTCATCTTTAATCTCGTCAATAGCAGTCATTAAGCTTTCTTTCTTAGATTCTGCCCTTATGGCCCCTTCTTTTCCAGGAAAATAAACCGTGGCTTCAGCATAAAATTCAGGCCCTTTTTGATGGTGTCGAGAAGGTTTTCCTATTTCTATCCAAATCTGTATTTCTTTATCAATGTTTTTAATAAACTTTTCTAAAGATTTTATTTTCTTAAATGTGTAATCACGGATATCTTTAGTTAAAACCAAATTTGTTGTCTTGATGTTTATTTTCAGCATATGTTTATAACTTTAACAAAAACTAATGGTTCAAACAAGCTCCTTTATTCAAGGAGCTTGTTAACAATGTCTATTTTTTCTTCTTTCGACCCCTTTTTGTGCTTTTTCTCCTAGAAGATTTTCTCTTTGTTGTTTTCTTCTTCTTAGTTAATTTCCTTCTGGCTGGTTTTCTCTTTTTAACAGCTTTTTTGGTTTTTTTAGTAGTTTTCTTTCTTGGCATTTTTTTGAGTGCTATTTTAACTTATAGCACATTTATTAAAACCTTGTAGATAGTCGACCTTATATATTTTCTATCTACATTTTTATTATACAACAATTTATTTTGAAAATCGAGGCTTGTAACGAGACGACTTATTGTATTAATGCAATGAGGCCACCCTGCGGGTGGTCA
>CAZVDC010000015.1:0-4972 GCA_964625995.1 uncultured Candidatus Saccharibacteria bacterium
TGTAACGAGGTCTTTCCTCGTTACATTATCGTTATATTTGCTATTTTTTTTGAAACCTGATATACTACAACCAAAGAAACTTGAGATTAAAGTAAAGGTCGAGAATAGATGTTCATAGTTAAAAGTCAAATAAATTAGATCAATACTGCTTTATTCTATTTTTATTTTTTTCCTAATAAATACTAATTGTAACTAAAGACATGAAAAATATCTTTAAAAATATCAAGGACACAAACAATATAAAAAACTTAGCCAAATTTCTAATTCCTATTGCTATTATAATAGCCGGTTTAATTATAGCTGAAAGTTTATATAGTATAAGTCAAAAACAAATTCCTGGTGAGTTGTCTTCAAAAAAGGCTGCCGAGAGAGTTATAAAATTTATTAATAGTGCAGTTCTTCAAGGACAGGCCACTGCTTCTTTGGTTAGTGTTGAAGAAAAAAGCGGGATTTATAAATTAATTATTGAAATAAATAATCAGGAATTTGAATCTTATGTAACTCGTGATGGAAAATTGTTATTTGGCCCAGCAACAGAAATTACGGAGGAATCTTTAAGTTCGGGTAGTCAAGCTACAGAAACCTCTGTACCAAAAACAGATATTCCAAAAGTAGAATTATTTGTAATGAGCTTTTGTCCTTATGGAAACCAAGCAGAAGAGTTAATGATGCCGGTAGCTAAACTTTTGAAAAACAAGGCGGACATTGAACTTCATTATGTAATTTATAGCAATTATAGAGGCGGTGGAGCTGATTATTGCTTAGATAAAGAAAACAAGTATTGTTCTATGCATGGTATTAACGAGCTTAACCAGGATGTAAGAGAATTGTGCGTTCAGAAATATTACAAGGAAAAAGTTTGGGATTTTGTAAAAGAAGTAAATAACAACTGTGGACTTAATAATGTAGAAACATGTTGGGAGGGTATTGCTAAAAATCTTGGAATTGATATAGGAAAAATTAAAACTTGTCAAAAAAACGAAGCTCTTGATATGTTGGCTGAAGAAGTAGCCTTGAATAAAAAGTATGGCATTAGTGGTTCTCCTCAGCTAATAGTAAATGGTGTTGAATATCAAGGAACACGAAGTTCTAATAGTTATAAAAATCAAATCTGTGCAGCGTTCAATAACCCTCCTCAAGAATGCTCGCAGGATTTAAGCAGTCAATCCTCTGCTTCTCAAGGAGGTTGTCAGTAAAAAGGTCGTAGAATTAATAAGTAAAATTATAAAAAGTTTCTAATTTACAATTTATTATTAAAACGCGATTTTAGCTTGTTTTAAGTTAAATTGTTTATTGAAATCTAAATTGTTGTGACAGAAGAAAACACTCAGCAAGGAAATGGTTGGCCAAGAAAGATGTATAAAGGAAACTGGAAATGTGACGAATGCGGGAAAAAGATTACAGAATTACCATTTGAACCAGTCAAGGGGTTGCCGCTTTATTGTCAGGAATGTCATCAGAAAAGAAGAGCTCAGCGAAGCAATAGCAGAAGAAGTTTCCAGAGAAGAATGTATCAAGGATCTTGGAAATGTGCTAATTGCGGTAAAGAAATTACTGAACTTCCATTTGAACCCAGAAATGACCAAGATGTTTATTGTTCAGAATGCTACAGAGAAAAATTAAACAATAAATAATCTTTCTTGTCTTAAAATAATTTTAAGTTTATAAAAGCCTAATATAATTTGGTTTTAAAAGTTTTATTTTCCTTAAAATGCTTTCTCAAGAAGCCATAGAAAAATTTAAAAACCAAATAGAGGGCGATGTTTTAACCCAAAGATACTGGCGTGAGGTTTATAGTACTGACGCCAGTATTTATAAATTAATTCCTCAACTAGTGGTTTTGCCAAAAACCAAGAAAGATATTCAAAAAACCGTAAAATTCGCTAAGGAAAACAATTTAGGAATTACTCCAAGAGCCGCCGGCACTTCTTTAGCTGGTGCAGCTGTGGGAGAGGGAATTATTTTAGATATCACAAGATATTTTAATAAAATTTTAGAAGTAGGAAATGATTACATAAAAACTCAGCCAGGGGTTATTTATGACGAATTACAAGCAGAATTAGAAAAACACAGTTTATTTTTGCCTCCCACACCAGCTTCATCACGGGCTTGTATGATTGGTGGAAATGTAGCAACTAAAGCCTGTGGCGGAGGAGCAGTAAAGTATGGAACTTTAGATGATTTTTTGTTGGCTATTGAATTTATTGATGCTGATGGTGATATAGTAAATACTGAAACTGGTCAAAATGTAGAAAAATATAAAGAAAAACTAGAGGATTTAAAAAGCCGAATTTTAAACGATGAAGAAGCAATGAAAGTCTTAAATGATAAAGATGATATTCAAAATGCCTCTTCATATAATATTTTTGCCTTTAGAAAAAATTATAATATTAATGAATTGATTACCCATTTAATGATTGGAAGCATTGGAACATTAGGAATTTTTACAGAAATAAAATTAAAAGCAGTTAAAAAACCAGAGAGTCGTCATAGCCAAAAACCAGGCGCCCCTGTTTCTTGGGCTGTATTTCTGAAAAACCTTGACCAGCTCGATGACTTAATTAAAGAAGCAAAAAATCTTAAAGCCAGTGCTATAGAGTTTGTTGATAAGGTTTCTTTGGGATTGGCTTGTGAAAATTTCCCTAAATTAGGAATTTCAAAGGAAGCTGAAGCAATGTTGATAATAGAGTTTGACGAAGATATTGAGAATACTTTAGCAAGGTTTGAAAAGGTATTAGAAAAATTTGACCTTGTTGGAGAAATAATTAAAGATGCAAAGAAGATGCAGCAAATCTGGGAGATAAGAAAGTGCCTTTTGCCTTTAACGGCCAAATTCTCGCCTACCACCAAACCCTTAGTTTCTATTGATGATGTGGGGGTTAAGATTAAAGATATACCCAATTTGGTTCGCGATTTAAGAAAGATTTTTAATGACCTAAATATGCAGGTAGCTATTTATGGCCATGCCGGAGTAGGAACAATACATATTGACCCAGTGATTGAAGCTACTACAGACAAGGATATTCCTAAAATTAAGGAAATAGCCGATAGGGTTTATGAAGCAGTATTTAAATATGGAGGAACAACTGCAACTGAACATGGAGGGGGAAGATGTCGAAATATGTACTTAGAAAAAGAATGGGGAAGCAGGGTTTATAATTACCTCAAAGAAATTAAGCAAATTTTTGATCCCAATGATATTCTTAATCCAGGAGTGATGTTTAACACAGGAAACAAAAAGATTACTGATGATATAAAATTTCCAATGAAGCGTTTATCAGAAGAAGAATGGCTTTGTATGGATTGTGCTTATTGTCAAGCAAAATGTCCTGCTTGGATTAAGGCTCAGAGAGGAGAAACCGGACCAAGGCATTTTAAAAACTTAATAAGGTACAGAATGTTAGAGGTAAAAGATGATGACCCAGAAATTGAAGAAATAGAAGAAGAGATTAAAAAATGTATTCTTTGTGGAAATTGTAGCAGAACATGTGCTAATATTGTTGGGGCAAAATTAAAAGAATTTAACGAAAACTGGAGGAGGAAAAAGCAAAATGGAGCATCTTGATACATTGAAAAATTTAATTAAAAAGAGTCCCTTTAAAAGTCCCACGAGGGGGGTTTTATCTTTTCCTGAAGTAGTAAAAGAATTAGTGAATTATAGATTAGAAGATAGTGCGGCAAGATACAAGATTGTAATTGGAACTGATTCAGAAATTCGGGAAAAAGGAATAGATTACGTAAGCGTGATTGCTATTCACAGAATTGGAAAAGGGGGCCGTTATTTTTGGCTGAGAAGTTTTGATAATCAAAATTTGGATTTAAGAAAAAGAATTTATAAAGAAGCAACATTGTCTCTTGCTTTGGCGCAAGCTCTTTTAGAACAAGGACTTGAGAACAACAATGTGACCGTAGCTACAGGTAAAACAATTATAGAAGTCATAAAAGAGCTAGAAAAGAATTCTGGCAACAAAAAGAATCTTGTATTTACTAATGAAATAGAGATTCACGTAGATATTGGAAATGGAGGACCTACTAGGGATATGATTAAAGAAATTACAGGAATGATTAGAGGTTCTGGATTTTTTGTGAAAATAAAACCAGAGGCTTTTGCAGCTCAGAGTGTAGCAGATAAACACTTGTAATTATTTTAAATATGTGCCTAACTATTCCTGCCAAAGTAATAAAAGTTTCTGGTGCTGAAGCTGAAGTAGACTTTTTAGGCAAGAAAGAAAAAATCAATTGCCAGTTAATAAGAGTAAAAAAGGGGGATTATGTTATGGTTAGCAATGGTTTTGCTGTTAAAAAGATTAGCAGAAAAGAAGCAAAAGAAATTTTAAGAATTTTAAAGGAGGAAAAATGAAAGATTTAAAAGGGTTAAAACTTGCTGCTCTTTATGGATATGAATGCTTAATGGCAAAAAAGATGGGTATTAACGGAATTTTGTTTAGTTTTGTAATAAAAGGAGAAGGTTTAGAAGAGACAGAAAAAGCATTGAAAAAGTTGGTTGCTTTTCACTGGTATAAACTTATAGCTGCTTATCATGGTTTTGAGGATCCTTTTGACAGACGAGTAGTTAGGGCCTATTGGACAGGTAATAGGTATTTAAGAAGAATTGAAAAAGAAAAAGGATTTCTTTTTCCGTTTCACAATTTTACTATTTTAGATTCGATTCATAGGTCAAAAACAGCTCTTTCATTGATAGATGAGTGCAAAATATCAGTTGGTCAGGTACTAGAGACGAGAGGAGAAGATTTAATCGTTGAATATTATCCTTTAATCAAAAGGTCGTCTGGTTTGTGTTTGGCTGATTTTACAGAAAAGAGAGTTATTAAAAAAGGATTTTTGAAACAAGTCCAAAAAGGCGATTTTATTACTTTTCATTATGGCATCGCTAGAGAAAGAATGAGCAAAGTTCAAGCTAGGTCTTTATGGAGAAGAACTCAAGATTCGCTTGATTTGTTCAAAGAACTAA
>CAZVDC010000015.1:5072-8229 GCA_964625995.1 uncultured Candidatus Saccharibacteria bacterium
AAAGACCTCGTCACATCTCATACAAGGGGCCACTGGTCACCCAAAGAATGTTTTGTTTCTGTTTACAAGAGGATTTTAAATTGGTTAAAATAATTTTGAAATCTTAGACTTTAAAAAAGTAAAGAAAAAGGAGGAATAGTGGAAAAAAATATAGTTAAGCAAAATAAAAAATCAGTTTACTCTTTAACCCCGTCGGATTTTTTAGAGCACCTTAAAAAGATTATTGCATCTGAATTTGCTATTAAGCAATATCAAGATAGAGATATTAAAGAAAGTATTTTGTTTGAGATTTTGTTGAATGAGAAAGAAAAATTGATAACTAGATTATCAGAAACTAGTTTAAAAAGATTAATAGCCGGAGAAGAAATAGTATTGGCGGAACTAGGATTGTTTAGTTTTGATATGGTAATTGGTAATATAAGCATACGGGATATAGTACACGACGCAGTGCCTTCTGTTCCAGAATTGTCTTCATTTTTTGAGAAAAAGAAAGGTTCAAAATATCAGAATAAGCCAGAACTATATCCTTTAGGTATAGCTGGGGGAAAAGTGGAAATTATTTTTAAAAGTAAAAATATACTGAAATTAAAATTAATTGATATTTCAGGAAAAATGAGCGGAGTTTATTATTGTCATGCTAAAAATAAAAGTCTGTCTGTAATAAGAAAAAGCAAAAATTAAGAATAATTTATTAAGTGGTGCAATTTTTTACACCACTTTTTCTTTTTTATAATTTTGGTATAATAAAATCAATGAAGAAGAAACCAGTTATTGCTATTCTTTCTTTAACTTGTTGTGAGGGGTGTCAGGTCTCTATTTTTGACCTAGGGGAAAGATTTTTAGAGTTTTTAACCAAAGTAGATATTGGCGATTTTAGATTGATTGAGGATTTGCCCGATGTTGATAAATACGATATTGCAATTGTTGAAGGAACACCTATAACCAAAGAGCAAAAGAGGCGACTTAAAAAAGTAAGGAAAAAATCAAAGATTTTAATAGCAATTGGTGCTTGTGCTACAATGGGTGGCGTTCAAGAAATAAAGGATTATAGGGGAGACAAGAAACAGTTGATTAGAAAGATTTACCCCAATATTAGAGGAATTGACAATCCCAACATTAAAGCATTAAAAGAAATAGTAAAAGTAGATTTAGAAATTCCTGGTTGTCCGATAAACAAAGAAGAGTTTTTCAGGTTAATAAATTTTATTTTAGAAACAGGAAAAATTCCTGAAATACCTCAAAAGCCAGTTTGTGATGAGTGTCCAAGACGGAATAAAAATTGTTTAATTCTGTTAGGAAAACCCTGCTTGGGGCCAATTACTCTGGCTGGATGTGGAGCACCGTGTCCGACTAGTAACTTTCCCTGTGATGGTTGCCGAGGACCAAGAGAAGGAATTAATTTAGAAGCAATGAAGAAAGTTTTGAAAATTAAAGCCCGGTTGAGCGATGAGGAAATTGAGATGTTGTTGGAAAGGTTTGGGAAGAAAAACGAAACAATAGAAGCGGATAGGCGCAGATATTAACGCAGATTTACGCAGAAATTATCCGCGTAAATCCGCGTAACTATCCGCGTAAATCTGTTTCTAAATTATGCGGATACGCATAGACCATATAGCAAAAATTGAAGGACATGCCTCCTTTACTGCTGATATTGTAAAAGGGGATGTTAGAGCTGCCAGAATTAAAATTGAAGAAGGCGCTCGATTATTTGAAGGTATTATGAGAGATAGAAAAGACATTGAAGTTCCAGAATTGGGCAGTAGAATTTGTGGTGTTTGTCCTGTTGTTCATAATTTAACAGGATTTAAGGCGCTAGAAGAAGCCTATCAAGTAAAAGTAGAAGAGCCAGCTCTTTCTTTGAGAAAATTGATGATGATGGGACAGTTAATCAATAGTCATTCCCTTCATCTTTTTTTCTTCTCTTTATCTGATTTTTTTGGTTTTAAGAGCGACTTGGAACTGATTAATGAATATCCAGAAAAAACTCATGATGCAATGAAGATAAGAGATGTAGGGAACAAAATAGTAGAGGTGGTAGGAGGTAGAAGCGTTCATCCTCTAACTCCATCTATTGGAGGTTTAAGAAAAGCCCCTGATTTAGAAAAGCTGAAAGAGCTTTTAGAAGAAGCAAAAAAGGTAATGCCTTTAACTATCAGGCTGGCTGAACTTTTTATTAAATTAAAATACCCTAAATTTCTTCGAAAAACTATTTTTGTCTCATTAACCCATCCAGAGGAATATGCTATTTATGGAGGAAAAATAAAGGCAGGAGAATTAGTTTTAGAACCAGAAGAATTTATTAAACAAATTAAAGAATTTCAAGGAGTAGATAAGGTGGTAAAAAGAACTCATTTTATTAAACAGCCTTATATGGTAGGAGCATTAGCTCGTCTTCACAATAATCGAGAAAAGTTAAACCCTCAAGCCAAAGAATTGTTAGAGAAATCCGGTTTAAAATTTCCCTGTTATAATCCTTTTTATAATATTCTTGCTCAAGCAATTGAACTGATTCATTGCTTTGAAGAAGCTATACAGATTTTGGAACAGGTTATACATGAGTTTGATGCAGATAAAATTAAAGAACTAGAAATTAAAAATAGAACTGGCAAGGGAGTTGGAGCAATGGAGGCTCCTCGAGGCACTTTATTTTATGATGTAGAAATAGAAGATGGAATAGTTAAAACTATAAATATTATAACCCCGACTGCTCAGAACATTGCCAATTTAGAGGCTGATTTAGAAGAATTTGAAAAAGTTGAAGGCTTTAAAAATTTAAACCAAAAAGAGCGTGAGGATAAAATAAAAATGCTAATTAGAGCTTATGATCCTTGCGTTACTTGTTCAGTCCACTAAGGCCGCAGATACACGCAGAATATTTCCGAGTAAAGCTCGGAATACGCAGATACACACAAGACTCTGCGTCAATCAGCGTATTGCCAAAGGCGCTTAATCAGCGTAGATCTGCGATTATAAAATGCATGATTGGCATTTAGCAAATGAAGTTCTAAAAACCGTTCTTAAGTATGCTAACAAGAACGGTTTAAAAAATATCTCAAAGATTAAGCTGGAGCTAGGCAGTATTTTAGAGCACGGAGAGGAGGTGCTACCCGAAAATTTAATTCATAACTTTAAATTATTAGCTGAAAAAACTATTGCT
>CAZVDC010000015.1:8329-10692 GCA_964625995.1 uncultured Candidatus Saccharibacteria bacterium
AGGAGGAATAATTGCCTTTTAAAAAATTCTATTTTTTCTTTTTGCTACTTTTAAATATCTTGAACCTTAACAATCAATTAAATGCAGACATTCAAAAAAGAATAGTTGTTCAAAAGATTAAATTTACTCAAGGAGGTATTTTTAAATTATTTAAAAAAGACGAATGGGAAATTATTTGTTATCTAAACAGAATCGAAAAAAGATTTATCAAACCAGGAATGGTTTTAATGGTTCCTATGGATTTGATTTTAGCGAAGAAAGGCGGAAATATTCTTGCGGAAAACTGGCGGTTTGCTAAAAAATTAGTTTATGAATATCCCTTTTTTCCTCGTATTATACCTAGAGAGAAAAACACGCCTAAACTTATCTTAATATCAATAAAAGAACAGTTTTTAGCGGTTTATGAATATGGAAAATTGTTGTTTTCTTGTCCTATTTCCAGCGCAAAACCAGGGCATTATACAATTAGAGGAAGATTTAAGATATTTTATAAAAGCCCTTTTCATATTTCTACCTTATACGGAGATCCTATGCCCTGGACAATGAGCTTTACTAAGTATTATGCTATTCATGAAGGCGAAATGCCTGGACATCCTGCCTCTCATGGTTGCGTAAGGTTATTTAAAAAAGATGCTAAAAGATTATATAATTGGGCTGAGATAGGAACCATTGTTTTAATTGTAGATTCTTTTAAAAAACAAGAAAGCACCTAATAAAATAGGTGCTTTTTTTAAATCGCAAGACAACCGTGTAAATTTATTATTTTAACTTTGCTCCAATAATTTCTGGATAACCATTTAAAAAGTCTTTAGCTGAAACAGGTTTTTTGCCCTCCAGTTGAACCTTTTTAAGAATTAAAATACCATCTCTGGTTTGGACTCCTAATTTTTGATTTTCAACAAGAAATACCTGACCTACTTTTGGAGTTTTATTTTCTTCTAAAATATCTGCTTCTAATATTTTTAAAGTTTTATTTTTAATTTTTGGTTTGTGGCTTTCAATTTTTGCAAAACTGCCAGGCCATTTATGAAAAGCCCTGATTTGTCTTTCAACCTGTTCTGCTGATTGATTCCAATTTATTTTTCCGTCTTCTTTTTTAATAATTTTAGTATAAGTTGCCTTAGAATGATTTTGGGATTGGAGTTTAATTTTTCCATTAATCCAGTCAGGTAGAGTTTTGATTAGTAATTCAGCTCCTAAATCTGCCAATTTATTAGAAAGCTCCTCATAAGTAATTTTGGAATTTGGAATTTGGAATTTGGAATTTGATATTATTGGTCCATGGTCCATTTTTTCATCCATTAAAATTATTGTCACCCCGGTTTCCTTATCACTGTTTAAGATTGTAGCTTGAATAGGGGAGGGTCCCCGATATTTTGGCAATAGAGAAGGATGAATATTTAAGGCACCATATTTTGGTATGTCTAAAATTTCCTTAGGAATAATCTGGCCATAAGCAGTTAAAATAATTAATTCAGGTTTTAATTCATTAATTTTTTTTATCCATTCTGGATTTTTAATTTTTTCGGGTTGAATAATAAATAGATTGTGTTCTAAAGCCCATTTTTTTACGGGTGGGGGAGTTAATTCTTGTTTTCTACCCACAGGTTTATCTGGAGCAGTAATTACAGCAATAATTTTAAAACCCTCTGAGATTAATTCGGGATAAATTTTTCTAAAAACCCTTTCAGCAAATTCTGACGTTCCTATTAAGATTGTTGTAATTTTTTTATCTTTTTTCATTTTATCTTAATTATTTTCTGCTTTGTCTGTGATAAGAATTCCATTAAGGTGGTCATTTTCGTGTTGAATTACCCGCGCCAGAAGACCTTTAGCCTTCATTGTAAACTCTTTTCCATCTTCATCAATAGCTTTTATTTTTAGAGACTTTGCCCTTTTTATAGGAATAAAAACCCCGGGCAAACTTAAGCAACCTTCTTCCATTATATCTGTTCTTTTAGAGATTTTTATAATTTTTGGGTTGATATAAACCTGTTTTTTTGATAGTTCGGGATGAACAACAAACATTCTAATGTTTTTTCCAACCTGACAGGCTGATAATCCTATTCCGTTGTTTTTTATCATTATCCTTATCATTTCTTTGGCTAGTTTCCGGATATTATTATTAACCTCTTCTACAGGAAGAGATTTTTTACGGAGAATTGGGTTGTTTTTACCGGTTTGAATTTTCATAAATTGTATACAACAAGAAATGTAACGAGGTATGTAACGAGGTCTTTCTTCGTTACATTTACATTTGCAACAAGGTTTTTCTACCCTTCGGGTGACCACCCGTAGAGTGGCCTCGTTACATTTTGTTTTCAAAATTAAAGAATTAAAGAATTGGTTAAAAATTAAAAATT
>CAZVDC010000016.1:0-10340 GCA_964625995.1 uncultured Candidatus Saccharibacteria bacterium
TTAAAATAAATGTTACCCTTACAAAGTATTAATATTCAAAGGAGGTAACTTGAAAAGAAAGGAAGTTTCCGAACTTATCATTTCTGGAATACTTTCTCTTGGGGGTATATTGGGAGTGATAATAACTAAAAAACCTGGTTTTGCTTTCATCTCTCTTTCTGTTTATCTATTTTCTTTTCACTGGTTCACCAAATCCTTAAATAAAGTTATTCCTCCCCTCAACTTCTCTAAAAATATTGATTTTTCAATAAAAAAAATTGAGTTGAAATTTAAAAAAAATAAAAAAACTGCGGAATAAAATAAACCGCGGTTTTTTATATAATCTAATTACTCCTCACTTATTTTCTTATTAATATCTTTAAGAAATTTATCAACATCAATTCCGTGAACAACAGCTCCTTCCTCAATTGTCTCAAATCTCGCTGCTATACAACCAAGGCAATGAAACCCATATTCTTCAAAAACCTCTCTAGTTTGAGGGTATTTCTTCAAAACCTCTTCAATTTTCATATCTTTAGTTATTTTCATAAGCGATTCCAATCTACTAATGACATCTGAATTATCCGAATAAATATTAGGATCATTCGGGTGTTTATTCGGATCATTCGGATCGCCTTAATTTTTAATTATTTTTACCAAAACTTTTCTTCTTCTGGGCCGACTGTCAAAATCACAAAAAACAATTTGTTGCCAACTTCCTAAAGTTAACTCTCCGTTTTCAATTGGCACTGTTAAAAAAGGTTTAAATAAAGCTGACAAAAGATGAGAATAACCGTTTTTCTCTCCCCAAGTTTCATCATGATAATATTTTTTATCGCGAGGGGCTAATTTCTCTAAAAACTCTTTAAAGTCCCTAATTAAATTTGGTTCATATTCAATTGTAGTAATCCCACAGGTTGAACCTGAGCAGGAAATCAAACATACTCCTTCTTTAACTTCTGTCTTTTTAACTTGCTCAATCACTTGTGGAGTAATATCAATAATATCATTATTGCCTTTTGTTGAAATAGAAAATTTAGCCATAGTTTACCTTAAAATTTTTATTAATTCTTTTGCATTCTCTATTGCATATCCAGAAAAATCATTATTGAAATAAACATATACTTCTTTTTTTTGATTTAGAAATTTTCTAATTATTTTTGCTTCTTGTTGTAGCTGTTTTTCAGAATACTTGGAGCCAAAAAGCTCAGCTGGTCCATGATAACGAAAATAAACAAAGTCGGTAGTAGAAACAATGTCTTTGGGATAACGAGAAGAATCAGCAATTACCAAACTCGTTTTGTATTTCTTTAAAATTTTATAAATCTTTTTATCAAACCAACTTTTATGCCTGAATTCAAAAGCTAACTTTAATCCAGGCCAATTTCTTTTTATATAAACCAATAACTTTTCTAACCGCTTAATATTTATAGGGTTAGCCTGAAAACTAGAAGGAAACTGAAATAAAATCGGTCCTAATTTATTCCCCAAATTTATAGTATTCCCAACAAATCTTTTCCAAGCCAGTTTAACTCCTTTCAATCTTTTAATGTGAGTAATAAATCGACTTGCCTTAACCGCAAAAACAAAATCATCAGATACTTGACTTGCCCAATTTTGGTAAGTTTTTGCCCGGGGAAGATGATAAAAAGAAGAATTTATCTCAACGGTTTTAAAGTGCTTGCTATAATATTTTAATTGACTCTTGGAAGACAATTTCTCAGGATAGAATTTTCCTTTCCAGTGCCAATAACTCCAACCAGATGTTCCAATGTATAACTTTAAAGACATTGAGATTTGCTATACTTAAATATTATCATCTAAAAATTTATAAAATTTATTACTAATTTTTTTTAAAGCCGACCAATAATTATGATTCAAAATTTTCTCTAAAAATTTTCTCCTTGCCAATTTTCTAAGCCATAAAACTAAAGCTATTGCCGAAAGAATCATTAAAATAAAGGTTACTACTGTCAACCAAATAGTCACAGTTCTTGTTATCTTTCCCACAAGGGTATAGCTCGCTCCAAAACTGTAACCAATAAAAAACATTCCTAAAACCCAAATTATTGAAGCGATTAAATTACACCAGAAAAATTTTTTTGCCTTTGTTTTAAAAATACCAGCTAAAATAAGAACATAACTGCTTATTCCATAGGTAATTCTTGTAATTATAAGGGCTTTCGTTGTGTGCTTTCTAAAATAATTTTCTATTTTTATCAACCTCTCCTTGGTTAAAAGAAAACGAGAACCCCATTTATTTAAAAATTTTCTTCCGCCAAAATAACCAATATAATACCAGATATAACCATTTAAAAAATATCCCATTAATAAAAGAAAAAAAGTGTTCCAAAACTTAAAAACGCCTAAACGATATAAAAAGCCAGCTAATAACATGATATTTGTCCCCTCAAAAAGAGCGGCTAAAAAAACAAAGATATATCTTTGTTCGTAAATAAAAGATATTATTGGCTTTATAAACTCAGTCATAACTTAATTAATAGAGTTAAAAAAGCGATTCCTGCCCTCCTTTTATCCCTCCCAATTCTTCTTCGCTGAAAATACTTATCTTGCCAAATTCTCCATCAAATCCGGGTTTAAGGTTTACTTTCCCCTCACGAACCCTTATTATTGCTTCAGCAATTTCTGGAGAACTAGCAGCTAAAAGATTTTCTTTTTTTGCTTCAAGTAAAACTTTAAACTCTGGCCCAATGGTTTTAATTAATCTTTTATAAATTTCAATAACCTGTTTTGTTCCAGTTCCAATTTTTAAAACATCAGCAATAATTTCCTCTAAAGGAATCAGTCTTTTATAAGGAATAGCACTTGCAGGAGTCTCACCTGGATTCCTGTCTGCTAATTCGCAAACTCTATGCATTACTCCAATTGTTAATGGTTTGCCACACTTAGGACAAATATTATTATGTTTTTTTGACTCTTCGGGGCTAAAACAAACTCCACAATTTCTATGGCCATCAAAATGATACTTCCCTTCTTCGGGAAAGAATTCAATAGTTTGTATTAATTGTAAAGCATTTTCCTGCTGACTAATAGCTTTTTTATCAATTTTGGCTCCTTTTTTAATTGCTTCAATAATTAATTTATAATTTATTTTTTCTCCTTCAAAAATATTTGCCTCTCTACCAAGTTTGCTAGGACTATGGGCATCAGAGTTTGAAATTAAAGTTATGTTATCAAGCGCTGATAATCTCCAATTCATTGGGGGATCTGAAGATAATCCTGTCTCAATAGCATAAATATACTTTGTATATTCTTCAAAACATTCTTCAAGAGAATCAAACCCAGAATTAGCTCCAAAAACGCTAAACCATGGAGTCCAAGCATGGGCAGGTACAACCAAACAATCAGGAGAAACACTTAAAACAATCTTAACTAACTCCTTGGCATCTAGGCCTAGAATCGGCCGACCATCAGCTTTAAGGTTTCCTATCCATCCCAACTGGGTGTTTATCTTTTCTACAGTTTCAAAGTCCGGAGCAAAGATGATATTATGAATTTTTCTAACCTTTCCTTTTTTGGAATAAATATTAGAAATTTCAACTGTTAGTATAAATCTGGGTTCTGAAAAAGTATTGGAGTTGCCAATTTTAAAATCTAGTCCATTGTTTTGCTTTCTAGTTTTTATTTTGTAAAGACCTGGTTCTGCTGGCTCTAAATTTTCTTTAAGTTCTTGCAGCCATAAAGGATGAGTAAAGTCTCCAGTGCCAACTATTTGTATTCCCTTAATTTTTGCCCATTTATTTATAGTTAAAACATCCATTTCTTTCGAAGTGGCTCTAGAATACTTGGAATGAATATGAAAATCACAAATATATTTCATATGGCTAACTTTTTTCTTTAAAGGCCCCTTGAGAATATAAAAGCCCTAGGACAAACCAAAACAATAATCTACTTTGTTGAATAGTCCAAAAATAATGATCAATCAATCCCAGAACTAAAAAGCTCAAAAATAGCAGTAAAAAAGAATTGCTTATAATTTTCTTAAACCCCAAGGTTTTTATTTTATAAAAAATTACCTGAATTAGGAATAAAATAAAAAATATCAGACCCAAAATTCCTATTTCACTAGCTATAAGAAGAAAAAGATTATGAACCGGTTGATAAAGCCATGTTTCCTTAAATTGAAAATTCTGATATAAAAACCAAACAAAATTTCCTGCTCCTATTCCTAAAATAGGACTTTTTTTAATTATCTCCAGGGCAATATCATTATAATAAACCCTTAAAGTAACTGCTTGTTCTTTAGGAGAAACCTCCAAAAAACGGGCATAAATCTCTGGCCAAAGAAAAATGACATTTAAACTAAAAATTACAAGAAATAAAATAAAAAGTTCTAAGGCTCTTTTTTTAGCAGAATTGCTTATTATCTTTATCAAAAACAAAAAAAGACTTATTGCTAAAAAAATAAAAATAACTGACCTGGAAAAAGTAAACATTAAAGCAAGAACTAGAACAAAATAAACAACCGAAAGAATTGTGAAAAATGTCTTTTTGTTTTTCTCTCTTTTTTTTGTCAACCAAAGATAGTACAAACAAAAAATTGATACCAATAAAAACACAGCTAAAATATTAGGATGAGGCAAGGTTCCGTATGCCCTAACAATCCTCACCCCATTAACCAAAAAGGTTGCTACTCCGGGCAAGTAACGATTATATATTCCTGCTTCAAAATGTTTAAATCCTAAACTGCTTTGGTTTAAAAACTGAACAATTGCTAAGATAGCCTGAACAAAACCACTGACGATAACAATTTTTGCTATTGTTTCTAGTCTAAAAACTCCAGAATTATGTTTTACATATATAAAGAGCAAAACACATTCTCCTATTTTAATAAACTGATATAAACCTAAAATTCTGTTCTGACTAACTATTAAAGAGAATAAAACAAAAAACAAAAAAGTTAAAACAAGAATGTCAGTTTTTTCAAATATCTTTCTTTTTTCCTTAATTGCCCGCCTTATCCATAAAGCAAATATTCCAAAAAGTATTAAATCTGTAAAATATAAAAAAGCTGAATTCCATTCAATAAATCTATCAGAAAAAATAAATAAAATTTTTCTCAATTGAAGGGGAAGTGAAAATATAAAGGTATAAAATAATACTTTTTCCGTGTTATAAAAAAATTTTTTATTTATCAATCTCATTTCACTAATAAACTTAGGCTACGTAATAAATTATCTGATAAATAAAGCCTAAAATAAACAAAACAATCAAGCTAAAAATTACTATCTTAGGTAGTTTTAAATTATAATCTAAATCTGCCTTCTTGATCCGGCTTACTTTTTTATAAATTAATATTATAGAAACGCTCTCTATCGCACCCAGAAATACTCCTAAAAATCCAATAATCGGAATAAATTCTCTTAACCCCAGCAAAAAACCCAATAAAGGGATAAAACAAACCAAAAACCAACTTAAATTTTTATTAATCCTATAGTCATACCAAAAAACTTTCTTCAAGGCTAATCCTATTACAAAAAAAGAAGTTATTGATGCTAATGCTCCAAAGGCTGCTCCTATATATGTTATTTCCCTACCTAAGATTCCCATCAATCCTTGAATGGCCTCAGGAGATGTTCGCTCTCCCGAGACCCCAACCACTACAAACATAAATAAAAAATATAAGACTGCAGGTATAAGAGTTCCTAAAACAATCGCCTTTTTATAACTTTTACCATTTCCCTTTACTACCTCTTTAAGTTCGGGAACAGCAGCTCCTCCAGCTAAGGCCCAAAGAATTACTCCATAAGGAAGAAAAAACTGCTTTAAATTAATACTTTTTAAATTTGAAACATCTAAATGAAAAATACCACTAAAGAAAATTAATAATACTATTCCGCATAACAATAAACCTATGACTAATTCCAGTTGTTCTATGAGTTTCAATCCTTTTAAAACCCCTAAAGAACCTATAGCAAAAAATATTAAACTATAAACAAAGGAAGATCCTCCAAATAAAGGAGAAAACAATTCTGAAAGGAATTCTCCACTTATAATTATATAAACTAAGAGAGAACCAAAAAATCCTATTAATAAAGAAATTGTTACTATTACCTTGCCGTATTTTCCTAAATAATGCTCAGCATATCCAACCAAACGATGCTTGCCCGGAGTCTTATAAGCTATTTCTCCATAAGCAAGGTGCAAAAGAATACTAACAATAGTCAAAATAAATAAAAAAACAGCTCCAATCAAAAACCCTGATTGGGCTACTACATAGGGTATACCAAACATTCCTGCCCCTACTATAGTTCCTACTAAAGTGGCGGTTGCATAAATTGTAGACCTATCCATTGTTTTATTAATCTAAAACCTTATAAACCTCGTCTCCTTCTCTAACTTTCTCTTTAACCTTCAATCCAATCACATCTCCCTTCTTTGCCTTTTCAATATTTTGATGCTCTATCTGCATAGAATTAACCTCTTGTTCAAAATCGGTGGTGTTGCCTTTAATGTGAATTTTATCTCCTACCTTTATTCCTTTGCTCAATTCTATAATAGCAACTTCAATTTTTCCAAAATAATGAGTTACTTTTCCAACTAATTCTTCTTTTTTTTCTTCGACCATAGTTATGATGCGGAATATACAGATAATATACCGAACTGCAGATTCCGAATTATAATAATCCGCAATCCGCATTAACTGTCTGCCGGTAAGGCAGGTCGGTATTAAATCCGCATATCCGCATTATGATTTTTCTTTTTCTATTAATTTTATTAATCTTTTTACTAATTTTTTCGGGTCAGAATCATAAACAACTTTTCCTGGACCACGATGAGAACTTTTGACAATTTTTCTTACTATATCAGCTGTTCCTCCCGACCCGATTAAAACTCCAGTAGGCTTTTGATCCTCAAAAGCAATAGTAAACTCATTTAAAGTTCCCATTCGTCCACAAATAGTAATAATACCATCAGCGCTTCGTGTTAATATAAGATTTCGGCCAGCATAATCAAAACCTGTATAAATAATAACATCATGGTAATCTGTTGGCAGCCTATATGTTTTTTTATGAGCTATTTCTGAAGCGGCTGGAGAAAACCCTATTACTGTTCCTGCTTCTTCCTTTGCTCCAATTGCTGCCCAAAAGGGAATCCCTGAAGTTGCTCCGGTAATTAAAATTCCGCCCTGTCTTATTATTTCTCTTCCTACCTCTTTAGCTAATTCTAATACACCAGGGCTACAATGCTTGGTTTCTGCTGCACCTGAAACAGCTATTCTGTATTTCATTTTTATAAAGCAGACCTACGCGGATAAACAACGCGGATACGCTTAGAAGTTCCGCGTTCTTCTGCGTAATCATCTGCGTTCTTCTGCTTATATTACAATTATATCATAACTCAACTACATCCCCAAACATAGGAGCAGTTGCTTTAATTCCTAAATGATCTCTAATTAGCTGAACCAAGGCTAAAGCTGGTTCTTCTTCTCCATGAACAACAAAAATATGTTGAAGAGGAGTTTTAATTTCCTCTAACCAATTTCTTAACATTTCTCTATCTGCATGTGCTGAATATCCAGAAATCGTTCTAGCCTCGGCTCTAACTGGAATGTTTTGATTAAAAATACGAACCTCTTTTACTCCATCCTGAATTCTTCGTCCCAAGCTCCCAGCAACTTGAAATCCAATAAATAAAATTGTGCTGTTAGGATCGGGTAAATAACGAATCTCGTGATGCAAAATTCTTCCCCCAGTAGACATGCCTGAGCCAGCTATAATTATTTTGGGAGGATTAACATTATTTATCTTTTTTGACTCCTCTACGGTCTTAGTAAAAACAAGACCGGGAAATTTAAATAAATCATCTCCGGATTTAATTAAATAAACTGCCTCTTTATTATAATATTGAAAATATCTTTTATAAATATCTATTGCCTTGATGGCTAAAGGACTATCTATAAAAACAGGAACTTTGGGGACTCTATTGTTTTCCACTAATTCATTAAGCTCAAAAAGAAGTTCTTGAGTTCTCTCGAGGGCAAAAGCAGGAATCATTAAGGTTCCGCCTCTAGTTATTGTATCTTCTATAGCATTCTCTAACAAATCTTTGCGTTCTTCTTTATCTTCATGAATTTTATTTCCATAAGTTGATTCAACAACAACATAATCTGCTTCCTCTATCTTTTCTGTCGGTCTTAACAAAGGAACTGGAGGATTTCCTAAATCACCAGAAAAAATTATTTTTCTTTCTTTGATTACCCCCTCTTGAGACTTTTCTTTTAACCATAATTCTATTATTGCTGACCCTAAAATATGGCCAGCATCACGAAAGCGGAATATAATTTGCTCTCCTAGATTAATTTTCTTGCCATAATCAGCACCATGTATTAAATTTAAACTTCCTTCAACATCTTCTTTTTGATAAAGGGGCTCTTTTTTAAACTGTCTTGCCTCCTCTTCTAAAATTTCCTGACTATCTTCAAGCATTATCCGAGCAAAATCTTTAGTAGGAAAAGTAGTAAAAATTTTTCCTCTGAAGCCGTCTTTATAAAGCTTGGGAATTCTTCCTATATGATCAAGGTGAGCATGGGTCAGTAAAACATAATCAATTTCTCCAGGATTATAAGGAAAATCTTCATAATTTTTTTCCTCAACATGCCTTGCCCCCTGAAACATACCACAATCTATAAGAATTTTAATCTTCTCTTCGCTATTAAATTTATTAAGCTCTATTAAATAATTAGACCCAGTAACTGAACGAGTGGCGCCGAAAAAATAAAGTTTCATAGTTTAAAAATAAAAATACATTTAAAAATATAATAACACATAATTTAAAAATTTAACAAATTTTACAATAGAATTTCTAAATGTAACGAGGTCTTTCCTCGTTACAGGTTGTAACGAAGTCTTTCCTCGTTACATTTCATAGTGACCACCCGTACTTTAAATCTTAGATTTTAGTCATTAGACATTAGGAATTGATTAGGTTAATTAGAATAACTAGGAATTAGACATTATTTAATTCATTTGGTCTTTAATGCTTAATTATTACATACAAAACTTTATAAATATCAAATACGAGAAACAAAAGGGTTGTTTTTAATATAAAACCGCCAAGGAACACTAGCCCATTCTTCAGCATAATCAATACCAATTCTTTTACTAGCTATAATTTGGCTTGGTTTAATTTTTTCTCCTTCTTCTAGCCAAATTCTTTTACTTTTTACTAAATCCTCACCATAAAAAGATTTGTCTAATTTCAGCCAGCGACACAATTTCCCTGGTCCATTGGCCAAGTTTTTTATCTTTAACATATCTTCCTTACTCTCTATATTTAAATTTTTAATTACAGGTTCTAGTGCTCGAATAAGCACGCACTCGGGCTGCCCCTCATTTCCTGTTGATATATTAAGCTGCCAATACATTCCATAAACCAAATAAATATAAATATGTCCGCCAATTAAATATTCTGCTTTATTTCTCTCAGTGATTTTTCCTTGATAAGCATGAGAGGCCTTATCTTCTGGACCAATGTAAGCCTCGGTTTCAACAATTTTACCAATTAATTTTTTACTTCCAATTTTGCGAACCAAATATTTACCAAGCATTTGCTTGGCTATTTTTAAAGTTGACTGAGTATAGAATTTTCTTGGCAATCTTTTATTCACTTTTAACTCCGATTGCTAAAATATTAAACTTTTTATTTCTCCTTTTTAGATACTGAAGTTTTTCAATTTTAAAACCTGCTTTTTTAAAAAGCTTCCTTAGTTCTCTTTTGGTAAATGCATGATGGTAGCGTTCAATTACTACATCTTTTTCTTTCCAAGGAATTAATAGGTCTTTAAAGTCTAACTCACTACCTCTAAATAGCTTGATAAAAGTATATTTTAGTAGTAATTTAAAATAGCGAAGTTGAAAAAGGTTCCAACAGGTTATAATCACCCTACCATTATTTTTCAAAACCCGTTTTATTTCTTTAAGAGCTTTTAACCGAAGTCCTTTCGAAGGAATATGATGAAAAACAGCAATTGCCCAAACAGTATCGAAAGAATTATCTTTAAAGGGTAGATTAAGAATATTGGCTACTTTAAAATAATTCCCATATCTTCTTTGAGCTATTTTGACCAATTTTTCTGAAACGTCAATACCGGTATAATCAATCCTTTTGTTCTGCGAAAGAAAAAATTCAAAAAGCCGTCCATTGCCGCATCCTACATCTAACATCTTCTCTCCTTCTTTAATGTATTCTTTTAATTCCTCTATTTCTGGCCAGATTCTTTTTCTTGTTTCAGAAAAATGCTCAGCAATTTTATCAAAATCCTGTTTAGTTTTTCTAATTAAATATTTTGCGTAATCTGGTTTCATATCTTCAAAATCCTGTAACGAGGTCTTTTCACC